>CAMWYM010000039.1 GCA_947178475.1 uncultured Clostridium sp. | reverse complement strand
ACAGCAGTTTTCAGTTCCATACCGAGAAATGCGGTAAAAACGACAAGCATCATCATACCACCGCCTGTCCCTACAAAACCTGTGCCGAATCCAATAGTCAAACCGAAAAAAAGGGATATAGCTACGCCTTTCCAATCAAGCTTCTCTCCCTTATCCACTGTATTTTCCTGCGACGTGTCCGGTTTTATCAGAAAACGGATGCCAATGAAAAAAGTCAGAAACAACGTAAAACTGCCTAATACTACATTTCCTGCAAGCCACGCTACATAACTGCCAACTGTACTCATAGTGAGAATACATGTCAGCATGATCCAACCACGCCTCAGGTCAATATTTTTATGCTTTGCATATGTAATTGTTGTCACTGCTGATCCAAGAATATCTGATGCAAGAGCAATGGCAGTAGCCTGATAAGCACCGTTTTCTCCGCTAAAGCTTGGACAAAGTACAATTAGTATCGGCACCATTACGGTTGCTGCTGACAGTCCCGCAAGACCGGTTCCTATCCCTGCCCCAAGTGCTGCAAGAATATACCATATATATTCCATAGACTTTCCTCCAGATTCACATTTACATAAACCATTTATTATATCTGATTCAACCAATACAATACATACGAAAGCAAAATAAATAATGTAGGAATTGCTATCAGTAACAATATCCCGACTAAATGATTCTTCTTTTCGGTTCTCGATGCTGTCAATCCATATGGCTCCTTCCACAAATGTGCAATGGTTAAAAAAATGTATATAACCCAATATGTACACGAAGGAATTGCCGCATATCCTGTCCATTCTGAATCAGTTAATACAGTTCCTCTCTCAAATAATAAAAAGCTTACAATGGAAATAATCGGACAAATATAATGCAACAGCAGATTGGCTTTCTTTGGTTCTAATCCTCCAAATAAATCTGTATGGGAGTTACTTTTTCCAGATTTGAATCGTGGTGCTAAAAAAATTGCAAAAACAAACATAGTGGCTGCAAGACCACATGTAGCTGTATATCGTAATCCTTTCATTAATTCAGGAACATTACCATATCCCAATAATTCTCTAATAGCAAAACCACAGAATAAAATGCTTATAGCAAGAGCAATAAAATTCTGAAGAAAAGTATAGAACTTCAATATATTACGCTTATTCTTTACCTTTAGAAAGGTTGCCCCTTCTATAAAAATAAGTAAAAGGTTAAGTATTAAAGCCATAATTAATCCAAATACTTTCATTTAGCCACTCCTCCAATTTCTAAAAATAGTCAACATTTTCTGATGTTTTTTGCGTTTACGCTGCAGAGTGCAATTACAAGCAATATGATTTTTTTCTCTACAATAAACAGGAAGTTGTCAAAATATCTTGTCCCCGTTTTTAACAGTTTCAGACGGTTGGAGCAGCACAACACCCTGTTCTGACTCCGTTCCAAGAATCCTCACTTCGCTTGTTACAGATCCTATATGTATAGGCGTTAAATTTACACAGCAAATAATCTGCCTTCCAATCAAATCTTCTGGTTTGTATAAAGCTGTAATTTGAGCAGACGATTTCTTGATACCGATTTCTTCACCAAAATCAATCGTCACAACATATGCTGGATTTCTGGATTTTTTATTATCTTTTATGTCAAGAATCGTTCCGACTCTCATTTCCACTTTGTTAAAATCTTCCATGTTGATCATTGCTATTACCTCCGCAACTTCCAATTTATCAAAATAAAGTATACCATAATCTATTGGATAATAATACTTTTTACCCAATGTAGTCTCAGTGAAATTTATACCTACAACAATGCTTAGATACTTTTTGTATTGTTAGCTTTGATCAAAAATCCAACAAAAATATCACATATAATCAATAAAAACATTCCATATCGAAACATCTTGCTATTATAATAATACAAAGACAATATCGATTTGCCACTTTTAGTTACACCTATAACCTCATTGGATTTTGTATTAAAAAATACATTTCTTTTTATAGAATCGCCATCTTTTATCATATTTTTGATTTCATCTTCACCGGCTCTTTCAAACACAACAGAAGCCGGCATCCAAAACGACTTTTGTGCGTTATTTTCATACTGTAAACGTACATAGCGTTCCGATACATCTACAAATTTACTATTAATATGCACTGTTGATTGACTGTATCCTATTTCAATAGGAACCAGCTCCACACCCTTATCAATCTTAATATGTACTCCGAATTGTGCCACCAAAGTAAAAGCTATAAATCCCAGAACAATAAAGTTCACAATAAAGATTTCATAATTCTTTTTAACAAAATCTATAATTTTCAAGATAAAAACCTCCTCATACATATGGTTTTTATTTCAAAAGCTCCTTGATCTCTGGAATAGATTTCCCTTTCAGACGCAAATCTTTAATTTTCTGAATTTGCATCACACTTTGTTCTCGCTTATAACGTCGTGTCAAATTTTCTTCTGCTTGTTCAAATGGCAGCATACCTTCTTCTGTATAAAATTTCAACGTACTGTATCTTACATTTGTTAATCTTACTAGCTCGCCAATCGTTACATATTCAGAATTTTGTATGACCTCCATGGTTCTTTGTCTCGACATATGATCACCTGCTTTAAATGGTTGACGCTATCACGGCTGAAGCAATGATAAGGGAATTGAGAGCGTCAATATACTCAATTGCTTCTTTTGCTGTTTTTCCTGCGTCAGAGGTTCTGATCTCGTTAAGCTTTTCTTTTAACTCTTTCTGCTCATACTTAGAAAAGTAGTCCGTTAATTGCCCAGCGTTATCCAATAGTGCAGTTAATGCAATGACTTCATCAGAGACTTCTCCATCCTCTAATAACTCTGCACGAATTTTTTCGATAATATTTGTTACTACCGCTTTTTTAGGGGTATGTTTTTCCTTGTTTCCCAAAAGACCTGCCTTCACCGTTTCTACTGTTCCGGCAACTTTTAATTCATTTGTCAGCTCCTCTAAAAGTTCATTCAGCTTTTTGTTGGTGAAAGAAGCAACATAAGCTTCCATTACTTTTTCAGCCTTTACAGGTTTCTCTTGATTGATAACATTATATAATGGTTTTAGATATGACATGTGTTCCGGCAATTCGGTGCACACGGTGATTTTTTTGTTCTCTATAGAAATACACTTTTCTAATTGCATTTCCAGTATTCCTCCAACTACCAGACAAGCGATAGCTTTTTGATTATTGGGAGACAAAGTTCCTTTTTCATTTAATGCGCAAACCAAGTACTCCTGTGTGATGGATAAATCTTTCATGATTAGTGTCCTCCGTTATCTTTTATCACTTACTACTTATTACTTACTACTTACGATATAAATGTACCATACTTGGAGAATTTGTCAATACCCTTTTTTTACATCTTACCTATTCTATTTTGCAGGTCACCTGATCTGCTCTTGTATTGTATTTTTCAAATGCTATAATTTCACCAGCAAAAGGTTGATGCATTGCGCAGGCATCAACGCACCGCCTTGTTTTATCAGGCGGCCTTCAAAATATAAATCTGTCTGGACGTTTTCAATAATTAAAACCGAAATGGAGATAAGAAAAGTGAGTGAAATTATTACAGTAGAACATTTGAAAAAATATTACAGAGAAGTAAAGGCGGTAGACGACATCAGCTTCACTGTGGAAAAGGGTGAGCTGTTCGGATTTTTAGGGGTAAATGGCGCCGGAAAATCTACCACCATCAATATGCTCTGTACACTTTTAAAGCCTACGGAAGGAAAGGCTTTGATAAACGGTATGGAGCTTGGAAAAGAAGATGAGGAGATAAAAACACATATCGGTATTGTCTATCAGAATAACTGTCTGGATAATCTGCTGACGGTGCAGGAAAATTTGCTGCTTCGGGGTGGATTATATGAGAAGGATAAAGACAAGCTGCGGCATAACCTTACCCGGGTGACAGAGATTCTCAATCTGGCTGATGTATTGAAGCGTCCCTTTGGGAAGCTGTCGGGAGGACAAAAGAGAAGATGTGAGATTGCCAGGGCATTAATGCATACACCGGATATTCTGTTTTTGGATGAACCCACCACAGGGCTTGACCCGGCAACGAGAAAAAATGTGTGGGAGACGGTGTATACGCTACAAAAAGAGATGGGTATGACCGTGTTTTTAACCACGCATTACATGGAGGAGGCAGCTGTTGCGGATCATATCGGTATCATGGACCATGGACATTTGGTGGAGTATGGCACGCCGTTTTCGTTAAAAGAGACCTATGCAAAGGATAAGCTTTATCTGATTCCGAAAGCAGAGCAGCGGGAGAATATTGTGATGGAGCTTAGAAAAAATGATTTGGAATATTCTGTTTTAGAGGAACGGATTTTCGTAAAGCTTGGCAGTACCCTTTCCGCTATGCCGTTACTGGCAAAAGTGGAGGACAGGATACAGGGCTTTGAAGTGATTCAGGGAACCATGGATGATGTATTTTTAAGTGTCACAGAACAGAAATAGTATCTGTCCGAAAGGTGCACAGATTCATTTGTGGACGTAAGGTTTTGACGGACACAAATGAATCTAGAGGGTTTGTGTACCGATAGGACAGATACGGAACTGGAATAGGAGGAAAACAAATAATGAATCAATATATTAATCTGACAAAAAGGAATTGTATGGTATTTTTAAGGGACAGGGGAGCAGTCTTTTTTTCCATGCTTACGATGTTGATTGTACTAATGCTGATGGGTATTTTTCTCGGCAATATGAATGAGGAGAGTATCGTCAATCTTTTAAAGGAATACGGAGGGGTAAGGGATGCACTGGCAGATGAAGAAAATGCAAAGCATCTGGTGCAGTACTGGACACTGGCCGGTATTCTGGTAGTAAATGCAGTTACGGTTACTTTAACGGTGACAGGGAATATGGTGACGGATTTACATGAGGGGAAGCTTGCCAGTCTGTATTCTGCCCCGGTCAGCCGCAGTGTCATTGCACTTGCCTATATTACCTCTTCCGTTTTCATTGGGACGTTGATGTGCGTGCTGACACTCGGGATTGCTCTCTGCTACATCGTGGGAACCGGAGGAGAAATGTTAGACTATGAAATGCTTGGAAAGATTTTGCTATTGATTATATTAAACGTCTGCATTTTTGCGGTTATTATGTACCTGGCGGCATTGTTTGTAGAAAGCAGCAGTGCATGGAGTGGTATTGGAACAGTGGTAGGAACACTTGTAGGTTTCGTAGGAGCAATTTATCTTCCTATGGGTTATCTGCCGGAAGGGGTAGCGACTGTATTAAAATATATACCGATTTTACATGGAACAGCATTGATGCGGAGTGCCTGCTGTAAAGCGGCGCTTAGCCGTACCTTTACCGATGTACCAGCAGAGCTGATTGCTGAGTACAAGGAATACATGGGAATTCAGATAAAAATGGGTGAGGAGCTTGTATCGGAGACATTTCAGGCGTTATTTCTTGTCGGTTGTGGTATAATAGCATTTATAGCAATTATAGTCGTACAGAGGAAAAGAAATATCAGTGACCGGTAGGGAGTGGGAGTATGAAGGTTACGATTATAGATATTGGTCCGGGAGATGAAGAGGAAATTATCATTAAATGCAGCCACTTAAATGATGATATGGTGAAGCTGATTAATCGGTTTAAACAGGAGAATAATAAGCTGACGGTGTATCGGGAGGGTGATATTTTCTTTGTGGAGCCGGAAGAAATCTTCTATTTTGAGTCGGTGGACCAGAAGGTATTTGCCTATTGCGAGGAGGCTGTATATGAGGTGAAAAGCAAGCTCTATGAGCTGATGGAGGAGCTTCCGGAAAGAGATTTTATCCGGTCTTCCAAGTCCTCAATTTTGAATCTGAATAAGATAAAAAGTCTCTCGCCGGCATTTGGCGGACGATATGAGGCATTGCTGAAAAATGGTGAAAAGGTAATTATTTCCAGACAGTACGCAGGTCTATTAAAAGAGAAGCTGGGAGTATAGAACAGTAGAAAGAAGGGGCAGTGATGTTAAAAAAATTAGAATACATGATATCAATCTTCACGAAGATTACAACAGGTGTTGTGTTTGCCACGGCAGTTTTTATTCAGATTTTTTATGGAGGAGATGTGAGGATCAGTGTTGAAGTCCTGTGGCAGGATTTGATTGTATCCGCAGTATGTACTTTGCCGGCATTGTTCATTCCGATTGAGGGAGAGCGGGAAGTGTCGAAAATTTCCATGCTGATACGGATGCTTCTCTATTATTGCTTTGTCAATGCAGTGGTGATTTCTTTAGGAGTTTATTTTTCATGGTTTGTCTTAAGTGATTGGAAACAGGTTTTAGGGATGGAGGCTGCCATTGCCGTTGTCTTTGCTTTTGTCATGGCGGTTTCCTATTGGGCAGAATACCGGACCGCAGAACAGATGAATCAGAAGCTGAAGGGGCGGAATTGATACTGTAATTAACGGTCTCTTTTTGATAGGGGAGGATGAAACCGTTTATGGATATCAATAATGGGAATGATGATGATAATATCAAAATATTCGTCCTTGCGAACCCTGAAAATTCCATGGTTTTCCTCTACAATTCTCTTGATATTATCTAATCCGTATCCATGTTTTATGGAATGATCAAATGGAGTTTCTTTTTCTGGTTTGGTGCTTACATATGGATTTTTTGTATGAATCAAAAATGTGTCGTTGTCATTAATATAAATTTCAAGCTGTATAAATTTCTCAGGGTGTGTCAGCGGACTACATGCATTAAAACAGTTGTCTAATAGGTTTCCAATAATCACACATAAATCATAATCATTTATGGGGATTCGGTTTGCATCAATGGATATATTTTCTTCAAAATAGATGGAATTATTTTTTGCCACTGTTTTAAAGTTACTGACAAAAGAGTCGATTACCAGATTGCCAGTATTTATGCTGGCATAAGTTGTTTCCAGCTTCTCCATGGAGGTATGCAGGTAATCCTGTAGGCGGTCATATTGTTTGTGCTTAATATATTCGGAAATCGCAAAATAATGTTTTTTGGTATCGTGTAAAATGCTCCGACCGTTTTTATATGCGGCTCCAAGTTGTATATACTTATCCTTTTGATACTGCATCTGCTGTTCCAGTGTATGATATTTCATTTTCAACTCAGCGGTGCTGAAGACCTTTTCCAACAGCAGATAATTCATAATATTTAAAATGGCTAAAGAGGTAAAAAGCAGTAAATAAAAGAAAACATTTTCTCCTTTAATCAAAAGCTGAAACGGAGTGGCGGCCATAATAATAAGAGATATAACAGGTGTTGAAAACAGCAATATATGATATTGCAGCGTACGGTATTTGCGAATATTTCTGTTCCAAAATAAAATAAATAGGAGAATAAATAAATATAAAACGATCTTTGAGCCAAGATTCATCAGTATGCTCACGGTCTCATCCTGTTTCATAAAAACAGAAGGATTCAATTTTTGAACTATTAGAGTACAAAAGTATTCTCCAAACAATGCAAGTATTTGAAAAGATACGGCAACAAATATCCTGTGCCAGATGCTGGCATCATAAAGAAATGTCAATCCGAAGGTGGTAAGCAGACTGAGCAATATAGTTACCACTAAAGACAACTCGGCAGACAAATTTTTTGAAAAATATTCGTTCAGATACAGGATGATTTCCATGAATATAAAACAACTGATAAATACCGGAAAGGGTATCTGTTTTTTTCTTTTGCCCAATAGCTTATCCATAAACAGGACGATGATAAATAAGTCAAAGGCATATGCGGTAATTGTGATGAATGCGTACATATTGTTCTCCTAACTACTTTATAGGTTCATAAGCTCGACAGCGTGATTCAGATACAGATCTCTTAACTCCTTTTCGCTGGAACGCCCTACAGGTATCCGTATCCCGTTGTCCAGAATAATTGACCGTTTTTCAAAATAATGGATATGGGATAAATTTAATAAAATACTTCTATAACACTGGTAAAAATTATAATCTTTTAATTCTTCTTTCCAATAGGAAAGGGTTCCCTTTGTGGAAACGCTCTTGTCGCAGAAATGGAAGGAAAGAATACCGGCTTTGCCATCTGTAACTTCTATGTAGAGCACATCCTTTATATTTATTGTAATATCCCCCTCGTCAGTGCTGATAAGGGAATAGACAATATGGCTGTCTGTAATTTCTTTAACGATATTATCCATCAGGTCATATATATTATCCATTGTAATTGGCTTTGTTATATAATGAAAAGGATGTACACGAAAACTGTCCTGCATGTATTTCGGATAATTACTAATAAAAACGATGATTACGTGTTTATCGATTGTTGTGCGGATGGTTTCAGCAATACGGAGACCATTTAACACAGGCATTTCGACATCTAACAGCAGGACGTGATAATCATTGGCTTTCTGGTAAGCCTGAAACAACGCTTTTCCATTAGTGAAGGAGTCGATTTTTAAATCAACATCCTTGGAAATATAATAGCTTTCGAGTATATGTGTAAGCTTGGATATGTCTGATTTATCATCATCACAGATTGCAATGTTTAATTTCATGATTTTCACCACCGTTTCGTTTGTCGTGCATATTTATATAAACACCTATATATTGGTTGACTACAATTATCATAACACATATTGTCATAATACTGTAGTATTTTGTGTATTCCCAATTATAAAAGAGAAGGTATATGGCTGATAAAATCAGTAAATAGATAAGACAGTTCTTTTTGAGATGTTTATGCTTTGTAATATCAAGTCTTTTGTTAGGAGTATCAACGGGGGCAAGTGCAGCGATACTGATGATACATGTAAAAAATACAAACAGCTCTGTTTGGGTGCTTACAGAAAGTAAAGATATGTTTGCAGCCAATAGAATGGAACTGATGGCAATGGTATAGGAAATGGCACTACAGGTTTCCTGTGAATTTGCATGTGCGCCGCCAGCCATCATTTTTGTTGGAGTCATTGTTATGATATATAGGGCTGCCAGTAATGGTTCTCTTAATATGAGACCAATTAGTAATACACTTATATTGAAAAACAGTATGTCTAAAACAAAGTCAAAGCAATAGGCATACAGTTCCTTTTGGTTGTTTGATATTATGTTTTGTTCTGACATCAGGGATGCCAGATTTGTGCTGATTTGATTGGATATTTTCATGAAAGTCCTCCATATTTTTGAGAAAGCTGCTTTTCCCTCATTAGATGCAAATATTATAACGCAGGTTACAATTAAAAAATCAATGCAAGGGGTGAACGGTAAAAATCTGGGGGTGAACAACAAACTATAAATGACGAAAAACAGTTTACCCCCCATTTTTTACCATTTACCCCTGCATTTGGTTTTTACAGAAAAATGTGTGATATGCTTACTATGATAAAAAACAAAAGAAAGGCAGGAAAAGGATATGAAAAAAATTTTTACAAAGTTTCTCTGTGGTAATGGAGAAAAACTATGTGCACTGGCTGTAATGCTTGCAAGTGTGGCACCATATTGTTGTCGGGGGAACTGGTATCAGCCGAAAGAGCCAGAAGGCTTGGAAGATTTTCTTAAAGCGGGTTCTTGTAAGAGCGTTGGAAATTGAGGCTGTGTTCAGTATAAGAACTGAAAATGATATGGACGTAGGCGGTGATTATACGTAAGAGGAGGAGGTACTATAATGGAGGATACTCCACCAATTTTAAAAGGCTTTCTACCAACGTGAACTTTTGAGGGAGTCAATCTGGTAGAAAGCCGGAAATACGAATATTATTATAGCATGATAAAATTGATTGCACAAGAAATAGTTTTAGGAGACTTAAGAATAACTATAAAAAATCAATGCAACTTTAGGTACAAGAGATTTAGAGAAAAGGAGATTAAACTTATGAAGAAGTTAAGCAGAATATCAATTTTATGTATGATGGCACTTATGTTATCAGGAATAACTGCTTTTGCAGGGACTAGTAGTAAATGGTGTGCTGCAAATGGTAGTAGTTACACGACGGCATCAAGCTATGCAAAGGGCTCATATGACGGTATTGTTATTAATATTTCCAAAATCGCAAAGGATGGAAAAAATACAGACTATGATGCATATAAAAAGGCGAAAGCCAAGGTTTCAGGTGCAGCAGGTGTAACTTGGATGCATTCTAGTGGTAACATGGACACACAAGAGAGTAAACAGACTGCGTATCGTGTATGTACAAAAGGTAAGAGTTATACCTTTTTGTTGACAGATGGAAATGGTAATGTAGGCATGACTTCATCAGTTACTACAGCGTATCGTGGCAATAAAGATTCGCTTGATGCAGAGGTATATGTAACAGAAAAGATTTACTAATTTAATGAAACCTGCCATGAACTTTGTACCATGGCAGGTTCTATTATGGAGATTTTGGATTTATGAAGAATTTTAAAACTCAATTTAACAATATGATGACACACAGTGGATTTAAAATTTGTTTTTTTGCGGTGCTGCTGATAGCGTTTGCGAACACATTTCTGCTTTTGTTACATAGCTATGGTGGTTATAGAGGTTATTTGATTGACATTTCGGATGCTTCACTGCTAAATTTCTATTCGCCGTTGGTAAATATATTTCATATTATCAGTTTGTGCCTGTTGATATTGCCACATGGCCTTTCCAATACAAGGAAGAATGACCTGTATGGAAAGTTAAATCAGGATAATGTGGTTAGCTTTAAAGACTACTGTCTTTCAGGTATGTTGGTCTCCTTTTTGGGAACTTTTGCCGCATTTTTTATTCCGCTTGTTATAAGTTTGTTTGTAAACGGATTCTTTTTTGAACCGACAGGAATATTAGGTTCGGGATTTAGCATATATGAATTTAACGGGGCGGCGGACATTGCCGGAACAAATTGCAATGATACAATATTAAATCCGGGGTACTGTGTTATTCCCATAAAACTGTATATGCGAAATCCACAGCTTTATAATGTTTTGTATGCTCTTATGTATAGCCTTGTGATGGGGATTTTGGCATCACATGTTTTTCAGATGTCTTTTTATTTCAAAAGGAACATATATGTAATCGTCTATGTTTATATGTTATATTATATCATATTATGGTTGCAAGGGGGATTGGGAAGATATTACGAAAGCAGGTATGAACTGGATTTTTTCTCATATATTACAGTTTCTTATAATATGAATCTGCATCCCTATTATCTGATTGGATTTGTTTTAGTGATATTGATCGCATCGATACCTTTATATAGGCATAAAAAATTGGAGGTCCTAGGATGAAAAAATTTGTCATTGTTATCATAATTACTATTATATTGGCTGTTGTCGTTTTTGCTGTTATACATATCAATACAGATTCTTATGGAATAAACAAAATATCAACATATGAAGCATTCAAAGAGTATGCAGACGGTTTGCAGATGAGACTGGATGATACGGAACTGGAAAGGATATTGGAAATTAAAGATAAAATTTTTGAACAGCTAAAACCGCCCATGATGTCAGATGTCTGTGTATTTGAAATTACAGCCGGAAAAGCATATATGCAAAAAGGGAGCATGTATGTACAGGATGCTGTGATTAAAAATGTCATAGAAGGCGATGCTGCCATGTCAGGAAAAAGCATCTATTTAGCCAAGGCAGGCGGGATTATTGTAAAAGAAGATTTGAATAAGGTTTGCATTGATACTTCGACGTGCGTGAATATCATGATACCGGAAGAAAGATACCTTGTTTTCTGTGCGAAATCAGAAGCAACAGATGTTGTGGATTCGGACATACCGCTTTATGAATCGGTGCCTTCCAAATTTGCGTTGTTGCGCATAGATAGAGACGATACAGAGGCAGTTTTGGATTACGGGCAGGAACAAGAGGATGACAGGTATTATACGGACTATAAGGCATATGCAGAGCAGGAATTTTTTGTCATATCAAAGGATACGCTTTTGGAGTATATCAAAATCAAACATGAAATCCTGAAGAAATATGGTGTGGAATAACCGACTTCATTGGGATGTCGGTGCGCAAGGGAGGCGGTTTTGTGAAAAAATCATTTATTTATAGCATCTTAGTAATAATGGCCCTGCTCGCTACCGGCTGCGCAGGAAGGGAAGACGGGGCAGGACAGGAAGAGACTGTTAGCGGTGATGATGTCACCTACGAGGCAGTGAAAACACTGGAAGAGCCCACGGGCACGTTGTACTGGTACTGTGCCAAGGGCAGTAAAATCTATGTGACTGCCATTTCGGTTACCCGTGGGGAGCAGCTTCAGGCAGAGGCTCTGATGGGAAGTCCAGCTGATCTGGAACAGCTCAGTGCATCGAAAGAGAGTAAGGTTACAGGCATATACCGGTTTGACGAGGAAGGCGGAAACATGGAGGCGCTTGCCCTGCCACCGAATCTGCCGGATGCCATGGACATGGCAGGGACGTTTGACTTTGATGAAGCGGAGAATATTTATTATATGTATGAAGATGCACCGGAGCACAGGGTTATGGTAAAGTGCAGCTCGGACGGTACGGAATTAGCGAGGACTGATGGGGACGGTGCGTTTGATATTTCCGGTGAAGACATTAATACAAATTTCTGCGTTACCCCTGACGGTACGGTAGTACTGTACAGCCGAAACAACGTGCATCTGTTGGATGAAAACCTTGCGCTTTCTGACACAGTTTCGGTGAAAAAAGGTGAGCTTTACGATATCACCCTGTCGAAGACAGGCGAGATTCTCTGCCTGTTAAGCAATGTTCCGGCAGGCGATGCAACATGCCAGATTGCAGTTTTAGATATGGCAAAAAAGGAGCTGGGACAGTACTATAAGTCGCCTGTAGAGACAGTGGATATGGTTTTTTCCGGCATTGGAGACTACGATTTGTATTATAGCGATGGGTATAGTATGTCCGGCTATGACATGGAAAATGAGACCGGAAAGAAGCTGTTTGACTATGCCCTTTCTGGAAGTGCGAGCGATATTATCCCATTGCAGAACGGAAACTTCTTCGGGGAGACGAATATAGAAGGGGATACTGGGACTTTGGCAATTTACCAAAAGAAAGAGGTAGATGCAAATGCCCAGAAGAAAATGCTGACCTTTGCCACACTGGGGAATAACAGCGAAATCACGGATATTATCTACCAGTTTAATAAGGAACAGTCAGATATCGAGATTGTGATAAAGGATTATGCAGGCTCTGTTGAGAGAATGAATGCCGATATAATTGCAGGCAATGTGCCCGACATATACGACCTGCAGGACTTTTCCGTGATGCAGTATGTAAAAAACGGCTATCTGGAGGAGCTGACACCGTATTATGAGGCAGATACATCTCTGGGTGTGGAGGATTTGCTTCCGTCTGTCGTGGAGGCAATGGAGACAGCAGGCGGTCTTTACTATGTTGCAGACGGTTTTGATGTGCTCTCCCTTGCCGCAAAGACATCGGATGTGGGAAAAGATTCAGGATGGAGTTATGCCGAAATGGAAAATGTGCTGCGTGGGAAGGACAGTAATGCAAAGTTTTTCTATATAGATGAGAAAATTCTGTTGCTCCAAATGATACTGGGGTGTGAAACCTCTGATTTTGTGGATATGAAAACGGGTACATGCAGCTTTGACAGTGAAGATTTTAAGACATTGCTGGAAACATGCAATACAAGAGGCGTGGATGAGGAGGAATTCCATTGGACAAAGGGCGAGGCGGAGCTTTTGCGGAGTGGGGAAGTCCTGTTTCGCTACGCAACTTCGGATATAGATGATTTTAAGGAGACTCTTGCTGCATTTTCGGAGGACGTGAATTTCATCGGTTATCCCTGCAGTGACAGGGAGGGAAATTATATCAGTTTCACTTCGAGGCTGGGCATTTCCTCAAAATCGAAGTATAAAGAAGAGGCGTGGGAGTTTCTCCGGTATATCATGTCAAAGGAGTATCAGGGCAGCGTCATGAGCATGATGCATCTGCCCACAAGAAAGGACTGCTTCGATTTATGGATGGAGGCGCAGATGGCGGAGGAAGATTACACGAATGAAATGGGGCGGAAAATCTTCGCAAACCGCTATACCGCCGATATAGATGGGGTACCATATGAAGTAGCGCCGCTTACAAAGGAACAGGCCGAGCAGTATGTAGATATGGTAAACCGTGCTGTCAAGCCTGCCGAATGGGATAGCCATATCATGGAAATCGTGATGGAGGAGGCAGCTGCGTATTTCGCAGGTGATAAAAGCGTAGACGACGTTGTGGATGTGATACAGAAACGGGTGGGGATTTATGTTAGTGAGGGACTTTAGTAAAATTTTGGATTTGATAACAGGTAAACGGGAGCAGGCTTTGGAGACAGAGCCTGCTTTTTATATATCTTATAATGATGATAGCAGAAAAAGGGAACAAGAAAATGTGTGTATGGGGAGAATGCAATTACGACCAGATCAGATATGTTATCAGATAGTGGATAAAGATTATGTCCTGATATGACGAAATATATATATAAATATGCAATAATAAAGAAGCAAATAAAACATATTAATCTTTAAGAGAGAAGGTATTAACCAGTGCTAAAAATAGCTATTTGTGATGATGAAAAATATTTTAGAAATGAGCTGAAAGAAATATTAGAAAATTATCTGAAAGATAACGGAATCAGGTTTGAAATTGATACATTTAGTTCTGGCAAAGAGCTTATAGAATTAGGAATTGGAATAATTAAGTACGAAGTGGTTTTTTTGGATATAAATATGGATGAGTTGGATGGAATTATGACAGCTAAGAAGATCAGAGAAAATAGTAAGGATATATTTGTGGTCTTTGTAACAGCATTTGTAAATTATACAATAGAAGGCTATAAGGTAGATGCTGTTAGATATATTTTAAAAAGTAATCATATGCTAAAGGAATCAGTCTATGAATGTATGGATGCTATTCAGGAGAAAATGAATTATACGGTCACCTGGAAAGAATTTGATTTTAATGAGGGGCATAAAAAGGTATCTTTAGAACACTTACTGTATATAGAAAGTAAATTACATAAGCTAGATTTTTATGTGATGGAGGATAAATTAGTAAAATATTCATTATATGGTATTCTTGATGAGATTGATGCGGCTTTAGCAGGAAATGATTTTTTGCGAATACATCAAAGCTATTTAGTTAATATGAAATACATCAAGCATTTGAGTAGATATGTTGTTTTGTTAAATAACGGTATTGAATTAAGTGTTCCGAGGGCAAGATTTAAAGATGTGCAAAAAGCAATAATTGCATATAGGGGAGAAGTATAGATGTTTTATTATGTACAAAGTTTTTTGATTATTGCAATAGAGATTTTATGTGCCAAAATATTTTTTGAAACGTTTGCCATAAAAAGAGAAGAAAATAAAAAATGGAAAAGTTATGGTGCTATTTTTGCAATTATGCTTTTAGTATTTTTTTCAGCAGTAATTTTTAGAGAGAGTATTATTTTAAAACAAGTGTTTGTGATTTTTTCGATTGCTGCATTGATGTTTGCGTATCTGAAAATTAGTTTTTGGGAGTCTGTGGTCTTGTCAATGCTTTTTGAGGGAGTGTTGCTGGTTTTAGATTATCTCTCTTTTTTATTTATTGTTATGTTGTTTGAGGGTGTATCAGAGATTGAAAGGATGTATGCCTTTCAAGGACATTTGCTTACTTTATTTAGTAAAATAGTATTATTTTTAGTGACTTTAATTATTAGAAAAAAATTTGGGAAGGATTCGTCAGAAGTGATGATGGATACGGAATGGCTAAGGTTTATTGCTTTTCCAATATTTACAATTTGCGTGATTGCTGCAATGATTGGAACTTCAGGAGGTATAAAAAATCAGAAACAAGAAGATGTTTTTATTGTTATAGCAGTAGGACTGGTTGGATTAAATATCATTATATTTTATTTGATTAATGATATTGTAGAACGAGAGAGAAGAATCCAAGAGGACAAGATTTTTCGACTGAAAGTCAAAAATCAAACAGAAATGTATCGTTCTATTTCAGAAAATTTTGATAAACAACGAAGAAAAACACATGAATATAAAAACCAAATTATGTGCATGGAATCGCTCTTAGAAAAGAAAAATTATGCTGAACTGGAAGAGTATATAAAAAATATAAGCGGGAATTTGAGTAAGGAGAGAAATTATTTAAATACGAATAATGTGTTTGTTGATGCGATATTGAATACGAAGTTTCGTGAGATAGAAGAAAAGGGAATTGTATTAGTATTCAAAATAAATGAGTTATCAGAACTAAGTATTAATGATGAGGATATTGTAATTATTTTATCAAACTTATTAAACAATGCCATAGAGGCATGTGAAAAGTGTAAAGGTCAAAAATTAATTAAAATTAAATTTGTAAAAGAAGAAAGAGAGATAATTATTTCAGTAAAAAATACGTATGATAATAAGATTGTTTATCATGAAGGTGAAATTCAGACATCGAAAAGTAATTTAGACGAGCATGGAATAGGAATAAAAAATATAATAGATACAATAGCGAAGTATGATGGTTCATACGTTATACAAAGTGATGGATATGAGTTTTATTTTTCAATTATAATACCAATATAAAAATTGAATATAAAGTAACGATATAGAAGTGGTCTTAAATAAGGACTGCTTCTTTTTTTGTCATTTTCTGCAATAAATGGTCATTTTCTGCAATGGTTATTTTTTTAACTGTTTAATTATGTATACTCATAACAGGGAAAGGAGGTGAGGTGATGATTAATAAAATGCTTAATAATATTCATTCCTATATTTGTGATACTGAATGTAAGAGCAAAAAGACAGCAGGTGAGGAGGCATTTCCTATAGTAGGAAATGCAAGTATCTGTGAGGATAAACAGGTATTAGGAATTGGATTTTTAAAGAGTCCAAACAGCAAGGTTCATTATGGAATGAGAGCAGAATATGCTGAAGATTTTTCGGCTGACAATCCCATTATAAAAGTCATTGTACAGACAGGAGGTGGAGAGACGGAGGAATATAACATTAATATCGATAAGATAGATACTAAAAATGCAACAGAAATGCAAATGTTTGCTTTGTGTAGTTATGCAGATGCAAATGGGATGGGAACTGGAGGAAGCTTTGGTAGCTGGCAGACATTAAATTACTATCGTGATAATGCAAATCATAATGGATATTTTGAGATGTCAAACACAATCAATCGATTTAAAACCTTGAAACAGGACTGGATGGTAATGGTTAGTTCCATGATGAAAGACTATTTAAACAGTGGATTGTATAGGCAGGTTTTAGATGGAAATAAATTGCTGGGTATCTTTGGAGGATATGTAGGTAAAAATTAATCAGTGAGCTTTTAATTTTATATTTAACTAAAAATCAGGCAATCAATTTTGCAGAGCAAAATTGGTTACAAATCTTAGGAGGGAAATTTTATGAGTATAACAGGAGTTGGGAGCCAATACACTTATATGTATGATGCGGCCACAAACAAGTTGTCAACAAAAGATGGAAGTGCAGATAAATTTTGCGATTTCTTTAATGGTGACTTAGCGGAAAATGATTATGGCGAGTTGAATGGATACGATATGAAAATGAAGAAGGATATTGAGTCCATGATTATGCTGTTTAACTCCGGTGTACAAGGGGCACATGTATTTAATCCGGATGAAGGTTTGTATGAAATATCCACGGAGATTGTGCAAGGTGATACAGCTAAATATACAGTAAACGGAAAACATGCATTTACCGGTTGTGTCGGGATGCAGTATACAAAATCCGAATTAAAGGCTTTTACCGATTTGCAGCAATCATACAAGACAACGAATCCCCAAAGGTACAACGCAGCGGATAACAGTATAAATATTGCAATAGGAGATATTTATAATATTGGAAATGGCAGAAAAATCGTTGTTGAAAATAACTGGATGCATGGAATTGGATTTTCAAATAATAATGAGGAAATCAATGAGTTTAATAAGTATCTGGATGGTCTCAATGCATTGATGCGTGTTGCGGATGGGCTTGCACCTAGTTCTATTATTGCAGAGGATGTCACATCGTATGTTTTGGATTTTCTCCATGAGCAGGGTGTAGATACCAATAAAGAATTTGTGATTAATGGGACGAAAATGCATGTTGTCAATGGAAGAATCAAAGAGGTTGGAAACAAAACGGGAGTGCCAAATGGTATTTACGAGCAGGCTCTTGCAAGATATGAGCAGTGGTTATATGAACCATTAGCTGACAGAAATAATTACGGGAATCCTGTTATGGGAAAATACGAAAAATAGATGTAATTGCTTGGACCCATATGGGAGAGCAAACTGATTCTGAATGACAGAGGAGTCAAGATATAATAATATGGTTTGATAGGAGGAGTTAAATGAGTTTTAGTATAAATGAATCACAAAGTGCATTTGTAAATCCGCACACATGTCAGCTCACATCCAATCTGCAGAATACAAGAGTGGAAGAGCAGGATTGGGAGACGGTAAAAGCTGGATTTTCTAAGCTGCATCCGGTAGATGAAAGAAGACCATTAAGGCTTCCGGGTCGTACATATATTGACAAGGCAAATAACTCTGCACAACTGGCAGCGGGTACAGTCATTGGATTAAACGGAGGATATAAGCTGATTTTGTCTGCTGATTATGGCTTTCAGATATCCGGTGAAGCTGGAAAAGAGCAGTATTATGACGAAGCAGTCTGCATCCGGGATGCATTAAACCGTCTGGTCAGTAACGCTGATGGGGTCATCACAAACCTGTATGACATGATGAACAATTATGACCGTTGGGAAGAATATGTCACAAAGGGATTAAAGCTGATTGGTATTGATGCCTCTAGGGATTTTACGATAAATGGCATGAAATATAGCAGAAATGAGGGAGGGAAAATTGAGTCGCAGAAAATGGCAGATGCCCGTCTCGCTTATAAGATACAGACAGCCAATAATCGGACATACGAGTTTGCAGACGAAAAGACAAAAAAGGTAGTCCGTTACCGGTCAGAATATTATTTATCTACGGCACCCGATAGTGTAAAAGATGCATGGCAGGAAGTGATGGGAGAAACCAATATCAATCCTTTTGTTGTACCTTATGGAAACACAATTGCGCAGCTCGCAATGGAGCAGGATTTTGCCACAGGTGGGAATGATCAGTTATTTGGTGATACGGTTTCAGACAGCATTAATGCAGTGAAAAGCATATTGGAAAGGATTGATAATCCGTTGGGCTCAGTGCCGGAAGAGGACGAGGAGGAATATCAGATGGTGTCACAGAGAGAACGGGAATTTTATACAACATTACTTAATAAGTTGGAAAAATTGTAGATGTTACAAAAAAGTGCAACAAAATTAAAAACCAGAACCTGCATACCAATAGTATGCAGGTTTTTGTTTGAATAAAATATATCGAATTGTAGTCTTTCAAAAAAGTAAAACATTTCCTGAAAAAAGATGGTATACTATACGTAGAAGCAGCGACAAAAATGTCGGAAGTATGAGACGGCAGTGATGATTAAGAGGGAAAACCATATGGAACAATTAAGCTTATTTGATAATAGAGAAAAAACAGCACCCCTTGCAAGCAGATTAAGGCCGGACAATTTAGAGGATTATGTGGGACAAAGGCATCTGATTGGAAAGGGAAAGATACTGAGACGTTTAATCGAGGAGGACCAAATTTCTTCCATGATTTTCTGGGGACCTCCCGGAGTGGGAAAGACGACCTTGGCGAGGATCATTGCAGAGCAGACAAAAGCAGAATTTGTGGAGTTTAGTGCGGTGACCAGCGGAATCAAGGAGATTAAAGAGGTGATGGTACAGGCAGAGCAGAACCGGAAAATGGGAGTTCGTACCCTGCTGTTTGCAGATGAGATTCACCGCTTTAATAAGGCACAGCAGGATGCCTTTCTTCCCTTTGTGGAAAAAGGCAGTATTATTCTGGTTGGGGCAACTACCGAAAATCCTTCCTTTGAGATTAATTCAGCGTTATTGTCCCGCTGTAAGGTATTTATTCTGAAAGCATTGGAGGAAGAGGATTTAAAGGAGCTGTTGGTGCATGCATTGGAAAGTCCGAAGGGAATGGGAAATATGCAGATTTCCATAGAGGATGCTCATTTATCGGCAATTGCACGGTTTGCCAACGGTGATGCAAGGACAGCACTGAATACACTGGAGATGGCTGTGTTTAACGGCAGAATGAATGAGGAAGCAGTTTTGTGCGTGGATGGGGAGGTTTTATCCCAGTGCATGAACCGCCGTTCCCTGTTGTATGATAAAAATGGGGAAGAACATTACAACCTGATTTCCGCCCTGCACAAATCTATGCGGAACAGTGACCCGGATGCGGCAGTCTATTGGATGTACCGCATGCTGGACGGCGGGGAGGACCCGCTATATATTGCAAGGCGGCTGGTGCGGTTTGCCAGTGAGGATGTGGGAATGGCAGATTCCGATGCGCTGCAGGTTGCGGTCGCCGCATATCAGGCGTGTCATTTTTTGGGGATGCCGGAGTGTGATGTGCATCTGACACATGCGGTGGTCTATCTTTCCATGGCACCCAAATCCAATGCACTCTATGCGGCAGTGGAAGCCTGCAAGGTGGATGTAAAGGAGCTTCCGGCAGAACCGGTTCCGTTGCAGATCTGCAATGCGCCGACTGATTTAATGAAAGAGATGAATTATGGGAAGGGTTATATTTACGCCCATGATACGGAAGAGAAATTGACGAAAATGCAGTGCCTGCCGGATGCATTAGCGGACAGGCGGTACTATCATCCGACGGAGCAGGGAAAAGAAAAGCAGGTGAAGGAACGGCTGGAGGCAATTCTGAAATGGAAAGCAGAATGATGCATAAAAGAAGATTGCCAAAAGAATGGAAATTCGATATAATATGCTTAAGTATGCAATTACATCGTAATTGGTTACGAAAAGTGATAGAAGGACGAGCAGATAATCAATTTTGATTTCTCAAATTGATTATGGGAAATAAAGGGAGGCGGACATGAAACAATTTCAAATTCTCTATAAGGACGATGAGGGATTTCTTGAAAAACTGAAGGAAATTAAGCAATGGCAGACAGCCAATTCAGCATATGTTACTCTGTTCAGAATATATTCGGAGGATATGGATTTAGAACATATCCGGCATATTTGTGATTGTCTGGATGATGAAATGCCGGATGCACTGTATTTGGGCTGTACAACGAATGCCAATATTATGGATGGGGCATTGTCGGATGCCAAAATTATTTTAACCTGTACCATTTTTGAATATGAGACTACGCAGGCGCAAATTCTGCAGTTTCCTTTTTCGGAGGAAACTGCAGCTGAGGATGTGGCAGAGCTGAGGGAATACTGTGATGCAAACCCGTGGGTTCAGGCAGTGGAAATGCATGCCACGATTATGGATATGTCTATGATGGAGTTTTGCAATGAAATGAGCCTTCTGCGGGAGGATGTTCAGGTATTTGGCGGAGGTGCATTCAATCCCGATATGGATGATGAGACAGCATTCGTGTTTTCTAAGGGAAATGGCTTTTTGGAGCATGGTATTATTTTTCTGATGTTGGGCGGAAAGGATTTCCATACATACAGCACCTTTATTTCGGGCTGGAAACCTTTAAAAAGAAAATTCACGGTCACAAAGGCGGACAGGGAGATTTTATATGAGCTGGATGGCAAACCTGCCCTGGACGTATACCGGAGATTTTTAAATATCAACAGAAATGACAGGTTTTTTTCCAATACGTTGGAATTTCCGCTTTTTTTGGAACATGGCGATGTAAATATTCTGCGGTGCCCGCTGGCAGCCAATGATGACGATTCCCTTGTAATGTCTTCTGACATGCAGGAGGAGGCAATTGTCAGGCTGGCCTATGGTGACCCGGAAACGATTCTTGCCAGTATTAGAGAGGATGGGCAGAAGATAGCAGATTTCCGGCCGGAGGTTATCCAGACATTTTCCTGTGCTGCCAGAAAGGCATTCTGGGGTGATGAAAATATCAGTGACGAAACGATTTTATTTAACAGTGTTGCTCCTACAACAGGTTTTTATACCCATGGCGAGTTTTTGCGTATGGGGGCGGATATGCTTAATTTCAACGTGACGCTTGTGATTGTTGCCATGCGGGAGGGTGATATGCCCGAGGCAGGCAGCAAAGTGGATATTGCACAGGCACAGATTGACAATGATAATGAAAAAATACCGATTATCAGGCGTTTTGTTTCCTTTATTGAGGCATCAACCACAGAGTTAGAGGAAATGAATATGAGGCTTGCTTTAAGCTCTGTCACAGATGGATTAACGAGACTTTATAACCGGGCAGAGATTGAGAGAAAGATACGCAGTGTTTTGGATAAACGTCAGAATCAGAAGACCGACAATAATATATCCCTGATTATGTTAGATATTGATAATTTCAAAAAGGTAAACGATATCTATGGACATAAAGAGGGAGACCATGTGATTCAGGCACTGTCAGACGTTCTTAGAAATGCAACGACAGGGGTACATTCCTGTTTCCTTGGACGTTGGGGCGGTGAGGAATTTATGGTATTGCTGTCGGATAGTAATGCGGATGATGCAGCCGTTCTGGCAGAGAAGATCCGTCTGGAGTTTGCATCAGTATCTTATGAAACCGCCGGCTGCCAGACGGTTAGTATTGGTGTTACACAGGCGAAGGATGAAAGTGCGGATGCCCTTTATAACAGGGTGGACAAGGCCCTCTATATGGCAAAAGCAGCTGGGAAAAATCAGGTTGTGAGGCTGGATTAAGAAAGATTGGGGGGGGTAGCTGTGAGTGATATTTATAATAATCAATTGTTTGAGGCATTTGCATCGGCATCGGATAATGTTTTCATTTATGTATGCGACATGAAGTCGGATATTTCCCGTTGGTCAAAAGCTGCCGTGGATTATTTCGGGCTGGCAGGGGAGTATCTGGTGGATGCAGCGAATGTATGGGGGCAGCATGTCCATCCCGATGATTTGAAGGTTTACACAGAGGATATCCAAGGTGTGTTTTCTGGTGCAAAGAAATATCATGATTGCCAATACAGGGCACGGAATGCATCCGGCGGATATGTGTGGGTGGAATGCAAGGGCAGTGTGATCCGGGATGAGGAAGGGAATCCTATTATTTTTGCGGGACTGATGACAAGAATAGACGGACAGAGCAAATATGATTCTCTGACCGGACTATTGACAACACAGGAGCTGCACTATTTCGACTTTGCTTCACAGTCCGGAATTGCACTGCTAATTGGTATGGATGGATTCCGTAAAATTATAAGCAACTATGGATATAACACTGGGGACGAGATTTTAATTAAATTTTCGAGGGAGATAAGTGATTTATGCAAGCCAGGATGGAAAGTGCTGCGGTTTAGCGGAGATGAATTCCTTGTGCTTGCTTTTTCGTCTAATCTGCAGGAAGTGACGGATTTTTATAGGGAAATATGCCAGCAAACGGATATTATGAAACTGGAGGGCGGACGTAAAGTTGGAATTTCGATATCGGCTGGCGGGGTGTTGTTCCCGCAGGATGCAGATGCAAGAGAGGTTCTTATCAATAAGCTGGAGCACTCGCTGGAATATGCAAAGAATAACCAGAGAGGAAGCATGGTATTTTTCTCGGAGGAGATTGCCGAAAGGCATGAGCGGGGGCTGATTCTTCGGGAAGATTTAAAGCAGTGTATTAAGAATGATTTTAAGGGGTTTGAATTGTTCTTCCAGCCGTTTATCGATCCGGATACAGGTATGATTGCAGGCTGTGAAAGTCTTCTCCGCTGGAAAGGAGAAAGAATTAAAGATTCCTATCCAATGGAGTTTATTAAGGTTTTAGAGGATTACGGCGATATTCATGAAGTAGGCTTCTGGGTTATGGAGCAGGCGATTAAGCAGCAGGTGGAATGGCGTGATACATACGGAGAATTGCAGATCAGCTTTAACGTATCTTATCAGCAGTTTTTAGATGATACCTTTGAAGAAAAAGTGATATCCTGTGCCAAAAAGTATGGGGTGAATCCGAACTATATTATTATAGAGCTTACCGAAAGCTGTCAGGTTGAAGCACCAAGAGAGCTTGCGGTTATGTTTAACAGCCTGCGGAAGCAGGGCTTTAAAATCGCATTAGACGATTTTGGAACGGCATACGCTTCCATGGAGATGTTAAAATGGCTTCCTGTGGACTATATTAAGGTAGAGCATTCTTTTATCCGTGAGCTTGCACAGCCGGGTCACGATGTAGATTATGTGATTGTTGACAGTCTTTTAAATATGTGCAGACGATTGGGATATAATTCTATTATAGAAGGTGTGGAAAACGGTAAAGTAGCGGATATTGTGGGAGAGTTGAATGCCACGCTTTTACAGGGGTACCATTATTCGCATCCTATCTGCCGGGAAGATTTTGAAAAACTGTTGGATGAAGATAGAAAACGGTTGTGATTGTGAACTGTAACTGCCACGAACGGGCAAGGTTGGTGGGACAGGAGCTGTTAAAATGATATCATCTCAAGGAGTTTGTGGTTATTGATATGAAAGGGATTAGTTCGCTTTATGCCAATGATGGCGGGGTGATTGTTGCTTTTTAGATTTGTGTATGTTTGGATAGTTTTTATATAGGAAAGTAGGAAATGAGTCCGGAACCGGTGGGGGTCGGGCTTGTTTTTGTTGGGAGGGAAGGCGGTTTTCAACTTACAAAACTGTAGGGGTGGTGCTTTGAGTAGGGAAGCATGGATGCTGATAAAAGAAGTAAAAGAGCAGACTGGAACTATAGCCGAGAAGCTTCGTATTACGACTTAAAAGTCGAATTACAGATAAGATGAAAAAGAATAAGACGACATACATTTTTTGTTGAAATATAGGGAATTAAGTGTTATGGTTATATATAATAAAAAAATGTATAAGTTGCTAAGACAAGAGACTAAAATGGCAAAAGCTACAATAAACATTGGAATATGTTAGTTGGTAAAAATTTAAAGACAAAATCTGTTAGGCATTAGATGGTATAGCTAGTAATATTATGGAATTTGTTCCAGAAGATAAATAATAGAATTGTGGAGATAAAATGAAGATAGGTATTATAGATGCTGATTTGTTAGGACGTGACAAACATCATTTTCCTAATTTAGCTTGTGAGAAGATATCTGGATATTGGAAAGCACAAGGTGCAGAAGTTAAACTTTTAATGAATTATGAAAATTTTGATGATTATGACCATGTTTATATTTCTAAAGTTTTTACAGATACGTTTGTTCCGATAGAATTAGTGGAGACTGAAAAAATACATATTGGAGGAACTGGTTTTTATTTTGATAAAGCACCTAGCTTACCAAATGAGATAGAACATCATATGCCAGATTATAGATTATATGATGAGTGGATTCAGAATGATGTTAAACGAGCAGAAGAAGCAGCAAAAAACCAAGGGAAAGAATTTAAACGAAAAAATTACATGAAACGATATAGAGAATATACGGATTATGCTATTGGGTTTATGACAAGAGGTTGTTTTAGAAAATGTCCGTTTTGTGTTAATCAAAAATTTGATCATGTATTTCAACATAGTCCATTAGAGGAATTTTATTATGAAGACTGTAAAAAAATATGTTTGTTAGATGATAATTTTTTGGGATGCCCTAATTGGCGTGAATTGTTAGAACAGTTGATCAAATTGAATAAACCATTTAAATTTAAGCAAGGTATTGATGAAAGGTTATTGACAGAAGAAAAATGTAAAGTCTTATTTTCAGTAAAGTATGATGGTGATTATACATTTGCATTTGATAATATTGATG
>CAMWYM010000038.1 GCA_947178475.1 uncultured Clostridium sp. | reverse complement strand
CGACGGCTCTGCCGTTACCCAAATGCCCTACGTACCAATTGATTTAACTGACGGCGAGACAACAGAGGCCCGGATTATCTTTGAACAGCCGGACGCCGTTATTCACTGTGCGGCCTGGACCGCCGTAGACGCCGCTGAGGATGAAGAGAATCAACACAAGGTTCGGGGCATCAATTTTGGCGGTACCAAAAATGTTGCAAAGGTATGTGCACAATTAAATATTCCAATGATGTATATTTCAACGGATTATGTGTTTGACGGACAGGGAACAAAACCATGGGAGCCCGACTGTCAGGACTACAAGCCGCTTAACGTATACGGCACTACCAAGCTAGCTGGCGAGCGTGCGGTAACAAGCAATCTGGAAAAATTTTTTATTGTCCGCATTGCATGGGTATTTGGTACAAACGGTAAAAATTTTATCAAAACAATGTTAAATCTCGGCAAAAATCATAAAGAAATCAAGGTTGTCAATGACCAGATTGGTACACCTACCTATACCTATGATTTAGCCAGACTTCTTGTGGATATGATTCAGACCGATAAATACGGTTATTACCATGCAACTAACGAGGGCGGCTACATTAGCTGGTATGATTTTACAAAAGAGATTTTCCGACAGGCGGTGGAATTGGGACACGGTGAATACGGAGAGGACTGTATCACTGTCACTCCTGTTACTACCGAGGAGTATGGTGTTTCCAAGGCTGCCAGACCATTCAACAGCCGTCTGGATAAAACCAAGCTTACCGCTAATGGCTTCGAGCCTCTTCCTGACTGGAAGGACGCACTAAGCCGTTACCTTGAAGAAATTGAATTTTAGAAGGAGAATGATAAATGGGACAAATCAATGTTACTAAATGTCCGATTGAGGGACTATACGTTATTGAACCGACAGTACACGGAGACTCAAGAGGATATTTCATGGAAACCTACAATCAAAAGGATATGGAAGAAGCCGGACTCACAATGCAGTTTGTACAGGATAATCAGTCCTGCTCTACAAAGGGTGTACTTCGGGGACTTCATTTTCAAAAAGAATTTCCTCAGGGCAAATTAGTCCGGGTAATAAAGGGGACTGTTTTTGATGTAGCTGTCGATTTAAGAAGCGACAGCAATACCTACGGGCAATGGTTCGGAGTAGAACTATCAGAAGAAAACAAAAAGCAGTTTTACATTTCAGAGGGCTTTGCACACGGTTTTCTTGTACTCAGTGATATTGCTGAATTTTGCTATAAATGTACGGATTTTTATCATCCAGGAGACGAGGGCGGACTTGCCTGGAACGACCCTGAAATCGGCATTGAATGGCCACAGCTTCTGGGGGAATATAACGGTACAGCCTCTGCTGAAGGTTATCAGTTAGAGGACGGAACCGCTCTGAATTTGAGTGATAAGGACCAGCTCTGGACCGGTTTAAAGGATACCTTTAAATTTACTGGTAAAAATTAAAACCCATATCCGGACTAATTTTCAAAAGAAAAGCAGGTGTGACATCTTCTGTTTTGTCATTACCTGCTTTCACAAAATACATTGTTGTAAAAATTTATATTCTACCCTTACCCTTAGTAGTCCGCATAGTTAATCCATTTTTTATATTTCTCCTATATACTAATACTCTTGTCAAATCTTTCATATAGGTCACCCTACGTTCTTCCAGATATGCTGGAACAAACGGCATCAAATATAGTTTTTTGGGATTAATTTCCTCTGTAATGCAAATTTCGGTACTATCTCCCCACGAATAAAGCATACATGTCCAACGACCATTTATATCCTTATTTTCCATGTCAAGCTCCCATTTTCTATATTTCATTTCCTCCCTAACAGTAACGGTTGTAACATCTCCCTCTTTTGTATATTCCACAAACTGATTCTCATTTAAAATTTCTATTCTATTCAAATTACTTCGCCATGAATAATCCTCACGAGATGTTATTAAATCCCACATCGTTTCAACGGGAAAAGGAAACATAACTCGTAGATTTGAAACTGCCATCTCTAAATCCTCCTGATTTTAACTTTATTGCAGATGCCGGATGCTTACCTGCTATGCAAATAGCTTATTATCCAATTTCAACCGCTCTACTATTTCAATAATTTCCATAACCTCACTACGAATCTTCTCTTTTTCTTCTTCATAGTCCATTTTTTTTGTCAAATGAGAGGGCTCAAAACTTCCTTTAGCAGTATGTATTGCAATTATCAATTTTTGATCCACAAAATTCATTGACATACTTAAATATTTGTCACCCAGTTTCAAAATCTGTTCCATAATCTGCGGAGTCAAAATATAGAATGTCTCATGGGCATTGGTCGTATAGGTTTTATATTTTCTATTAAACAATACATTTTCCAGCTGTACTCTCTCCAGTTTTCCCTTGTCTGACGGTCTATCCGGTGACGGAAAATTTTTATCCCGCACCTGCATATTGCAGACAAAGGGCTTATTAAATTCAAATTCATAAATCGCCCCCTGAAACAGTGTAATTTTCCGTTCATCTGCCATAAACCCGCCTGTTTGTTCTACATCCTCAATCAACACATCTGCCCGTCGGAAATGCACATCATGATAAACCGCCCGCATAAAATCCTCTGAATAAAATCTATTTCCCAGCTGCACAATTTTCATCTGTTGGACATCCTGTTTGGAAAAGCCCGTTTCATAATTATAAAATGCTCCATCAAAGAGAGACCTTATCACGATAGATACAAATTCATCTGTATAGCAACTGACAAAATTTCTATATACCCTTTTATCCCAATCCGAAGCCTTACGTTTCAGGAAGCGTGCCGAAAGGATTGCTACCGTAAAGCTGATGATAATTACCTTCTCTTCAACATCTTTTACAGCCGCAACAAAAACCGAAACAAAAACTGCAATTTCTAATAACCAGCAAAACACCAGCCAAATCCTTGCACCTAATGCCTTTTTCCTCTTTTTCTCTATCTCCTCCAAAGCCCGCTTGCCATCATACATCGTTGGTTTCTGCAGCGGTACTGATTTTTGCCCTGAGTTTAAGAGATTCTCCTCCGATTCTCCGGAATTCTGCTCCTCTGTCGTTTTTAACTTTAACTCCATCAGTTGCTTTTCCTTTCATCCCTTTACGTAGCCTGATAATCCTCAGGCTCTGAGTATTACAGCAGAGAGCTTCTTAACTCCTCGCCGCTTTTTGCACTGAGATATGCCGGTGCAATATCAAATACCGTTTTACATCCAGTTTGTCCTTCACCTGAAAGGCGGTAAGCTGCTCTCGCATAAGCCACGATAACCGAAGCCGTAAATTCCGGATTGGAATCCAATTTGAGGCTATATTCTATTACATGATTGTTTTCTCCTTCCCATCCGGTCTTTCCCGAGCGGATTACAAATCCGCCATGAGGAATACCACTATGGTTTGCAATAAGCTCATCTTCACTGATAAAATGAACCGTTGTATCATAATCTGCAAAATAATTCGGCATAGTCTTAATCTCTTCCTCCACCTTTGCCGCATCAGCACCCTCTTCCAATACAACAAAGCATTCCCTTGTATGCTTCTGTCTTGTTGTAAGCTCCGGATTCCCTCCTGCACGTACAGCTTCTAATGCGCTGTCTACAGGAATTGTATACTGCTTTGCATTTTTAACTCCTGCAATCCGGCGGACTGCATCAGAGTGTCCCTGGCTGACCCCTTTGCCCCAGAAAGTATAATCCTTACCTTCCGGCAGAATCGCATTGGCATACATTCTGTTAAGCGAAAACATTCCCGGGTCCCAGCCCACAGAAATAATACCAAGCTTACCGTTTTCTTTTGCCGCCTTATCCACATTTTCAAAATGCTCCGGAATCTTCGCATGGGTATCAAAGCTGTCCACCACATTAAAGAGCTTCACATACTCCGGTGTCTGCTTGGGAAGGTCTGTTGCACTTCCACCGCAAAGAATCATAACATCTATTTTATCCTTCCAAGCTTCCACATCGGAAACTTTACATACTGAGGCCTCTTTTGTCAAAATGGAAACCGATGCCGGATCCCTTCTGGTAAAAACTGCTGCCAGCTCCATATCCGGGCTCTGCTTAATTGCACACTCCACACCTCTGCCAAGATTACCATATCCTAAAATTCCAATTCTTATACTCATAATTTACACCAAATACCCTTTCTTCTTTTTTCTTGCACCCTTATTTCTCTTATCTTAGTGCTGAAATTACCATCCTGTTAAATTATAATACAAATCTCTTCATTCTGCTACAGGAATCTTTTTTCCATGTTTATATAAACTGTTACTTGCTTTCAATAATCGTCACCGTTCCACTGCCTGCTTCTAATTTTTCTCTCAAATTCTCTACCTCATCCTTTGTAACATTCTCAATAACCATAGCGAATATCTTATAGTTACAAAAAATGCAATAAGGTAGGAATCTAAAATCAGAATTCCTGCCTTATTGCATTTCAATATCTGACCCTTATAGCAATCGCAAGGTCAAGAAAGCTTGACTTTAGCACACTGCTTGCGGGAATACCCTCTGCTTACACAAGCTTAACTGTGTTTAGCTTAACGCCTGGACCCATAGTAGAAGAAAGTGTAACACTTCTCAAATACTGTCCTTTAGCAGCAGATGGCTTTACCTTGATAATTTCATCTATTAACGCTTGGAAGTTGTCTGCTAACTGCTCCTCTGTAAAGGAAACCTTTCCAACTGGCACATGAATAATGTTGTTCTTGTCAAGTCTGTATTCAATCTTACCGGCTTTGATATCATTAACCGCCTTCGTTACATCCGGAGTTACTGTACCTGCCTTCGGATTAGGCATTAATCCCTTAGGTCCTAATACACGTCCTAAACGGCCAACTACGCCCATCATGTCAGGAGTTGCAACTACAACATCAAAATCTAACCAACCCTCATTCTGAATCTTTGGAATCAGCTCTTCACCACCAACATAATCCGCACCTGCAGCCTGAGCCTCGTCAATCTTCTCACCCTTTGCAAAAACCAAAACCTTAACGGTCTTACCTGTTCCGTGAGGAAGAACAACTGCACCACGAATCTGCTGGTCTGCGTGACGTCCATCCAATCCCATTCTTAAATGAGCCTCAACTGTCTCGTCAAACTTAGCACTTGCTGTTTTCTTTACAAGTGCAACAGCTTCCGGAATATCATAAACCTGTGTCTTGTCTACAAGCTTTGCAGCTTCAACATATCTTTTACCTTTTTTCATTACTATAAACCTCCTGTGGTATTATCGGGAGCGACCCTCCCACTTTTTGTAACCAAGTTCTCTGCTAATCTTCGACAACAATTCCCATGGAACGGGCTGTTCCGGAAATCATGCTGATTGCTGCTTCAAGGCTGCCTGCATTTAAATCCGGCATCTTAAGCTCTGCGATTTTCTGAACCTCAGCTTTAGAAATAGTAGCAACCTTGTTTTTATTAGGAACTGCAGAAGCCTTTGTCAGCTTACACGCTTTCTTTAATAAAACTGCAGCCGGCGGAGTTTTTGTGATAAAACTAAAGCTTCTATCCGCATAAACAGTAATAACAACAGGAATAATCAAATCACCCTGATCTGCTGTTTTAGCGTTGAACTGCTTTGTAAATTCTACGATATTAACACCGTGCTGACCTAAAGCCGGTCCAACCGGTGGTGCAGGAGTTGCCTTACCTGCTGGAATCTGTAATTTAATATAACCTTCAACTTTCTTAGCCATTTCTATTTCCTCCTAAATCATGTGGTCAAACGGGATTACCCTCCCACTTCTTGTAACCAATTTGCGAAGCAAATTGATTACCTAATCAATTTTGGTAACATCCATAAAACTTATTTCCACAGATGTGGCACGACCAAAGATATCCACTTCAATCGTCACTGCCTGCTTGCCTGTGTTGATATCCGTAATCGTACCTACCGTACCTTCCCAGGCACCGGATACTACTCTGACGGTATCACCCACTTCTACATCAATTTCCATCTCCGGAACCCTGATTCCCAGATTCTTCATTTCCGATTCGGTAAGAGGTACCGGTTTTGACCCCGGTCCCACGAATCCGGTCACACCTCTGGTATTACGAACAACATACCATGTAACATCATTCATAATCATATTAATAAGGACATACCCCGGAAACAGCTTTTTGGAAACCTGCTTCTTGACACCATTTTTCAGTTCCACCACGTCCTGTAACGGAACCGTCACCTCTAAAATCTGATCTCCAAGCTTTCTGTTCTCAATTGTCTTCTCGATATCTGCCTTAACCTTATTCTCATATCCGGAATAGGTGTGAGCTACATACCATCTTGCTTCGCTATTATTCTCTGCCTCTGCCATGTTCTCACCCACCTTAACCAATAATGAATGTCAGACCTATCTGCATAACCCAATCAATCGCTGCAATGATACAGCCGATTACGATTGCCGCAATAATAACTGCAACAGACTGTTTTCCAAGAAGCTTCTTGTCAGGCCAAATAATTTTACGGAATTCACTTTTCAACTCAGTGAAACTGCTTCTTTTAAAAGATGCTTCATTCTCGTTCGCCATCTTATATCACCTCCGTAATTCTGATTACTTGGTCTCCTTGTGTAAGGTATGAGCCCTACAAAACGGACAATATTTTTTCAGTTCCATACGCTCTGTGTGGACTCTCTTGTCCTTTGTCAAATTGTAATTACGCTGTTTACAATCTGTACATGCCATTGTGATTTTCACTCGCACAACTTCCACCTCCATTTTTAATTGTATATGCCTTTCCTCTGCCGGCAGACCCAAGCGTTAGCGGACACATTGTGAAATGCTATCCTAAAATCTGCACACAAAAAAAAAGCCCCGGCTTTCACCGCAGACTATAGAATAGCAGATAGCACTTGAAAAGTCAAGAAAAATATCACAATGTGATATTTTTCTTGGTATAAATTAATTTTTATCGCAATGTATGAATTAATTTTACAGAAAAATTCTGTCGACAGGAACCTCTAAGGCTGTGCATCACCCACTTCTGTCTTCAGTGGTTTGCAATAATCCTCCGAAACCGTTCTACATACTGCAAATCAAAATCGCAATCTTCATATCCCGTTTCATCCGATTCCTTAGGCACCCCAAGCTCCATTAATCTTTGATCAAATTCCTCTAATTCTAAATAGGTATCTTCCTCATATCGTGTAATCTGCCCATTGACGGATGGCTGGCATAATACAATCTGCCTGCCATCCACCAAAATCGTATAATAAAATGTTCCCCGTCTATTATAGTCAAGAAATGAAAACGTTTTTTGCCCAAATCCTGTATTCACTTTTGCCACATCCTCATAATCATAACTTTCCCCTTTGGGACACAATGGGGTATATATAATAATCTTATCCTTTGTGAAAAAGGTAACTCTTGTCAGAGTGAAATACATGATAAGAAGCCAGACCAGTATAAAAATATACCAGTATTTACGAAAGGTCTCCCACCCCAATACCTGTATTTTCTCTGATGTCTTTTTCTCCCTGTCTATTTTTCCAAAGATAGCCACAAAAAACATTAGCGGTATCATAATCAGATATATCAATAGCTTTTCTGCCCACGGCTCCAATTGATAGAATAACCAGCCCTGCGGTGCCAACAGCGTCTCCACTTTAGCAGATATGAATGCAACCACGACAATACCTAATATACAGCCTATCAAAACGGACGGAATGATATACCATGTAGCCTTATTATTTTTCTGCATCCTTTGGGGCTGATATCTTCTCTTTTGCAGATAATTAATCCAGATTCCCGTAACAAATGTTGTAAAGAGAACCGCCAAAACAGCATTTAACAGTAAAACATTCCATTTTTGTTCATAAATATTGACGAACAGCCATAAAATCGGACCAGAACAAACCGCAGTCTCCCCGATTACTTCTGCCAGCGAGGGACAGCGCAAATCCTTTAAGAGCTCTTCCAGGTCATCCTGTCCTTTCTCATCTGATGCCACAAACATTTCATTGTATTCATCCACTACAGTGTCATGAAATATCCCGTCCTTGCTAAGTGTATGGCATAAATCTCTTTTTAGCTTTATATCCTGCCGTTGGTTTTCCAATGCTTCGGCTTTATCTAATAATACTTTTTTAACCTGTTGTGCATCCATGTGCTGTATGTCACGAATCTGGTCAATACTAAAATCCAAAAAACGCAATAAGTGAATCCTTTTTAATTCCTGCACATTTTCTTGTGTATAAGACCTGTATAAATTTTCTTCTTCCCGCTCCACTTGCAGCAATCCCTTAGATTCGTAATACCGAATACTTTTTGCCGTTAGACCAGTCAATTTTTCTACATCCTTGATTTTCATATATATCCCCTTTTCACTCCTCTTGCTTTTATCCGCTAATCTGTCCTGTCCCTTTGTCCTAATATCTGCCATCTCCATTCACCATTTTTATGATAGTATTACATACAGGTGTATTGAACACTCTTGTATACTACTACTGACAGCATTAATTTACACCTTAACCCAGGGGAAAGGTCAAGCATATTCTATATTTTTTAATCATTCAAGCCATTTTAAAAACATAGCACATTAATCAAGGGACTGATTTCATCTAATCAGTCCCCTAATTTATCCATATTCTAATATTAAATTATGACAGATAATATTTCCCTTAAAAAGGGTCAGCCCGCAATTGAAAATTACTGACACCCAGCCAGCTACATCATCTTATCGATCATTGCAAGCACTTCTTTGCCCAATTCTTCAGAAAGCTTGTTGGCATCCTCCAATGATGTTCCCTTTACACCATAGTAGAATTTTACCTTTGGCTCTGTTCCCGAAGGTCTTACACATATCCATGCATCCTCGGAAAGGTCATAATAGAGCACATTCGAGCTTGGAAGTCCAGTAGCAGTAACCTCACCGGTTGCCAGATTCTTAATGGTATCCTTTTTATAGTCCCTTGCTGACAATACATCATATTTTCCAATCTTGGCAGGAGTATTCTCCCGTAAGGTATTCATAATCTCCTGAATTTTAGCAAGTCCCTCGATACCCTTTAATGAAACGGACTGAACTGCATCAATACAGTAACCGTATTTGTCATACATATCCAGCATGGCATCCCATAATGTCTTGCCCTGCCCCTTGAAATATGCTGCAGCCTCACAAAGTGCCATCGTAGCAACAATCGCATCCTTATCTCTGGCATGGGTTCCTATCAGACAGCCGTAGCTCTCCTCGAAGCCAAAGAGATAAGTTCCCTTGCCGGATGTCTCAAAATTAAGAATCTGCTGTCCGATATATTTGAATCCGGTTAAGACTTCAATCAATCTTATGCCATAAGCCTTAGCAATCTCATCTGCCAGATTAGAGGTTACAATAGTCTTAATCAATGCACCATCCTCCGGCAACGAACCATTGACAGCCTTCATCTGACTGAGCTCATAATCTGCCAGCAGGCAGCCGGACATATTACCGGTCAATGTAATATACTCTCCCGATTTCGTATCCTTTACATAAACACCGAGACGGTCCGCATCCGGATCAGTAGCAAGCACCAAATCGGCATCCTTCTCTTTTGCCAGCTTAAGTGCAAGCTCAAATGCTTCCGCTGCCTCAGGATTCGGATAGCTGACTGTAGGAAATTCGCCGTCTGGAAGCTCCTGCTCAGGAACCACATAAACGTTCTCAAATCCAATCTCCTTCAATACTCTTCTCGCCGGAATATTTCCTGTGCCGTGAAGTGGAGTGTAGACAATCTTCAACTCCTTACCATACTTATCTATACAATCCTGATGAATTACAAGCTTCTTAAGCTCTGCAATATAAGCGTCATCTACTTCTGCTCCGATTGTCACATAAAGACCTGCCTTTTCAGCCTCGGCTTTATCCATTGTCTTGCAGACAGATAAATCGGTAATCGCCTTAACCTCGTCCATAATACCACCGTCATGAGGAGGTGTAATCTGCGCACCATCCTCCCAGTATACCTTATATCCATTATATTCCGGCGGATTATGGCTTGCAGTTACATTAATTCCGGCAATACAGCCCAGATGACGGACAGCAAATGACAGCTCTGGTGTAGGTCTTAACGATTCAAAGCGATAGGCCTTAATTCCATTGGCTGCCAGACAAAGAGCAGCTTCCTCCGAAAATTCCGGCGACATTCTGCGGGAATCATATGCGATTGCCACACCTTTACTCTCTCCGCCCTGCTTTTTAATATAGTTTGCCAAGCCCTGAGTTGCCCGACGTACCACATAAATATTCATACGGTTTACACCGGCACCAATAACACCTCTTAATCCAGCTGTACCAAACTCTAAATCAGCATAGAATCTCTCCTTAATCTCTCCTTCATCATTTGCAATCGATGCAAGCTCCTTTTTGGTATCTTCATCAAAATACGGATTATTCATCCACTCCTCATAAATCTGCTTGTAATCCATTTCGAACTCCTTTCTTTACTGAATAACTGCTCACACAGCTATTCATTTATTGAATCAGACTGGTAATCGAAATCAAATCATCATACTTTAACGTTTCATCCTTACCATCATCGGTAAATGTCACCGTATAACTCTTTGACAGATATCCCAGCATGCTAAGTGTAATTATATGACTTCCGGTAACTTTTGTAAAGGACATCGGTGCAATTCCTATATATTCTCCGTCAAAATAGATAGTCGCACCACTGGGTGCCGCAACAGTAACCTTGTTATCGGTTTTGGTCCCCGCTGCATTAGTCACATCCTTCACATTATCATCCCTGGAAGACTCCTTAGTATTCGTCTCCGTCGTTGCCGTAGAAGTACTTTTCTCCGTGGTCTGGGTTGTTGTCTTGGCTGTTGTTTTGTTCTGAGTTGTCGCATCCTCAGACTGCAATACATATTCTTTAATTTTATAAGCATATTTCACATTAAATGAGGCACTGTAGGTTTGGTATCCCTCAGCGGCAATATAAATTTTGTGCTTTCCATAGGTAAGCTCTACTGCCCCTTCCGTATTAATCTTTCTGCCATCTATATAAACAGCCGCATCAGCAGGTGTTACACTAAACAACACCGAACCTGTCAGCTTGGGTTCAATCGCCAAATCTGCCAGAGATAAATCAAGCTCCTGATTCTTAACCACCTCAACTTCTTTGGTTCCTACATCATCATCTTTGGAAATCCGAAGAGTATATTTCCCCTCTCTGACCGTCAACAGCATGTCCTCCGTCACCGGTACAATGACATCATAACCGATTTCTACCATACCACCGATATAAGAAGCATAATCCGACAAACGTACATAACCATGTCCCAATTCCACATAGAGAGAACACACAAGGTCGTTATATAGCCATACAGTCAATTGGTCCTCCGAACAGATTTCATCCAAGTCTATTTCCGTGTTATCAGAAAACGCACACACGCTCTTACCCATCTGATAAGTTCTGCCATCAATCCTCATTGTCTTTTCCAAATAATCAATCTCGGCACCGGACACCTCTTCTAATCGCTGAACCTTATCATTGGCACTCATATAAAGGGAGACCAGCTTGTTGCGATTTGCATCATAAACAACATCCACCATACTCCCCAGCTCTACCTGAGATATGGACATAATATCTCCGTATTTGTCCTTGATATCCGCTCCTCCTGTATAGCTCAGTTCAAGCTCTGTGCCATAATTCACTGCCTTCAGTGTAATTTCGTTGTTCACCTCATCCAAACGGCTGACAACAGCAAACATAGAAATATTATTTGCCGGCTCCACCTCATCATCATAGGAGGGAAGCACAACCTTACCGTCGCCACAGCCTGCGGTACAAAAAGTAATTCCAAGCATAAGTAGCAAAAATACAATATATTGATATCTTGGTCGTTTCCTCTGTATATTCATAACTAATTCCTCTCTTATTGTAACCAATTTTACTCTGCAAACTCCGTAGCATAAATCTTCATCATCTACTTTACTCTACTATTTTTCCTATTATATAACAAAGCACAAGTAAATGAAAAGGGTAAAATTTGTATTTTGCCTCAGCGAGCTTCTTTGATATATTGTCACCAATCGAAACGAAGTGTAGATTGATGACCTGCGCGAGCCTCAGCGAGCTTCCTTGATATATTGTTTTTTATATTGCTCCAGCAGCTTCTGCTTTTCCTCCTCCTGCAAAATCACCATCTCCAGCTTTTCTATATATTTAGGCGACAAAAATGCTTTGTTTGTATTGTAATAGCTATTGGCAATTTTCCAAAATTTCTCCGGATAGGAAAACAAAATATACATATAATGATAATCCCCTGGGGAAAGTTCAATATACTCTGAATAAGTCTTCAAAACTGCTCTTAACAATTCAAATTCAAAATGATTCTTTTCCATGACCTTTCGCGCAAACCGATAAAGATCATTTAACTGATTACCTCTTGAAAACCGTTCAAAATGAACGATCGCCTCTGAATTTTCACCGAGAAGGACATTATGATGATTGTAACTGCCATGACAGATACCATAATGCTCACCAAATCCGTTTATATTCCCCTGTTCCTGAAGCACCTCAGACAACATTTCAACACATTCCATGCCCTGATTATAATAGCTCCAAAACACCTGTAAAAAAAGATTTTCAAAAGCATTTTTTCTCTTTACTCTCAACACAAACTTTTGAATCTTCTTTAGCTCTACATTATGCCGAACAAACATATTCTTAATATCAGAATCACTATTATATCCGGATGTGCTATCCCGCTTTTGGTTCTCTTCACCTTCTGCTTTACACTCTATCCGTTCTTCTCTATGTCTGTCATCTTCTCTATCACCTAATACTTCCGTTCTCCGGCCACCAAGCTCGGCCGTCTTTAACACCTCTTCCAATGCCTGCTGACTGATTTCATAAACATAAGAAATCTTCTCAAGCTCTTCCCCATTGGCGATGGCAGCTTTTATCTCTTCAACCTGCTTTTTCTCTTTCTCCTGGAGACTGTTCTGCCATGCATTCTGAAACTGGTATACAACCTGTTTTCCATATATATGAAACTGCGCCAGTGCTTTCACCGCCCGCAGAATTTCCGAAGGGTTGTGCATATCACATTCATTTCCCTCAAAATGTCTCTTTAATACAAATGGCTGCCGATATTTGTCACAGGTAAACAGCCTTCCATCTCTGTTTGGAATCAGGCAGTCCAGATTCCGGCATCCGGCCTCTTCAAATAATTGTTTCAGTACATACTCCTGCTCCAGTCTGGTCACACTGCCACGAAACGGTTCCAAAATGCGCAGCCCCTCCGTTGTGGTCAGAATCGTGGCACCTCTCCCTTTTCTTGTGGCAAGGATTTCCATGTCGTACTGTTCATATACCTCAGCAAGTTTTTCAGACATAAAAACACCCCCTCCTTACCTTTCCATCTTATGAGGGGGATTCAAAAAATATCACTTTAATTTAAAAATCTTCTTTAAGGAGGACAACCACCGTCAGGCACGATACAAAACCTGCTACATAGCGTTCTCATTAACCAACTCCAACAGGTCCTTAGCCGTATTTAATTCGGGATTGTCCAGCACGCACTCCAGAAGATAATCCAGCATACTGCCCAGCTCTTTTCCAGGCTTCATTCCATGGTCCATCAAATCCTTTCCGGTAACAGCCAAATCCTTCCTTGTAAGGCACTGCTTCTCTTCAATAATCTGACGGTAATATTCCTTCAAAATGTCCAGATTATCGAGCTTTTCCTCCCGCATATATTCACTCTGGGCAAGGATGTCCGCCCGCTTAATGTAGCTGTAATCCTCAAATAAGTCTGCTCCCATCTTGCTTAATGCCCTGCGAAATGTCCGAAGAGAGGGTACCTCTCCCATTCCGTAGTCATGCCAGAGCACCAGTCGTTTCACCCTTGCAATGGTGGCATTATCGAACTTTAACCGCACCAAAATCTGTCTTGCTATTTCCTCTCCTATCTTATTGTGCCCATTAAAATGGTCACCTCTTTCGTCACTTGTCTTTGTCACAGGCTTAGCCACATCATGAAGAAGCGCCGCCCACCGTAGTCCCTCATTGGCAGGTACCTCCTGCACCACTCGTAGAGTATGCTCTCCTACATTGTACATGTGATGCTTATTATTCTGTTCAGTCTCCATCATGCGGTCAAACTCCGGCAAAACCACAGCTGTCACACCCAGTTCATAAGCCGTGCGCAGCTTTTCCGGATGCTGTGATACCAGCAGCTTTGTAAGCTCCACATGAATACGCTCCGCGCTAATATCCTTTAAAAATACCGCCTGCTCACGGATAGCCTCTCTCGTTGCCCCCTCAATGGTAAAATCCAGCTGCGCAGCAAAACGGACAGCCCGTAGGATACGCAGTGCATCTTCGTCAAACCTTTCCTTGGGTTCCCCTACACAGCGGATAATCCCCCGTTTCAAATCTCCTACTCCGTCAAAATGGTCCACAATTCCCTCTGTCTCGTTATACGCCATGGCATTGATTGTAAAATCACGGCGTTTCATATCTTCAAGAAGGCTTGCCGTAAAGGTGACAGAAGACGGTCTTCTGTGGTCACTATATTTGCCGTCAACCCGGTAAGTGGTAACCTCATATCCCTCTTTGCCGAACAACACTGTTACCGTACCGTGGGCAATCCCTGTATCAACGGTCCTTCGAAACAAAGCCTTTACCTCCTCCGGCTTTGCAGAGGTTGTAATATCCCAATCATCCGGCTCCTTCCCAAGAACTGCATCCCGGACACATCCTCCCACGATATACGCCTCATATCCTGCCTTCTGCAATGTATAAATAATTCTGCTGGCATTATCCGGCATGTGAATCTGTATCATTTAAACCGTCTCCAATCTATAACCATTTTGATTTTCATAATAATATGCGTTTGCTTGCTGGGATTATTTTATCATAATTCACCTCTTAACTCCATTACATTTTGACAAAAACCTATCCTATTAACCGGCTAATCTCTGAAAAGTAACTACCTCAAAGCATTCAACAGACTCTTTCACACCTGTTTCCGGAAACCCATATCAAATGCAGCCCTATTCAACGGTTTCCGGTAAAGAAGCCTCCGTATCACTCCCGCAAGCACAACTCCCAGCAGAATGAAGAAAAAGCCTGATAACGCACCCACTGTAAAATTCAGTGCAATATCCTTTCCTGAAGCGAAAAGAGTACCATAAAACCCGGCAAAAAAGAAAATCATACTGCCCCAGACACTTTTATATGCCATACTGCTGTATATGATGACAATAGCGCCCATCATTCCTGCGAACACAAGCTTCTCTCCATATAATTGCTTCATCTCATTGGCTTCCTGAAAAAAAGAAATTTTTATCATAACAATCAAAAGGATAATGGCATAGCCTACAATGCCCCAGACCAGTCCGGACAAATCCGGCAGCCATGTTTCCATAGTTCTTTTTCGGGGTGAGGAGGCACAAAGCCCAATTGCCACCATACTGTATTCCATTTGAAGCAAACCGACTATTCCAAAGAAGATTTCTACACTTCCCATCACAACACCCTCATAATCCCCACTAATGATAAAAAATATACCCATCAGGATAAACAGAAGCATAACTCCTATTGACACCCTGAAACCACGGCCATACTTTATTAATTTGATTTGCTTCTTAAATTCATCTGTCATAATAACTCTCCCTCGCTCTCTTTAGTATCAATACCCTTCCTGTCACTGCAATTATTACATACAGGATAACCGCAATAACCAGAGGCAAAATCAACCCTTTGCAGCCGCCTGCATAGATTCCTGCCACAGATGCAATTCCGCTTAAAACATATACTAATGCCAAATTCAGCCACACATTCATAAATAAGCGGGTGAGTAAAAATCCCAGTTCAGTCAAAAAACACGTAACTACAACACAGATACCGCATTGTAACGCCGTAATACCGCCATCTCCTATAGAATTGTTGGCAATTACCAGATAGACCCCTGCCATTATAAGCGCCGCGCTGAAAAAACGTCTGATTGCATCCGCTGCCAATGCCTTTTTCAACAGCAAAAGACCTTTTACGGAAGTCTTTAGATATTCTAACCGGTTTGTATCTCTGGCCGCAATTCCCAAAAACATATAAGTATCCAGCATCATTTCTACTGCCACAATAGCAAAACAGTATAAACCGATACAGACAACGGAAAAGAATGTTGCGCCCCGTCTGAGTAAATATATCATCCCGATAACCGCAACAGGATATACGATATAGATACACCATTTCAGCCATGTCCGTGGTAAAAACATATGATAACTTTTAATCGCCTCTTTCATCAATATTCTACCTCTCTTCCGTCAGACTGGTATATCCCTTCATCACCGCTACACTGATTTGGGAGAGTGTGGGCATCTCTGTTACAATATCCATTCCTGCCAGCTTATCCAAATCCTCTGCCAGGCAAAGTCCCTCATACCCATAGGTGTTTTTCCGATAGCCTAATAGAATCTTCTCCGCCTTATCTGCCTCCGGCAGTTCACCCTTTACCAGAATATATTTTTCCTTTAAATCTTCCACAAAGCCTCTTTCTACAATCTTTCCGTGCGCCATGATTACCGTATAGTCCGTCACGTTCTCCATATCCGCAATATTGTGGGTGGAAAAAAATACACTTTTCTCTCCGTTTCCTCCCTCTATATATTCCCGAATCATTGTACACAATCTGTCTCTCATCAATGGATCCAGTGGAGAAGCCGGCTCATCTAAAAGCAGCATTGTCGTATCTCGGGCAAAAACCGCCGCCAGCATTGTCTTCATCTTCATACCATCAGAAAGCTTCTCTATACTGGTATTCTTTTTATCTACTCCCAGTTCCCGGCAAAGCTCCATATACCGGTCTGCGTGAAACTGTTCAAACAACAGCTCACTTGCCCCACTCACCGCCTCCACTGTCCAATGGGGCATAAAATAATTGCCAGGACCTGTATAGCCGATATTTTCGCGAATCACCTTATCCTCCGTCTCACCATCAAAATAAGTAACCTCACCGGTATAGTCTAAACGTATTCCCGCAAGAATATTGATAAGTGTACTTTTGCCTGCACCGTTTTCTCCAATCAGGGCAGTTGCAAAGCCCTTCGGGATATCCAGCGATGGGATATCCAATTGAAACCCTTTAAATTTTTTAATAAGATTTTCTATTCTGACTACTGTCTGTGTCTCCATATCTGACTCCTTTCTATTCCTCCGCATCTGTTTTTAACAGCATATCCAAAACATTCATCAGCTCTTTGTCAGAAATGCCTGCAATCCTCGCAGCGGATATGGCATTCATCAAATACCCCTCCATTTTCCGCATATGCTGCTCCCTTAACATCTCACTGTCCTGTGCATTCACATAGTATCCCTTGCCCTGCACCGCTGTTACCAGCCCCTGCTTTTCCAGCTCCTCATATGCCTTCATCGTCGTAATCACGCTGATTCTAAGCTCCTTTGCCAGTCCACGGATAGATGGCAGATACTCCTCCTGCTTCATTCTGCCGGATAAAATATCCTCCCTAAACTGTGCCGCAATCTGCTGATAAATAGGAATACCGGAATTCTGTAATATTTTCACACACTCACCTTCCTTTCATGCGCTACTGTTTATATGTTATATATACACCTATAACACATGTCTGTCAAGGTACTTTTTTCAATTTTTTACGTAACCTGTAACAATCCAGCCTTACATTCAAATAAAGCCCCTGCAAATCATTGAAAAGCTAAAAGGACTCAAATTCACAAAATGAATTGAGTCCTTCTGCTATTACTATTTCATTAATATGCTTTCTATTCCAGAACGCTGCTTTCCCTCTAATGGTCAGCCATCACCAATAATTGTAACAAAAGCTTATTCCTCCGACAACTGCAGGATAACCGGTTCTAACTCCCGGTTCGTATTAGAATCATAGCCCCGAACCATCAACTGCTCCGGCAAATCCACCAAAGCATAACAGTATGTCACCTCATACACTCCCTCAGAAATTTCATCTACGACAGAATTCACACCAACACCACGGGGAAGCTCCTTTCCATTGATATCCGTAATACTAAAGGATACTGCATATCCCATTTCCTGCATCTCTATTTCCTCTGCTATACTGTATTGCAGCTTAGCATACAAGCCAAGCTCCGTTTGGGTAAGCTCTACCTTCTCAACGACCATATTGCTTCCTCTCATCACCTCTTTTTCTAAAGGATAATATATATTTGTCTTATCGTTACTAACATCATGCAAAACAAAATTCATGCTTCTATGTGTAACATCCTCTACTGTTATTTGTTCCTTTGATGCCTCATAATACGAACAGCTGCAGGTCAGATCCAAAACCTTTTTTTTGTCTGCATTTTCACCATAGATAACAAAGATTCCCGTTCCGTCCTCTTCCAGCTTAAAATAGGTGGTGCAGATATCCGAATCTATTCTGGCTCCTGCATACAGGATTTCCTTATTCCGGGAAGCCGCATATTCTCTGACGGTTTCCTCGCTATTTCCTGCATTATTCAGATACTTTACGGATTCATCTAACATTACATCCTCAGCAAGAATCATATAACGCTCAGAATCTACCGGCTTTGCCTCTACCACCACATATATCTGATTGCTGTCACAAACTGCTTCCCTGATGTTAAATATTACCTCATCCTCTTCTGTCTGATCTGTCGCAATTACCACCTCCTTCTCTACCAGAGCATCCGCCTCTGTGGATAACTGGGTACCCTGTTCACCAAAGAAATCCAAGATACCAAAATATTTCCCTGAAGCATAAGCAGTTGTACCAACCAGCAAAACCGCTGCAATAGCTGCCGCTGCCACCCTCGTCCTGTCGCGCCGTCTGTTTCTTCTCACTATTCTTTGTCCCAAACCTCCCTGAATTTGTGCAAAAGCCGTATTTGCTCTGTCCCACACAACATCAGGAACACCTGTATCCTCACCTAACACATTACTTATATTTTTTTCAAACTCATTCATACACTTTCCTCCTTAACCAAGCTACCCTCTTTTTCAGCTCTTTGGATATACTTCAATATTTTCTTCTGTTGATTTGTAAAGAATGTTAACACAAAACCTATTATTTTAATTTACCTCCGCCACCCTCGAAAAACAATATTCCTGCTTTAGCAGCTTTCTGGCTCTACGAAGTCTCGTCAAAACTGTGTTTTTGTTAAGCTGTAATATATCCCCAATTTCATTAACGGATAAACCGTCATAGTAATACATCAATAGCACAGCACTGTACTTTTCATCTAAGCTGTTTAACATCTGCTTCCACTCCAAAGCATCAAATTGCTGGTCCAGCCTTCCCATTTCCTGTACAATCTCAATATCCTCATAATCCATACGTGCCCTCAAAATATCCTTGCACTTGTTAATCAGAATTCTGGTCATCCAGGTTTTAAAATATTTTTCATTGCGAAGGGTTTCCATTTTTTCATAGCATGCAAGTATTGTATCCTGTATTGCATCTGCTACATCACTGTCATTTTTCAAATAAACCCATGCAGTTTTATACATGCTCTGCATATTCTGCTTCATTAGCTCCACAAAAGAATCGGCATCTCCATTCATTGCCTCTTTTATCAGTCTGTTCACCTAATCGCCTCCTTTTCCCGAGTAAACATGACTTTTTATGTCCTACATACATTAGACGAAGAAATCTATCCAATTATTTCACAGGACGAAAATTTTTAATTCGGTTATAATTATGTATATGTCAAAATGCTTCATGAAAAAGACAGCATTTGCATCATCAACAAATACTGTCTTCTCTTGAATATATTTAACTATTTTCTAATATGCTCGTCCGAAATACACCATTTTCTTAGCTGGCTTGCCGCAGTGAACACATACATCCGCTATCTTCTCCTGTACAAACGGCATACAGCGTGTGGATGCACCCGTTTCATCCTTAACTGCCTCCTCACACTCGGTCTCACCGCACCACATAGCTTTTATAAAGCCCTGTTTATTTTCAATAATATCCGTAAATTCCTCCCATGAAGCTGCGGTATGGGTGTTCTCTTCTCTGTGTGCCAGTGCTCTGTCATACATATCCTGCTGGATTGTTTCTAACAATTCACCAACCTTCACATCAATCTCATCTAAAGCAATCTCTATCTTTTCTCCAGTATCACGGCGGACAATCAACGCCTTACCGGCCTCGATATCCCTCGGTCCAATCTCTACACGAAGCGGTATTCCCCGCATTTCCTGCTCCGCAAACTTCCAACCCGGGTTTTTATCCGATGCATCTACCTTTACTCGATAGGCGGAAAGCTTATCCTTTAATTCCTCCGCTTTCTCAAGAACCCCTTCCTTCTTCTGCATAACCGGAACAATCATAACCTGAATCGGTGCCACCTTCGGTGGCAGTACCAGTCCGGAATTATCGCCGTGTACCATGATAATTGCCCCAATCAATCTGGTGGTCATCCCCCATGAGGTCTGATGTACATATTCCAATTTGTTATCTCTGCTTGTATACTGGATGTCAAATGCCTTTGCAAATCCATCACCAAAGTTATGACTTGTGCCGGATTGCAATGCCTTACCGTCATGCATCAGCGCTTCAATAGTATAGGTTGCCTCTGCACCCGCAAATTTTTCTTTCTCGGTTTTCTGCCCCCTGACCACAGGAATCGCAAGAACCTGCTCACAGAAATCTGCATATACGTTTAACATCTGTATCGTTCTTTCCTCGGCCTCCTCAGCAGTTGCGTGTGCAGTATGTCCCTCCTGCCATAAAAACTCTCTGGAACGAAGGAATGGTCTCGTCTCCTTCTCCCACCTTACAACAGAACACCACTGGTTATACACCTTCGGCAAATCCCGATAGGACTCTATCTCATTAGCATAAAAATCACAAAACAACGTCTCGGAGGTAGGTCTGACACAAAGTCTCTCCTGCAGTTCATTCAGCCCACCATGGGTTACCCATGCAACCTCTGGTGCAAAGCCCTCCACATGGTCCTTTTCCTTTTGCAGCAGACTTTCCGGAATAAACATCGGCAAATATACATTTTCCACTCCTGTCGCCTTAAATCTCTCATCTAACTGCTTCTGAATCAATTCCCAAATTGCATAACCCGCAGGCTTAATTACCATGCAGCCCTTAACACTTGTATAATCAATTAAATCGGCTTTTAACACAACATCCGTGTACCATTGCGCAAAATCCTCCTCCATAGAGGTAATCTGTTCTACTAATTTTTTGTCCTTCGCCATTTTGTTTCTCCTATCTCTCTTAAATTCTATCGTCCTATTATAGCGGCATTCCCTTCCATTTGCAAGTATAGCTGCTTCTTGTGTGTTTCGTTGAATATAATAATCATCTGCTCGTCTGACATAGTCATCTGCGAAGTTTGAGTGATTAATATGGAAAATTTGCTTTTCCCTTCACCGGTGCTGCTGTGGAATTTATAGCAATATTTGTATCAACCAGCACATGTCCGTAGAAATCGGTAACTCTAAAGGTATAAGGACCTTCCCCCATGCCTGATGCTGCCGTAAAATAGTTATATTCCTGTCTCGGCAGCTCTACATATTTACCTGCTGATTTATCATAATACTCCAGCTTTTTAATGGGATACCTTCCGTTTCTCACCTGTACCTCTGCCCAATATCTGGTGCTAGTGGGTTTAAATACATAACTGATAGGCTCGTTCACCGGAAACGGAATAATTTTCCATGTGATTTTCATTTTTCCTGTTACAAGGGGCTCAATCTTTTCAAAGGCCGCCCGCGACAAATCGATATCACCCTTTGCTCCCTCCGGAAGTCTGTCAGTAATCACAACCTGAAGCTTATCTCCGTCCTTATCCGTCACTTCAATAAATGCACCAGCCAACCCATTCATGTAATCAGCATTATTCATTGCCGCCGTATAGTAGGTCTTTTCCAGATAATCCAGATTTGCGGCTCCTCCGGAAACACGGTCATAAAAAGTCGCATAGCCGGTATGTACATTGTCAATGGAATACTCTCCTGCATCTGCATTACGGGTTTCTTCTCCTGGCACAGCATTCTGTTCCCCTGCAGAGCTCTGAGAATTTTTGTTCTTAACCGTAACCTTGCACTTGTACTGCTTTTTCCCTACCTTTGCTGTAATTGTCGCCTTTCCGGCCTTCTTTCCCTTCACCTTTCCTTTTGCACTGACGGTTGCTATTTTTTTGCTGCTAGTTGACCACTTCACTTTTTTCTTTGTTCCGGAAAGCTTCAGGGTAACGGTTTTCCCAACTGTAATAGTTGCCTTCTTTTTATTCAGTGCAACCTTTGCCTGTACTCCATCCATCGGTGTCACAATACCTGATAGCAATATCCATGCTAAGCAAATAATCAATCCCTTATTCTTCATATATCCTCCTATTTTTAGTTCCGTATCTGCCCTTCTGGTACACCAGCCTCTAAGATTCATTTATGGTCGCCTAGACCTTGCGCCCCTAAATGAATCTGTGTACCATCCGGGCAGATACTGTTTTCCAGTTCCGTATCCGGGTCTAATGAAATATCATTTCTGCCAGTGTCTGTTTTAAATGAAACTCCTTACACAGCCTCTCAACCTCTGCCCTTGCACGCTCTCTTTTCTCAGCAGACACATTACGTTTCACTCCACGAATCAATATGTTTTTTGGCGAGTGGGCAATATCGATAAATTCCAAAAGCTGTGTTTTATAACCACAGTATTCCAGCACATTAGCACGAACTGCATCAGTAATCAACGCTGATACCCGCTCCTTTACAATTCCATACCTTGTAAGCAATGACAACTCTTCACTTGCTATCTGCGCATTTATTTCATGCTGACAGCAGGGCACGGATAAAATAATTCCGGCATTCCACGTAATGGCATTATAAAGGGCATAATCTGTAGCAGTATCACAGGCATGGAGCGTGACAACCATATCTACCGGCTCATCCGTCATATATCCGTTTATATCTCCAAGTTCAAAATGAAGGTTGTCATAATGATATTTCTGTGCTGTTTCATTACATTTGCGGATAACGTCCTCCTTCAAATCCAACCCTGTCATGTGAACTCTGCGGTTCTTTAATTCCACCAGATAATAATACAGAATAAAGGTTAGATAGGATTTACCACATCCAAAATCAATAATATGCATATCCCTGTCCGGATAATCCTTTATCACATCCTCCACCAGTTCAAGAAACCTGTTTATCTGCCTGTATTTGTCATACATAGTGCGGACTACCTTTCCCTCTCCGGTAAAAATCCCAAGGTCCACCAAAGGGGGTACTACAGTTCCCTCCTCCAACAGGTATTTTTTCTTTCTGTTATGTGTCATGACCACTGCTCCATCTACCGATATCCGCTTGGTTTCGCCCTGACTGGCTTCTTTCTGCATCCTGGCTGTATTCCTATGTACATTACTCAGCAGCTTTCCTTTTTTGGTTACCTTAAAATCCCACTGCTGCGTCTCCCCAAAAACATTTATCTGCCCATAGACAGCGGGAAACGCATTTAACACAGTTTCCCTCAAAGCACAGGGCTCTATGTTTTCATGAAACGTCTGCCTGTCAGTAAACCGCTCTATCTGATATGCCGGCTGATCCTTCAGATAGATTTTTCTTATCACTGTCTTCCTGTATGAATAATTCCTATTCACCGGATTGCTGAGTACCAGCTTGTCCGGAAGAATGTTTAACACCTCTTCTATACGCTTCCGGGCTTCCTCATCTAACATCTCTCCACTCACCTTTTCTCCTAATACTTTCACAATAACAATCCCATTATAAACCGACTTGCCGGATAGATTCAAGTACCTTGGGCATTTTTATCATTTGTGGAAAAATATGCCTGATAAAACTCTTTTCCAATTAAAACACCAACCGGTCCCAGCAAAAAGCCAAATATACCAAATAACCGGAAGCCTACATACATGCTGAAAATAGTGTACAGTGGCCGCATACCAACCTTACTGCCAATCATTCTTGGCTCTGTAATCTGCCGGATTAGCAGGCATCCCAAATATGCCAGCAACACTACCCCTGCTTTCCCTATCTGCCCTGCTACCAGCAGAATCACTATATACGGCCATAGGATAAGACCGGCACCCAGCACTGGCAGTGCATCCACCAAAGCCGTCAGTAATCCCAGCACCCATGCATATGGCTGTTTAATCAGCAAAAATGCCAGTGTACAGACCGTTCCATCCAGTAATAGAATTAATCCCTGCGCCCTTATATATATTTTTAACGTTTCCTTACTGGTTGCAATAACCCGGCATACATTTCTTCCCCATTCGGATTCCAGCATTTTCTTCCGTATCTGCTCATAATCCTGAATCATAAAAAATGTTGCTATAATTGCTATTATTATCTCAAACACAATGTTAAAAATCCGTCCTGCCATTTGGACGGAATAAGTCGTCACCTTAGGCAGCAGTGCCGAGACGGTCTCTGCATCTATTTTCCCAATCATGCTTTCCATATAAGCAAAACATGCACCATCCTCCATGCGGAGCAGTATATCTATCTGACAGCAGCAGTTTTTCACAAAGCACACTGCCCGTGCCTGATAAAAAGGGAAATTAAGCCAAATACTATGCCCCTGCCCAAATAGATAGCCGCCAATCCACAATATCAGCAAAAGAATTATCACATAAAGGCATACCACTGACACCATCAACAGCCATTTTTTCTTTCCTCCATTCCATATTTCGGAATCCTTATACAGCTTTCTCAAAAACGGATAATACAATGTGGAAACAACTCCGGCAACCACAAAGGGAAAAACCATCGGAAGAAAAAAGCGAAACATAATATATATAGCTATTGACATAATAATGATAAATACAGATTTTTTAACTCTCAAGCTTACTCTCTTTAACTCCAATACACATTATCCTCCAACACAAAAACGGACAGATATCTTATGCATATCATGCCCGTTTTTTATATCCCTCATACTGAAAACCTTCTGCTCAATTGCTAAAACTCGTCTAGCTCAATTACATCAAAAGCATCACCCTGCGGCTCACATTTAAACACCATAGCTTCACCGCTTACCGGGTGCTCAAATTCCAATCGTGTGGCAAATAACGCTATCTGCTGATATCTCTGCTTAGTGCTTGTAAACATTGGGTTATATTTGGTATCACCGTAAATTCCCGCTCCCTGCTCCGCCATCTGCACCCGTATTTGATGGTGACGTCCGGTAAGCAATTCAATTAACACATAGCTGAGTATTCCCCTGTCCGTTTCAAAAATGTCCAGTACCTCATACCTAAGCCGGGCACACTTTGCCCCCTTGGTTCCCTTCTTCACCACTTTACTGGTATTGCTTCTGCTGTCCTTCAACAGATAAGCTTCCAGCTCTCCGCATTCCTCTGGCAATTCACCGGTCAGAACAGCCTGATAAAATTTAACCATGGTGCCATCCTGCACCTGATCAGAAAGATTTGCTGCCGCCTTTTGGTTCTTTGCAAAAACCATAATTCCTCCCACCGGTCGGTCTAACCGGTGAACCATTGCAAGATACGGCTCCTCATCTCTTTCCTCCTCCTCAAAAATATGGTTTTTGAGATAGCTCAGCACATCCGTATCTCTGGTTTTATCACTTTGGGATGGCATCCCGTATGGTTTGACACAGACAATAATATCCTCATCCTCATATAATATTTCTACTTTCATCATTGCACCTCATTCCAATTATGTTCATTAATGCTAATACGAAAGGCCTTTCCTGTCAAGTATCCATCTGCCTACACACCGGAAAACCTACCTCCGCGTTACTATTCACCGTTTTTTCTAGGCATAATTTCTTGCTATCTGCCACATAGCCATTATCTGCCATGAAATTTCTCTGCTTGTCTCAGTACATGTGTTTATGTCCGAAACCGGAAATGTTCTGTCATGGCGAAGACAATTAG
>CAMWYM010000037.1 GCA_947178475.1 uncultured Clostridium sp. | reverse complement strand
ACATTTGGCGACTATCGCAACAAACGGAGTTTGCAGAGCAAAATTGGTTACAAATGATGGGAGTGGACTTATGATACGAATTGCACAAATGGCAGATTTGGAAAAAGTTTTACAGATTACGGGAGACACCATTTCGGAGGTGTATTCTCATTACTATGCAAAAGGTGTAGTTGATTTTTTCTTAGAACATCACAACAGAGAAAATGTTTTATCTGACATTGAGGAGTCCATTGTATGGCTGTTGGAAGTAGAGGATTGTCTGGTAGGAACTGTGACAATAAAAGAAAATGCAATAAACCGCCTTTTTGTCCTGCCAGAATATCAGTCCCGCGGATATGGCAGTCAGCTCATGGACTTTGCGGAGGCTAAAATTGCGGAGAAATTCAGTCGTGTTCATATAGATTCTTCATTAGCGGCGAAGGAAATGTATTTGAAACGTGGATATAAAGAGAAGAAAACCTGTAAAATTCAGGCGAGTAATGGAGATATTCTTATCTATGATGAAATGGAGAAATTGCTTGTTAATCAGCAAGGCAAGATAAATTATAATGGAAAGATTTTCGTTCCCAAAAGTAATACAGAAAATGGAGAAGTGGATGAGGAAACAACATTTTACTATTTTCAAGAACATGATTTATTCTGGGCAAAGTACAGTGGTGGCGATGTGTTAAAAGGGTATATGATAGGTATAGTAGATGAAAATGCGGAATTAGATTTTCATTATCAGCATTTGAATAAAGATAGTCAGGTGAGAATCGGGAAATGCCACAGTATTCCTCATATTTTGGAAAGTGGGAAAATTGAGCTGCAAGAAAAATGGCAATGGCTGAATGGGGATATGTCTAGCGGTGAGTCTGTGGTAGTAGAGAAGTAAAATATTCTTTTCTAACTTTTTTGTATGATAATTCAGGTGTAAATTGAGAATTTGCTGATTTCTTATTGTAAGGCTGAAATCATATGTATATAATATAGTTAAAGAAAATCCGAAAAGTAAGGAGATGATTGCGATGACAATGACAAAGGTTGAAATCGATGTACCTGAGGAAATTGTGCCATATACAGTGTTAGAGGATAAGGAGGCACAGATAACAAGAAATGCAATGCTAGTGTATCCCTATATCAAAAGTGGTGTTATGTCTTATGGAAAGGCAGCTGAAATGCTTGGACTTCATAAGATTGACTTGATTACTTTGTATGGTAAATTTGGTTTGGCTTATTTTGATGAATCTGATGAGGAGTTTGAGGAAGATTTGGCAGTGCTGAAGAAATTAAGAGGTGCGACTGTATGATTATTGTTTCAGATACTACACCTATTATTTCGCTGATAAAGGCGGGACAGTTGGAACTGTTACAGAAATTGTTTGGTGTCGTCTACATTCCAAATGCAGTGTATCGTGAATTAATAGACAATGAAGCATATCCCGAGGAGGCAAGAGTAGTACAAGAGAGCAATTTCCTTTTTGTAGAAGAAGTGCAAAATGAGAAGTCTGTTATCATATTGCGAAGCTTTACTGGATTAGATGCTGGCGAGAGTGAAGCAATCATTTTGGCAGACGAAAAGCAATCGGATGTACTGTTGATGGACGAGTATAAAGGCAGACAGGTTGCTAAGAAGATGGGAATAGCGATTACGGGTACTATTGGGATTCTGACACAAGCGTTTGATGAGGGATTGTTGACCAAAGAAGATGTGACAGAGTGTATTGAAAAGTTGAAGGAGAATAATATACGAATTAGTGAAAACTTGTATCAGCGATTAAGAGAATATGTGAATCGTTTCTAAAGGGCAGAACTGTTGATGCAGTATCTGCTCTTATTCCAAAAAGAAACAAAATCTATACCCCCTCCCACCAACATTACAAAACTGTAACCTTCTGTCACGATGAACAAACGACAGAAGGTTTTCTTTTTCGTACAATTACAAAAAATAAATGGAGGCGAAAAAGAAATGAAAAGAAAATTATTACTTAGTATGCTGCTATGTCTGGTATCGGCGACACTGCTTGCCGGCTGCGGAAGAAAGCCAGCAACCACGGCAGACGGCAGGAAAAAGATTACCCTTGGGGCAATCTATGTAAATGATAATCTGAAAAGGGAAGTGGCAGATTTCAACAAAGAGGATAAGGAGTATCAGATTGAAATCCTGGATTATTCCGACAACATGGATCCGGTAACAAAGCTGAATACCGATATTTTATCTGGCAATGCACCGGATATCATAGGATTACAGCAGCTCACACCGGAGCAGTATGCAGGGAAGGGAATGCTGGAGGATCTAGCACCTTATTTTGAACAGGATGAGGATATTGCAGAGACAGATTTGCTGGATTCTTTAGTAAATGCAATGAAAATTGATGGAAAGCTATATTATGTGGCAAGCAGCTTTGAGGTGAAGACCTTGATTGCGGGAAAGGAAACCGTCGAAGATGACAAGGACTGGAGCTTTCAAAAAATGAAACAGCTTTTGGGAACCATGGAGGCTGATATGCGGGCGCTTCCCTTTGACAGTAAAAGCGACCGTTTTGTAAACCTGATGCATTTTGGCGGCGGGTATAATGAATTTGTGGACTGGAACGATGGGAGTTGTCATTTTGACTGTCAGGAATTCAAGGATATGCTTGAGATTTGTAATGGCGGAAGGGATGATACAGCGGCAGCAGATATTGCAGGCGAGGATGAAATGACACAGCTTACTGCGATGCTTAAAAACGGGAAAATTTTATTTGTGCCGGGAAGAATCACACCGGATCAGATTCTGGCAAACCGAAAAATGCTGGGTCAGGATATTACCTGTCTTGGCTCATACTTTTCTTTTTCCGATACCAGTGATGTGGTGGGCATTTATGCCAAGTCAGCAGTGAAGGAGGGGGCATGGCGTTTCCTGAAGCGGCTGATTTCAAGACAGTATCAGGGAAAAAATCTCTTAAGCTTTTGGGATATGCCGACCCGAAAGGACTGTATAGAGGATTATATCAAGACAATGACGGCAGCAGAGGGCTACACCGATGAGTTTGGCAATGTCATTACACCGCTTTCCGAGGTGGAATGTGCGGACGGCAATGTGGTAAAGGCAGGTCCGCTAGGCGCAGAGGATGTAGAGCTGTTTCAAAATTTTTTGAATAATACCTCCCAGATTATCGGATATGAACAGCAAATATTTGCTATTATATCAGAAGAGGCAAATCACTATTTTAATGGGGATAAAAGTTTGGAGGATACAGTCGGTGTCATACAGAATCGGGTGTCAAATTTCATGAATGAACGAAGGTAGATATATAACAACTGCAAATAGGAAAGGAGACAGACATGGATACAGTTTTAAGGATAGAGAAGGTGGAAAAATATTATGGCAGCAAGTCCGGTCTTACCAAGGCATTAGACAACATTTCCTTTGAGGTGGGGAGCGGGGAATTTACTGCGATTATGGGGGCGTCGGGAAGTGGAAAAACAACACTGTTAAACTGTATTTCCACCATTGACAGGGTGACCTCCGGACATATTTATGTAGGGAATATGTCACCTTGTGACATTACAAAGCTGAAGGGAAATGCATTAAATAAGTTTCGAAGGGAGGAGCTGGGGTTTATTTTTCAGGAATTTAATCTGCTGGATACATTGACTGCCTACGAGAATATTGCACTGGCACTGTCCATACAGAATGTTCCGGTCAGGGAGATAAAGGAACGGGTGGAAAAAATGGCCGAACAGCTTGGGATTACTGAGGTGCTTTCAAAATATCCCTATCAGATGTCTGGTGGGCAGAAGCAGAGAGTAGCGGCAGCGAGAGCTATGATTACGCTCCCAAAGCTGGTGCTGGCAGATGAGCCGACCGGGGCACTGGACTCAAAGTCGGCAAGACAGCTCTTAGAGATGTTTTGTCATTTAAACGACTGGTTTGCGGCGACGATTTTAATGGTAACCCATGATCCCTTTTCTGCCAGCTATGCGGGACGGGTATTGTTCATCAAGGACGGAAAATTGTTCCATGAGATTGATAAGGGAGGGGACACGAGAAAGCAGTTTTTTGAAAAGATTATGGACGTGGTTACCTTGTTAGGAGGGGATGTAAGTGATGCTCTTTAAATTATCTCTTAAAAATGTGAGAAAAAGCCTTAAGGATTATGCTATCTATTTTGTGACACTGACGGTGGGGGTTGCTATTTTCTATGTATTTAATGCGGTGGAAACCCAGGCGGCAGTATTAAAAATCATGCAGCGGGGCGGGGAAATTTTCAGTGTATTTTCCGGAATGCTTAGCGGTGTCAGCGTACTGGTGTCATTGATCCTTGGTTTTTTAGTGATTTATGCAGGACGGTTCCTAATGAAGAGAAGAAAAAGAGAGTTTGGAATGTATCTGCTTTTAGGACTTGGAAAGCGGAAGGTATCCATGATTTTATTCTGGGAAACCCTTCTGATCGGTGTATGCTCGCTGGCAGCGGGCCTGTTATTTGGTGTGGTGCTTTCACAGTTTATGAGCCTGTTTGTGGCAAATCTGTTTTCGGAGGATATGACAATGTTCCGGTTTTTGTTTTCGAGGACTGCCTTTGAAAAAACGATACTGCATTTTTTAATCCTCTATCTCATTGTCATTTTATTTCAGACCTTTGAAATCGGAAGGTGCCGTCTCATTACTTTTTTTCAGGCGAAGGAGCGGTCTGAAAAGGTGAAAATGAGAAATCCATGGATTTGCATGGTTGTATTCCTCGTGGCGGTAGGAATGCTGGCCTATGCCTATTATCAGGTGACAGGAAATGCAGAAAATCTGCATTCCGCAAAGGCATTATTTTGTTTGATTGTAATGGGAATCGCATCTACATTTTTGTTGTTCTGGTCAGTTTCGGGACTGGCAGTTAAGCTGTTTGGTCTGTGGGAAAGACAATATTATAAGGGGCTTCATACATTTATTTTCCGCCAGCTTGCAGGGAAGATTAATACGACCGTGTGTGTCATGTCGATCATCTGTCTGATGCTGTTTGTGACAATCTGTGTGTTGTCCGCCAGTTTGTCAGTAAAAAATTCCATGGATCTTATGCGGGATAAGCTGGCGCCGGTGGATATGGTCATCTATAAAAGGATATCCCTTGAGAATGGAGAAACAGAGGTGATTTCCCATGATGCAATAGGGTTTAGCAGCAACAGTTACAGCGAATACTCCAAGGAACAGCTTGACGGTCTGCCGCTTTCCATCAAAGAGGTATATGAGGAGATGGGAGTAGAGCTTTCCCGGTATTTTGCAAGGGAGGAGAGTTTTTATGTGTATCGGCTTCCTGAGCTTACCATTGGCGATTTGTTTGAAAAAGCAGGGGGGAAGGGGACCGAATTTGATGTGGGATACTATCTGGAAAAGCGTGTGCGCGTCGTGGCAGTAAGTGATTACAACCGGCTGCTGGCACTGTCTGGCAGGGAGAAAATGGAGCTTGGTGCAGATGAATACAGTATTGTGGCAAATCTGCCGGACATGGTTCAGGCATGGAATGCATTTTTGACGGCAGATGTAGAGCTTACACTGTCTGGTATGCAGCTTCACCCAGAGGGGAATCTGTGTATGGACGGCTTTTTGGATATGGCAGCAAATTACAATGAACAGGGGTTTATCGTGGTGCCGGATCAGGCGGTATTGGAGCTTTCTGCCATGTATGAATATATGGCAGCGAATTACAACGGAGATACTGAAGAAGAAAAACGGGAGATTGAAAAAATAGTTACGCTGCGGGATGTTTACGAATATCCGGAAAGCTATTACACATGGGTGAGCTCAAATACGAGACTTGATATCACGGATGCTGGAGTGGGAATCGGTGGAATCCTGACATTCCTTGGCTTGTATCTTGGTATTGTGTTTTTACTGGCATCCGCTGTGGTGCTGGCATTAAAGGAATTATCGGAAAGTGCGGATAATGTGGAGCGTTATCGGCTGTTAAGGCAGCTCGGCACAGATGAGAAAATGATAAACGGTGCATTATTAAGGCAGATTGGTATATTTTTTATGATGCCGCTGGCACTTGCGCTGCTTCATGCAGTATTCGGAATCCGCTTTTTGCTGTATGTGCTGCGCTCCTTTGGCAAGGTTGGGCTGCTGGCAGCAGTTTTGGAGACCGTGGTAGTATTTTTAGTAATTTACGGGGGATATTTTTTGCTGACCTATGCATGCAGTAAAAATATCATCAAGGATAAAACGATTTAATTCCTGCAAAGTACCGGACTTTGTGATATAATGTCACCAACCGAAGCAAAGCGGAGGTTGATGACCTGCGCACGCATCAGCGTGCTTCATTGTGATATACTATCATCATGGAAATAATTGAAGGCATCTACAGTTATTGTTGTCTGTTAAGCCTGATACAAGGATTATTCCATTTGTGAATGCCTAAGATAAAGGAGAATGGGAATAATATTTTAACAGTATGATCAGGAGAGGAGTTTTTTATGGTTGGACAGGAAGATTTGAAACAGTTTCGTGAGGATTTAAAGGAATTTCACAGGGTGACGGGACAATTTTACCGAGGAGAAATTACAGTACCGCAGTACAAATCTTTTTCGGGAGGCTTTGGAAGCTATGCCCAGCGGGGAGGGAAGAGAAGTATGCTGAGGCTTCGCCTTCCGGCTGGCGAGATTGGAAAAGAAAAGCTGCTTTTTATCAAGGATAGTATCGAAAAATATAATATCGACATGGTACATCTTACCACCTGCCAGACAGTACAGCTCCATAATCTCACGGAGCAGCAGGTCTGTTCCCTTGTGGAGGAGGCATTTGACCACGGAATCATCACCCGTGGGGGAGGTGGAGACTTTCCGAGAAATGTGATGTGTTCTCCCCTTTCCGGTGTGCAGAATGGTGAGGCTTTTGATGTGCAGCCCTTTGCAAAGGCGGCGGGAGATTATCTATTGTCGTTGATTAACCGGGTGAAGCTTCCGAGAAAGCTGAAGGTTTGTTTTTCTAACGGTGTGGGTAATGAGGTGCATGCAACATTTCGGGATATGGGATTTGTGGCAAAGGAGAATCAGACATTTGATGTCTATATCGCAGGAGGGCTTGGAGTCCGCCCCAAATTTGGTGTGCTTGTGGCAGAAGATGTAAAACCTGAGGAGGTTTTATATCATATCAGGTCTATGGTAGATGTATTTACGAAGTATGGTAATTATGAAAAACGTTCGGAATCCAGAAGCCGCTTTTTGCAGGATAAGCTGACACCGGAGGGGCTTAGGGAGGCTTATCAAAAGCAGCTTGAAATAAATCTGCAGGCAGACGGGTTAATGCTTGATATACATGAGCTTCGCTCAGAGTATGTGGATAGGGATATAGAAAATAAGCAGCAGAGGTATATGCATAGTGGCGCACCAGATACGTTTTCTGATTCACGGATTTTATCTTTAAAGCAGCCGGGACTCTATGCGGTTTCTTATCACCCTGTTGGCGGAAGTGTTGAACCCGGATTCTTTGGCAGGCTTTATGAAGAGCTTGTTCTCATGGAGGGGGGTGTGGTTAGACTGACACCTGACCAGGGGATGTATATCATCAATCTGTCGGAGGAAGAGGCGAAAAGGATTCTCGAGCTGACAAAAGCGGATAAGGGAACTCTGTTTGAACGCTCTACTGCATGTATAGGTGCGGATATCTGTCAGGTGGGAATTGGAAAATCACAGGCGCTGCTCAAAGCGTGTGTGGAGAGAATAAAAGAGGAAGATTTTGCAGATGGCGTATTGCCGGCTATTCATATATCTGGCTGTCCGTCCTCCTGTGGAACACATCAGACAGCGATACTAGGCTTTAGGGGAGGGAAGAAACAGACCTCGGAGGGGCTGCGGGATGCCTTTGCAGTCTATGAGAACGGAACGGAACGGATTGCAGATGAACGCTTCGGCAATGAGCTGGGTGTGATGCTAGAAGAGGATATACCGGATTTTCTGGTAGAGCTTGGACGGGCAGTAGCAGAAAAAAATATGCTTTTTGACGAATTTCACGAGAAATATCATGAGGATTTTCTTGGTATTATTCAGAAATATGTATAAACAGGGGTGTAATAAACCGTTAAATGATTTTGCTTCAATATGCGGGAAACCGGGCGTATGATAAAAACTGATATAATAAAGGTAACAAAAAAATTGCGAAAGTGTAATACTTTTGTTATAATTAATCTTAATGGGCTTATCAGCCCGTAGGGAAATTAGATATTCCGGAGATAAAGTGGTATGTCCGGCAGTAAGCTACATGCGAAAATTGGAGGAAAATACAATGGCATCAATTGCTGATAAAAGCAGAACCAAGGAAATTATCGACCGCTTACAGGTGATGATTGATAATGCATCTGCAGTGCCGCTGGCACCTGGTAAGATATCCGTATATAAGGACGAGCTGCAGTCTCTTTTGACAGAGCTCGCCACACAGATAGAGATTGAACTGAAAACTTATCATGAGGTGAATGACCGTAAAGGTAAAATTATCAGTGAAGCAAAGAAGGAAGCGGAAAAGATTATTTATCAGGCGGAGCATAGTGCCAGCCGTATGCGTGTGAAAAAGCATGCAACGGATGTTGAACCTCTCAATTATGATACGCTGAATGAGGAAGAGCGCAGCGCATTGGATAACGCCAATGAAATTTATGGGGCATCTCTCATTTATACCGATGAGATGCTGACAGAGGTTACGAATCTGATTAATGATGTATATCGCAATATCCGTAGTGATTACGAGATTATTTTGCAGGTGCTGGAGGAGAAGCTTACTACGATTAACAATAACCGTGCTGAGCTGATGTATGGATTGCAGGAGATGGATACGTCAGACCGCAGTCAGCAGATTTTGGAAATTGGACAATTATTGTCCAGTGAGCTTTATATGTCACGGATGAAAGCCAAGATGGATTCTGATGTCTATGATGACGGAAGTGTACAGCTAAGCTTTGACCTTCAGGAGGAGCAGGAAGAGAAGACACGTCAGGCGGAGGAAAAAGCACAGCGGGCAGAGGCGGCATTGGCAGAGATAACGGCAGAACGCGATGCGTTGGCAGCGGCAGTACAGCAGATGGCAAGGGATGATGATGAAGTAAATGATTTGGGCACTACCAGAATACTGCCGGGAGCGAGGTCTGGTGCCATGGGTATGGCAACAGGAGCTGCAGCAAAGGCAGCAGAGTCTGCGGTGAAAGCAGCAAGTGCAGCAGTGGAAGCTATGGAAGAGGCTGAAGAACCGATGGTGAAAATGTCAGCGGGCGCAGGAACAGCATCAGAGGAGGCGGCTGCCAGAATAGCAGCCCGGTCAGCGGAGATTGTGGAGCGGTCAGAGAAAGCATTCAAGGAAGAAACACCTCTTTTCGTGAAAATGGTAGATAGAGCACCGGCGGCAGCTGATAATGAGGACAGACAGCCGGAGACAGTAGATAATTTAGCGACTGAGGATGAGGAATATGAAATCGTATATGTGACGGAGGATGAGCTGGAAGAGGGAGAAGAGTATGAGATTGAATATGTTGACGAGTTAGATGAGGATGTCGAATATGAGGTTGAATACGTTGATGAAGAGGATTTAGAGGAAAACGCAGAGCATGAGGAGTATGTAGAAGAGGGTAGACAGCCGGATGAGGCTGTAAGCCAGGAGCCGGTTAAGGATAGTGGTGAATCGGCAGCTGATGCCGGTAAGGCGGTGACGCAAAAGCAAGAAGAGAAAAACAGCGCATCAAATGGGGATTCCCAGCACAAGACAACGGATGATGATAAATCATCAGAGGAAATTCAAAATGCCGAGACAGTTGCAACTGCGGAGCATAATCTGCCGGTGATTCCACATTTCAAAAAATCGGAGAGTGTGGCAAGTGTTCCCTCGGAAAAGGTTGCCAGAATGGCAAAAGCGATTACTACAGATAAAAAGTACAGTGGATTGATAAGTCGTGCAGTGAAGCAGCGGGAGAAAGCAGAGGAGGAAGCAGCTGTAGCTGTTGAGAAGAGTGAGACGATTGCTGCATCTGTAGATGGTACTGCCGGGCAAAAGGCTGCTGGTAACAAAAAGGGTAAAAGAAAGTCTGTTCAGGTGGACGAAGATTACGAAATTATGGAATTTTAATTCCTGCGAAGCAACGAGCCAAGTGCGAGCTTCATTATGATAAAATGTCACCAACCGAAGCAGCGCGGAGGTTGATGACCTGCGCGAGCATCAGCGAGCTTCATTATGATAATATCAAACAGGAGACGAATATGGAACAATATCAGCCGTTTAAACGGAAGATTAACTATTATGAAACGGACAAGATGCAGGTAGTACATCATTCCAATTATATCCGCTATCTTGAAGAATGCAGAATGGATTTTTTGAAGCAGATTGATTTGGACTATGAGGTTATGGAGGCGAAGGGAGTCATGATACCGGTGTTAAGCGTTGAATGCAGCTATATAACACCGGCTAAATTTGGAGAGACCATTTGTATTGTGCCAAAGCTGGAGAAATTCACGGGAATAAAATTTGAGATGAGTTATAAAATCTATTCCGCTGATGATGGCGTGCTGCACAATAGAGCCCATTCCTCCCATTGCTTTGTGGGCTTGGATTTTAAACCCATTAGGATTAAGAGGGAACATCCACATATTTATGAGGTGATGAGCTCTTTAGTCGGAAAGGATTGGGAGGAAATTTGGGGTGATGATTTTATTAATTCGTCTGCCCTTTAGGTTAAGGATATAGCTACAATTCGCAGTTGTGGACAGTACGCGGGAATGGGATAACATCACGTATGTTGCTCATTCCCGTTATATACATAATCAGGCGTTCAAAGCCAAGGCCGAATCCGGCATGCCGTGTAGAGCCATATCGGCGCAGATCCAGATAAAATTGATAATCCTCTTCTTTTAAGTTACATTCCTTCATGCGGGTTACAAGCTTGTCGTAATCCTCTTCACGCTGACTGCCGCCAATAATTTCCCCGATTCCGGGCACAAGGCAGTCCATTGCCGCCACGGTTTTTCCATCATTATTTAATTTCATATAGAAAGCTTTGATTTCCTTTGGATAGTCTGTTACAAATACTGGACGTTGGAAAATGGTCTCGGTAAGATAGCGCTCGTGCTCTGTTTGGAGGTCGCATCCCCAGCTTACCTTATATTCAAATTCATTGTTATGCTGTTTCAGCATGTCAACAGCCTCTGTATAGGTGATATGACCGAATTTGGAGTCTAATATATGCTGTAATCGCTGAAGCAATCCCTTATCTACAAATTTGTTGAAAAACTGCATTTCCTCCGGAGCCTGTTCCAATACATATCGGATGATATATTTTAACATTGCCTCCGCAAGCTCCATATCATCAGCCAAGTCGGCAAAGGCGATTTCGGGTTCAATCATCCAGAATTCTGCAGCATGTCTGGTAGTATTGGAATTTTCTGCCCGAAAGGTTGGCCCAAAGGTGTAAATGCTGCGGAATGCCTGAGCGTAGGTTTCACCGTTTAATTGACCGCTGACGGTCAGGGAGGTCATTTTTCCAAAAAAATCCTCCTTAAAATCCACGGCGCCATCCTCTGTGAGAGGTGGATTGATCGGGTCTAATGTAGTTACCCGAAACATTTCGCCGGCTCCTTCACAGTCGCTTCCGGTAATCAGTGGGGTATGCACGTATACAAAATTTTGTTCCTGAAAAAATTTGTGTATGGCAAAGGCCGCCAGAGAGCGTACCCGGAATACGGCCTGAAAGGTGTTGGTTCGTGGTCTTAGGTGAGAGATAGTGCGTAGATATTCAAAGCTGTGGCGTTTCTTTTGCAGAGGATAATCGCTGGTACAGTCACCTTCAACTGCTATTTCAGAGGCATGTATTTCAAAGGGCTGCTGGGCCTCCGGTGTGAGAAGAAGCGTTCCCGTTACAATAAGTGCAGCGCCTACATTAATTTTGCTTATTTTATCAAAATTGGGGAGCTTTTCGTCATATACAACTTGAATCGGGGTAAAACAGGTTCCGTCATTTATGGTAAGAAAACCGAAGGTTTTGGAGTTGCGGTTACTTTTGACCCACCCGCAGACAATCACCTGTCGGTCTGCAAGCGATTGGTTCTTTTCAAAGATTTCTTTCATCTGGATAATTTTCATCATGTCACCCTTTCTTTAACTGAGTAATGTCTGTTCCACTGCAAATTGTAAGCTTTAATGACAGTTTATCTTTGTTCGCAGTATTTGCTGTAATATTATACCCCGTTTGGGAAAAATGTTCCATATAAATGTGATTATTCTATCGTTGTTGTATCCGACCGATTGCTTGGTAATGTCAGAGAGAGTTTTGTGCAATTTGAATAAAAAACGCAAAAATATACGACGGAAAAACAAAGAAATCACGTTGAAAAGGAAATATTCCATGAGAAAATTAACAAAATTAGGCAGTTATTTGTTATTTTGCACAAAAAGACTTTTAATTTTAAAGGGTTAATGTTATAATATACCATATATTCTTGCATAAAGGGGTGACACTATGATTAAGAAAGAGATGATAGCCATGCTTTTAGCTGGCGGACAGGGAAGCAGACTCGGTGTACTTACATCTAATTTGGCTAAGCCTGCAGTTGCGTTTGGCGGAAAGTACAAAATTATCGATTTCCCACTCAGTAACTGCATCAATTCAGGCGTTGATACTGTAGGTGTGCTGACACAATACAGACCGCTGAGATTGAATCAGCATATTGGAATTGGTATTCCTTGGGATTTGGATCGTAGCATCGGGGGCGTAACAGTATTGCCACCATACGAAAAGAGCGAAAATAGTCAGTGGTATACGGGTACAGCTAATGCGATTTATCAGAACTTAGAGTATATCGATTATTATAATCCGGAATATGTACTTATTTTATCCGGTGACCACATCTATAAGATGGACTATGAAGTGATGTTAGATTATCACAAATCAATGGAGGCAGATATTACATTGGCTACCTATGAGGTGCCGATGGAGGAGGCAAGCCGTTTCGGTGTTGTTATTACAGATGGTAATGGTGTGATTCAGGAATTTGAAGAGAAGCCGGAGAAGCCGAGAAGTAATAAAGCATCTATGGGTATTTATATCTTTAAGTGGAGTATACTCAAGGAGGCATTGCAGGAGCTCAAGGATGTGCCGTCATGTGATTTCGGAAAGCATATTATTCCGCATTGCCATGAGCATGGCTCTAAGGTAGTTGCTTATGATTTCAAGGGATATTGGAAGGATGTTGGAACCCTTGGTTCATATTGGGAAGCGAATATGGAATTGGTAGATATTATTCCGGAGTTCAATCTGTATGAGGAGTTTTGGAGAATTTATACAAAGAGTGATATTTTGCCGCCTCAGTATGTTGACGAATCGGCAACGGTTACGGAGAGTATCATTGGTGAGGGTACAGAAATATATGGAGAGGTTAGTCACTGTGTAATCGGTTCCGGTGTTACTATTGGAAAAGGTGCCGTTGTCAAGGATTCTATTATCATGAATAATACGGTAATCGGTGAAGGCGCTGTTGTCGATAAAGCTATCATTGCTGAGAATGTTGAGGTAGGTAAGAATGTTGAGCTAGGTATTGGCGAGGAAGCAGTTAACGAGTACAAGCCGCAGATTTATTCTTTTGGTCTTGTGACCATTGGTGAAAATTCTGTCATTCCGGATGATGTTAAGGTTGGTAAGAACACAGCTATTTATGGTGTTACCGAGAGTTCAGAGTATCCGGACGGATTGTTGAAGAGTGGTTCTAGTTTGATAAAGGTAGGTGACTTAGCATGAGAGCAATCGGAATTATTTTAGCAGGTGGTAACAGCAGCAGAATGGGAGAATTATCTGCAAAGCGGGCGGTGGCAGCAATGCCTGTTACAGGTAGCTATCGTGCCATCGACTTTTCCTTGAGTAATATGACAAACTCCCATATTCAGAAGGTAGCTGTATTTACACAGTATAATTCACGTTCATTGAATGAACATCTGAATTCTTCCAAGTGGTGGGATTTTGGTAGAAAGCAAGGCGGTTTATATCTGTTTACGCCGACAATTACTTCTACGAATAATGTCTGGTATCAGGGTACAGCAGATGCACTTTATCAGAACATTAATTTCTTAAAGGAGAGCCATGAACCATATGTAGTCATTGCAAGTGGTGATGGAATTTATAAGCTGGATTATAACAAGGTGTTGGAGGACCATATTAAGAAAGGGGCCGATATTACCATTGTCTGCAAAGACATTAATCCGGAGGAAGACGATGTAAGCCGGTTTGGTGTTGTAAAGTGTAATGAGGACATGCAGGTGGTTGATTTTGAAGAGAAACCATTGGTTGCCCAGACCTCAACTGCATCCATCGGTGTTTATGTGATTCGCAGAAGACAGTTGATTGAACTGTTGGAGGCGTGTGCAAAAGAAGGAAGAACGGATTTCGTTAAGGATATATTAATTCGTTACAAGAATGTCAAAAAGATATATGCATACAAAATGGATTCCTATTGGAGAAATATAGGAACAATTGATTCCTACTATAAGACAAATATGGATTTCCTGAAAAAGGATATAAGAGATTATTTCTTCCGTCAATATCCGGATGTATATTCTAAGGTTGAAGACCTGCCGCCGGCAAAATATAATGGAGAAGCGGTGGTGAATAACAGTCTGATTGCCAGTGGATGTATTATTAACGGTACGGTTGAGAATTCCGTATTGTTTAAGAAGGTATATGTGGGTAACAATTGTGTGATTCGCAATTCTATTATTCTGAATGATGTACACATTGGGGATAATTCAGTTATAGAGAATTGTATTGTAGAGAGCCGTGATACATTACGTGCTAATACAATTCACACAGCGGAACCAGGGCAGATTAAAGTGGTTGTGGAGAAAAATTTCCGCTATGCGTTATAGTTCTTTTCTGGAGAGGAAAGTACAAAAGGGAAAAAATCCTGTTGCAATGGATTTTAAATAATGTAATTACAAAAGGGGTGTGGCATATGGAGATTACGGATATTAGACTCAAAAGAGTGACGAAAGAGGGTAAGATGAAGGCAGTTGCCTCCATTACTCTGGACAATGAGTTTGCTGTGCATGATATTAAGGTGATTGAGGGTGAAAAGGGGTTATTCATCGCAATGCCTAGTCGTAAGGCGGCAGATGGGGATTATCGGGATATTGCCCATCCCATTAATCAGGCGGCAAGAGAGCGTATTCAGTCGTTGATTCTGGCTGAGTATGAGAAAGTATTGGCAGAGGAAGAAACGCTGCAGTAAGAAAGCATGATTAGTAAATGCTGTATAAGCCGGAGATGAGTAGTCTTCGGCTTATTTTCTCATGTAGTGAAAAATGTCTTGAATTATTTTGTTAAAAGGATAAAATACTATTGTGCAAGGTTAGGTACATATGATTGTTTGATATAGTATTAAGAAAATGGAGGATGGATACAGTGAAAAGGATTAAAGCGGTTATACTGGCAGCGGGGAAAGGAACCAGAATGAAATCAGAGCTGCCGAAAGTAATTCATGAGGTGTTGGGAAAACCAATGGTTAACTATTCCATAGAGGCGGCAATGGAGGCTGGTGCGGAGGCTTCCGATATCTGTTTGGTGGTAGGGCATAAGGCAGAGCTGGTAAAGGAAGCTGTAGGAGATAAGGTTAGGTATGTGTTGCAGGAGGAACAGCTGGGAACAGGGCATGCGGTGAGATGTGCCGGTGATTTTATCGGGACAGAGGGCCTCACTATGGTGCTTTGCGGAGACACTCCGCTTATTACCGGAAATACATTAAAGCAACTGGTAGAGACTCATCTTTCAGAGAAAAATGCAGTTACGGTATTGACGGCAAGGGTGGATGACCCTACTGGATATGGACGTATTATTAAAGACAATTGGGGTAAGTTTGTTAAGATTGTGGAGCAAAAGGATGCTACGCTGGAGGAGCAGAGAGTAGATGAGATTAATTCTGGTATGTATCTCTTTGATTCAGCAGTTTTAAGTAATGCGCTCTCAAAGCTTACCAATAACAATGCACAGCAGGAATATTATCTGACTGACACCATTGAGATTGTGAAGTCCCAGGGCTTAGGGGAGGTTGCAGTAATGGTGGTAGGTGATGCGGATGAGATTAAAGGGGTAAATTCTCAGGAGCAATTAAAAGAGGCGGAAGAGATTCTGAAAAAGCGGGCATGATAATATGTGGACATTTTTTAGAAGGAAAAAAGAGGAACCAATTATGAAGCTGATCGTGGGTTTGGGTAATCCTACAGTGAAATATGATAAAACCAGACATAATGTGGGATTTGAAGTGATAGACAGGTTGGTTGACAAATATAATATATCATTAGATGTTAGTAAGCATAAGGGGATATATGGAAAGGGTAAAATAGAAGGACTGACGGTAATTTTGTTAAAGCCGATGACCTATATGAACTTAAGCGGTGAAAGCATTCGGGAGGTGGCAAATTATTATAAAATCCTTCCGGAGGATATAATCGTCATTTATGATGACATTAATTTGGATGTAGGGAGGCTGCGCATCCGTGAGAAGGGAAGCGCCGGTGGACACAATGGGATTAAGAACATAATCAGTCAGCTGGGTACAGAAGAATTTCCAAGAATCCGCATCGGTGTGGGGATGAAGCCGCCTAAAATGGAATTAGTGGACTATGTACTATCCCGATTTTCACAAGAGGAGCAGTCACTTATGGACCAGGGCTATGAACGGGCCTGCGAGGCGTTGAAGCTCCTTTTAGCAGATGATATTCCGGCGGCCATGAATCAATTCAACGGAAAGTAAATCCAAATTTAGAGGAGATAGATATGGAGATGTTGAGAGAGCCCTTTAGGCTTTCGGAGTTAAAACAACAGTATGAACATGCCAAGGCAAAAAAGCAGACACCAATAGAAATTAGCGGTACAGATGGTTTTGCCCGATATTATACAATGGATTGTCTGGCAGGGGATAGGATAAAGCTTATTGTAACCTATAGTGAAGATCGTGCTAAAGCAATATTGGATGAGTATAGTTTTTTTGATAGGAATATCTTGTATTATCCGGCGAAGGATGTGCTGTTTTACAGTGCAGATATCCATGGGCATACCATACTTCGTCAGCGCATGGAGGTTATCAAGGGCGTTATTGAAAATAGTATTTCAACTGTTGTTGTCTCTATTGATGCACTGCTCAACAAGGTAGTGCCATTAGAGGAGATTAAAAAAAATATTGTCACTTTTCAAGTGGGGGAAACACTGGATTTAGAGGTGATGAAGAAATGTTTGGTTTCCCTTGGCTATGAGAGAAATGACTGGGTGGACGGTGTTGGACAGTTTGCGATTAGGGGAGGTATCTTGGATATCTTCCCTATGAGTAGTGAGTGTCCTTACCGAATAGAGCTTTGGGGAGAGGATATTGATAGTATCCGAAGCTTTGACGTGGAGAGTCAGAGAAGTATTGAAAACATGGAGAAATTGTCAGTCTATCCCGCAGCAGAGATGATTCTTCACCAGGGAAGAATTGACCAAGGTTTGGCTAAGATTGAAAAAGAACATAAGTCCTATGCAAAGAAATTAAAGAGCGAATTTAAAACTGAGGAATATGACCGAATCAATCGGGAGGTGGAGAAGCTAAAGGAGGAGCTGGAGTATTTTCACAGTGCCATGGGCATTGACGGATATATTGGATATTTTTATGAACAGCTGGAGGGTTTTCTTGACTATATGCCAGAGGATACAATGATTTTTGTGGATGATCCGGCACATATTCAATCACGGGCAGAGGCCTGTCAGCTTGAATTTAGAGAGAGTATGGTCAGCCGTCTGGAGGGAGGCTATATGCTGCCGGGACAGGCAGATGTGTTGTTTGATTATCGGGAGATAGCGGGCAGAATTGCTATAAGAGATACGGTCTTGTTTAGTATACTAAGTCAGAGTGATAATATCTTTGAACCGGGTAAAAAGCTGATGTTTGATACAAAAATGGTGCCTACATATCACCATAATTTTGATATGCTGCTAAAGGATATTCGGACATGGAAGAAGGAAAATTATCGTATATTGTTGTTCTCACCCTCTGCAACAAGAGGTGAGAGACTGGCAAAGGATTTGCAGGATCAGGAGGTAAACTGTTTCTTTTCCACTGACCGTAACCGGATATTGGCAGCCTCAGAGATGATGGTGACTAATGGACGTCTGAAAGCTGGATTTTCTATACCGGAGATTAAGCTGGTGGTATTGACTGAGGGCGATATTTTTGGACAGAAAAAGACCAAAAGCCGTATGAAGAGAAAGCCTCTCTATTCAGGAGAGAAAATCAATAGCTTTGAGGATTTAAGTGTTGGGGATTATGTAGTACATGAAAGACATGGCTTGGGAATATATTTGGGCATCGAAAAAATAGAGGTAGATAAGGTGGCAAAGGATTATATCTCTATCGAATATAGCGGTGGTGCGAAATTATTTATTCTGGCATCGCAGCTTGATTTGATACAGAAATATTCCTCAAAGGAGGGAAAAAGACCGAAGCTCAATAAGCTTGGCGGACAGGAATGGGAAAAGACAAAGAACAGGGTTCGGGGTCAGGTTAAGGAGATTGCCAAAGAATTGGTGGACTTATATGCGGTGCGCCAATCCAAGGAGGGGTATGCCTTTTCCAAGGATACTATATGGCAGAAGGAATTTGAGGAAATGTTTCCCTATGAGGAGACAGAGGACCAGTTAAGGGCTATTGAGGATACAAAGGCGGATATGCAAAGCAGAAAAATAATGGACCGCCTTATTTGCGGTGATGTTGGATATGGTAAGACGGAGATCGCAATCCGAGCTGCCTTTAAAGCGGTACAGGACGGTAAGCAGGTGGCATATCTTGTGCCGACCACCATTCTGGCTCAACAGCACTACAACACGTTTAAGGAGCGTATGCAGGATTTTCCTATTCACATTGGGATGCTGTCCCGTTTTTTGTCAGCAAAGGAACAGAAAAAGACATTGGAGGACTTAAAAAAAGGTCAGCTTGATATTATTATAGGAACGCATAGGCTTTTATCTAAGGATTTGGATTATAGTAATCTGGGATTGCTGGTCATTGACGAGGAGCAGCGGTTTGGGGTCGCCCACAAAGAAAAGATTAAACAGATGAAGAAGGATGTAGATGTGCTGACTCTGACGGCAACACCTATACCCAGAACACTTCATATGAGTCTGATTGGAATCAGGGACATGAGTCTTTTGGAGGAACCACCGGTGGACCGGAAAGCAATTCAGACATATGTACTGGAGTATAATCAGGAGCTGGTAAAGGAGGCAATCTCCAGGGAGCTTGCCAGAGGAGGGCAGGTCTACTATGTATATAACCGGGTAAATACTATTGCAGATGTGGCGGCAGATTTGATGAAAATTATGCCCGAGATAAGGATATCCTTTGCTCATGGGCAGATGAAGGAAAAGGAGCTTGAGGATGTAATGTATGCCTTCATTAACAAAGATATTGATGTTTTGGTGACAACGACGATTATTGAGACGGGGTTGGATATTGCCAATGTCAATACCATGATTATACATGATGCAGAAAATTTCGGATTGGCTCAGTTATACCAGCTGCGCGGGCGTGTGGGTCGTTCGGATAAAACTGCCTATGCATTTTTAATGTATAAAAGGGACAAAATGTTAAGAGAGACTGCAGAAAAGAGATTAAAGGCTATCCGGGAATTTACCGATTTGGGCTCAGGGTATAAAATAGCCATGAGGGATTTGGAAATTCGTGGTGCAGGCAACTTGCTGGGAGCAGACCAATCAGGACACATGGCAGCGGTGGGATATGATTTGTATTGTAAGATGCTGAATGATGCCATATTGAGGCAGAAGGGGGAGGACGTGGAGGAGGATTTCTCCACAAATATAGAGCTTCCTATAGATGCATATATTCCGTCCACCTATGTAAAAAATGAGATGACTAAGCTGGAGCTTTATAAACGAATATCTGCAGTCTGGACGAGAGAGGACTACGAGGATATGCTGGATGAGCTGACAGACCGTTTCGGAGAACCCCCGGTGGAGGTGATTAATCTGTTGACCATCGCACAGCTTAAGGCCTGTGCCCATGCTGCATTCATTTCCTCAATTACCTATAAGAATAAGCAGGTTCATATTGAAATGGCTGCCGGAGTGAAGGTAAAAATGGACAGCTTAGATGCTTTTTTGTTAAAATATTTGAACAATATCCGGGTGGTGGCAGGAGTAAACTCCGGTTTTGTAGTAGACTTGGAAAAGAAGAGTCTGAAAAATTTTATTCATGAGCTGGAGAGCATTGTGGCAGACATTGATGAGTTGATTGAAAGATAGATTTGGTGTACAATAGCAGTATATACGTGTGATAAGGAAATCATTATGGCAAAGAAAAAAGAAAAACATCAATCGAATAGTCAGGATAAGGAAGGACAAAAGCACAAACGCCGGAAGGTATTAGCTGCTGTTTTTGTGTTTGGGCTGTTGCTCGTACTTGTAGCAGTAGGTCTTTGGAAGCTATCAGGGGAGAACGACAAGCCTCAAGACAAGCTTGTGTTTACTGTGGGAGAAGAGGAGGTTTATCTTGACGAGGTGAATCTGTGTATTCTTCAAAATGTGGTTAATCTGAGAATGACCAGCGATACCTTATCCAATACAACTGCAAAGGATGGTACGGATGCCGCTGAATATTATAAGCAGAAAATATTAGAACTGATTATGGATTATAAGGTGGAATATATGACTGCCAAAAGTCGGGGAATTGAGCTGACAGAGGATGAAGAAAAGGACATTAGAAGAGATGCTGTTCAGTATATGGGAAGCATTAACGGTAGCATTTTAAAGGAGCTGGGAATTACACAGGAACGTGTAATAGAGGTATATAGGCAGCGCTATCTTGCCAAAAAGCTGGAGGATACGGAGCTGGAAGGTATAACCGTAGATGACCAGCACTATTGTACGATGTATATCATGCTGTTTCCGAAGGTTGAAATGTCGGAAGACGGCGATTATAAGCGTCAGGAGGATGGTGAGACACCTGTAATGCTTTCTGATGAAGAGGTGAGTGCCAAAAAGGCGGATGCGGATGCCGCTTATCAGGAGCTGATGGCTGGTGCAGACGTTCAAAAAATAGCAGACAAATATGGCGTAAATGAATATTCAGGAGAGGAAAGTAATTTGGCAGACAGCTTTGGAGAGCCATTCGCTAAATATGCCAATTCCCTGAAGGAGGGAGAATATAGTCCGGTATTGGATATTGAGAGCGCATATGCAATTGTTAAAATGATTACTGTCAATAATGAAGAGCTTGCCAATCAGATTCTTGAATATTATAAATCCGATTTGGCGGATGAGAAAATAGCAGAAGAAAAAATAAAATGGTATGAGGAAATGGGGATCGAGGCACAGCCGCAATTTAACGGCAGTATTTGGAAAAATATTTCCTTGTATGATTTTACACAGTATATGGAGGAATAGCCTATGGGATGTGGGAAAAAGATAACTGCAGCAGTGCTGGTAATGATATGCGTTTTAGCCTTGTGCGGTTGCGGAAAGAAAGAAAATGAGGCTGCCGCTAAGGTGGTATATGAGTATGGTGAATGTACTGTGACCTATGGGGAATATTACATTTATGCAAAGACGATAGCTGAGGATTATCAGAAGAGCTACGGGAGTGGAATCTGGAGTCTGGAGCTCACTACGGATGAAGGACAGAGCAGCGTGAGGGATGTGACAATTCGTGACATCATTGCGGATATTAACCGTGTTAAGGTGTTGATTGCACAGGCTGAGGATTTAAAGGTAGCATTAAGTGACAATGAGAAGGCGGAGGCAGAGAACACAGCTTCTACATTTTATAATGGCTTGACAGAGAAGGATATCCGTGAAACAGAGGTTACTAAGGAACTGGTGGAGCAGGTAATTGAGGAAAATATGCTTGCGGAAAAGGTTTACAAACAGATTATTGCCGATTATGATTTTGAGATATCGGAAGAAGAGGCAAGGATGTCCACCTTTTATGATATGGTGTTTGAGTGCTATGAGGCAAAGCAGGATGGGACAGTAGAGGAGTTTACCGATGAGAAGAAAGCGGCACAGCTGCAGCGTGCAAATGAGGCGTTGTCTACCCTGGCTCAGGAGGAGGATGTATCTTATGACGAAATTGTAAAGCAATATGACCTCCAATATTCTGCATCCTATACCATGTCCCGTGCAGAGCTGGTAGAGGAGTACGGTGAAATAGTAGCAGACAGGATTCTGGAACTGTCGGACGGCGCGGTCAGTGCAGTAATCCAGAGTGAGTATGGCTATCATATCTTTAAAATGTTTAAGGCAAATGATGAAGAACTGACAAAGAAGAACAAAGAAGAGATTATTGCTCAGAAGCAGAAGGAATATTTCAGCGGTGTCTATGGAGAGTGGGTAAAGAAATACCAGCCGCATTTCAGTATGGAGGACGTGAATATGGAGCTGGTAAACAAATTTCCTTTTGCTGAGGAATAGGTGATAAAACAGGAGGAAACAGTATGGGACTGGAGCATCAGCATGCGGAGATATGTGAATGTAATGCGATTCATCAGGATGTGGTGAGCAGGGTAAGAAAACTAATGCCGGAAGAGGAAACTCTATATGATTTGGCAGAGCTGTTCAAGGTGTTTGGGGATACGACCAGAGTACGAATCCTATGTGCTCTATTTGAGAGTGAAATGTGTGTGTGTGACATATCTATTCTTCTCGGTATGAGTCAATCCTCTATTTCCCATCAGCTCAGGGTGTTGAAAACAGCTAAGCTGGTTAAGAACCGCAAAGATGGCAAGGTGGTATATTATTCGCTGGATGACGAGCATATTAAACATATTTTTGAGCAGGGCTTAGAGCATATCAGTGAATAGAGGCAATGTAATTTGATGATAAAAAGTGCCAGAGCTTCAAATGAAACTCCGGCACTTTCGATTATCCTGCAGAAGATGGGACTTGAACCCACACGGGTGTTACCCCACTAGAACCTGAATCTAGCGCGTCTGCCATTCCGCCACTTCTGCATGTCTGTGTAAAGCGGTTATAAGAAATTAAACCAACTGAATCAGACGACTGTTATATAGTATAATATTTTACAAAAAAATGCAAGTAGAAATTGTGGATTTACATAAAATATATGTTTTTATATAAAATTTGGTTGTAAGGATAAAATCAGAAGTATATAATACAGGTAAATTATTTTAGACACAGGAGAACAGGTATGGGTACATTTAATGTAGAGTTAAAGAAGGTAGTGGATGACAGCTATGAAATTGAAACCGGTTTTGAACTGGAGAATAAATTGATCAGCGACCTGAAAAATGGTCTGGTGGGAGGTATCCATAAATTTGCAGTAGTGACGGACAGCACGGTGAAAGAGTTGTATGCGGATAAGCTGTATGATTTGCTAGTAGATGCAGGATATCAGGCAGATTTGTTTGTGTTTGCTGCAGGAGAGGAGCAAAAATCCCGCAAGACAAAGGAGGAGATTGAAGATGCGATGCTGGAGAAGGGGTATCGCAGGGACTGCTGTATCATTGCAGTAGGTGGAGGTGTGGTGACAGACCTTGCAGGTTTTGTTGCAGGGACCTTTGGAAGGGGGGTTCCCTTTATCAATTACGCCACAACGCTGTTGGCCGCAGCAGACGCTTCTGTAGGCGGGAAAACCGCTGTGGATACTCCGCTGGCGACAAACCTAATCGGACTGTTTAACCAGCCTAAAAAGGTATATCTGGATATTGCTGCATGGAAAACGCTTCCGGAACGTCAGGTGATAAGTGGACTGGCAGAAACCATAAAGCACGCATGTCTTGCAAGCCGTGAGCTTTTTGACTATCTGGATACGCATATAGAGAATATTTTGGCTATGGATAGGGAAGCGTGTGAGTACATTGCTCAGGAAAATTGCCGGATAAAATATGAGGTAGTGATGAAGGATGAGCGGGAAAGCGGGCTGAGGGAAATTCTAAATCTTGGTCATACAGTGGGACGTGCTATTGAGACAGTAAGTGGTTACCGTTTGCTTCATGGAGAGGCGGTTTCTGTTGGCTTGGTTGCCGAGGTAAAGCTGGCCTGCCAATTGGGATATATGACACAGGAGGAGAGAGATGCAGTAATTGCCTTACTGTCAAAGGCAAGACTGCCAATTGCAATACCGGATTATATCGACAGGGAGTCGTTGGTCAGAAAGCTTTATACAGATAAAAAAGTGAGAGACGGAAAACTAAGATTCGTTATTCAAAAGGGAATCGGTGATATCGTTGAATTTGAAGACGGTGTTTTTGCTACCCCGATAGAGGAGAATGTGGCAAGAGAGATCATTATGGATATGTAAGTACTGACTTATGTTTATGAATTGGAGGCAGATATGACAGAATTAGAAGAGGCGAGAAGTTTTTTTATTAAGGATACCTATGCAATGGTAACAACAGGTATAGATATTGACGAAGTGGGAGAGCATTATGCAAAATGCAGTCTGAAGCTGGACGACAGACATCGCAATGCAACAGGGCATGTGATGGGAGGAGTTCTGTTTACATTGGCGGATTTTGTGTTTGCGGTGGCAGCTAATTTCAGGCAGCCGGTAACCGTTACCACAGTAAGTCAAATCAGCTATCTTGGTACAGCAAAGGGAGATATCCTGTACGGGGAGAGCAGGCTGTTAAAGGATGGCAGAAGAAATTGTTTCTATCAGATTGATATTACCGATAATATGGGAACTGAAATAGCGGTGGTGTCTGTCAGTGGGGTACATTTATCCCAGTGAGCGATTGATAATTTATACCACAGGTATGATGACAAATCTTTTTTTCTGTGATATAGTGGGTACAGTTAGAAAATAATTAGCGGCGGGATAAGCTGCGGAAAGGAAAAACCATGATGAATACAGTAATTGTTTTAAGCTATTTCCATAGAGAACATTATGAGGCACTGAGTGAATATAGTCAGAGTCTTAGTTTCATGCGCTCTAATGGGATAATGCGAAAACGAAAACTGTATGAGTATCATTGATTATCTATAGAATCATATACTTTGGTTTAATGCCGCTTATCTTTGTTGGAGAGATAGGCGGCTTTTTAAATGTGGAGAAGATAGCTTAACTGGCAGAGTACCGGATTGTGACTCCGGGGGATGCGGGTTCAACTCCCGTTCTTCTCCCTCGCCGGATATGCATGCTGTTAATGTATCAATGATGAGAGGAGGTGGTTATGATGGTTCAGATGCCCATGATAGACATGGCGGGAACAGGAAAAAATATAGAGCGGTTAAGGAAGCAGAACGGATTATCCGTAAAAGATTTGCAGGATATCTTCGCTTTTTCTACACCAAATGCAATCTACAAGTGGCAGAGGGGAGCGGCCATGCCGACTTTGGATAATTTGATTGTGTTAGCAGCCGTTTTTCAGGTTACGGTAGATGATATTTTGGTAATTGAGCTTCCACAGGCTGTTCAAAAAAGTGCGTAACAAGATGTTACCAGATAGAGACTGATGAATAATGTAAAATAATCGACATTTGTAAAATAAAAATAAAGGTGATGTCGGTATATACCGGCATCATTATGGCTCCATGGTCAAGAGGCTAAGACGCTGCCCTCTCAAGGCAGAATCGCTGGGTTCAAATCCCGCTGGAGTCATTATGGTCCCATGGTCAAGAGGCTAAGACGTTGCCCTTTCACGGCAAAATCGGTGGGTTCAAATCCCCCTGGGATCACTATGGGTAGGTGGCAGAGCGGTCGATTGCGGCGGACTGTAAATCCGTTTCTTTACAGACACAATGGTTCAAATCCATTCCTGCCCACTTTGGAAAGGTGGCTGAGCTGGTTTAAGGCGGCACATTGCTAATGTGTTGTGCAGGTAACTGCACCGGAGGTTCGAATCCTCTCCTTTCCGTTGATAAATAGCGATGAGCAAAACTCTGTTTTCACAGACGTTCGTTGTACAATATAGACAAATCACAGCTGGGCACGTTTTTGCTATGTGTCGCTCGTAACGGTACATAAGGTGCCAGAGTACGGCACCTAAGTACCGACGGCTCCCCAATGCCCTGCTTGCGATATTGTCTA
>CAMWYM010000036.1 GCA_947178475.1 uncultured Clostridium sp. | reverse complement strand
CAATAGATGCATTCAGAGACAGAAGATTAGTCTGGGCAGCGATAGACTCAATTTCAGAAATGATATTTCCAATACTCATAGAAGCCTCATTAATTCGCTCCATAGCAGTCATCATCGTATTCATTTCTTCCCGGCTGCGGTCTGCCTCACGAGCATACTGCTGAGCCTTCATATAGGATTCATCTGCACTCTGTGCACTTTTCTCCATAGTTGCTGTAATATCGGAAATCGTTGCATGCAGATCTATCACTGCATGAGCCTGCTCCGTTGCACCTTCCGCTAAACACTGCGCTGCATTTGCCAAATCCTCAGAACCGGCAGACACCTGACCGGATGCAGTCCCGATGGATAGCAATGTCTCTGTCATCTGGTCTCTCAGCTTACGCATTGATTCATATAATTTCTGAAAATCCCCAGTGTATTTATCTGAATACTTAGACCGAACGACATAATTTCCATTTGCCATCTCTCCCAGTACTTCACCAATATCGTGAATGATCACATTCAGATTATCTGCCATCTCTGTTGCGTCTTTTTCCATATGCTCCACCTCATCCCCGGTTTCTACCATAGGGAACGGGGATGAAAGGTCTCCTGCCGCAAATGTCTTGAGACGCTCTCCCAGCTTACCTAAAGGAACAGAAATCCTCTGTGCAATTTTTCTTCCTATTTTAGTAGAAAATACAATTGCCACCGCAATTACAGCGATAATTGCAAACGCCAGAATCCATGCCACAATCGTAAGCTTTTTGGACAAGCGATTTCCTTCAGTGACCTTGACCTCCAAAAGATTTTCCAGCTTACCATATATACTGTTATAAGCATCTGTCAGCTCGTTAAGCGCCATATCCTGTGCCTGCCGGCAAAGCTCTCTATCCGTTGTTGCACCAAGACTCATAATCTCTTCGTCCAGCTTCCAATAATCCTCTAACTCCGCTACAATTTCATCGTAGGTTTTCCTACCATCCTTCGATACAATTGTGTTTTCTACTTCCGCAAAGCACTCCTCAAATACCGCTTTCTTTTCATCATGCTGTTTTACTACAATATCAATGGCTTCCTGATCATCATAACCGATTGCCGCCCGAAGTGATGACCGGATATCTGCGAATTCAAACATCGCCTTTCCGATATCCCCCTGTGCAAATCCGAAATTTTCTAACGCATAAGAATACCGATAAGATATAACAATCATTGCAACCAATCCCAATACTGCTGCAATTGCTGTAAGTGTTGATATTCTAAAAAAAGAATGGGTAAGTTTCTTTTCTATATTTTCCCTTTTGTCATTCAATGTTACTTTTCTCCTTTCTCTTTAATATCGATTGGTTCATTCTACGTCATAAACCCAATCTATACTCCCATTTAATAGTAAATGACACTTATTCAAATTATACTACTTTTTCTAAAATATTCAATATTAACTTTGCTTGAGTTTCCGCAGTTTTATGTCAATCTGTCGTTTTTGGAAAATTCAATTTTGCCGAATCCATATGTTTCATTATGTATAAGCATTTATTCAAGTAAAAAATTTGATTTTTAATAAAAATCAATTAATTATCTTGAAATGCCGCTAAAACACTAAATCCCAAGGCATTTTAAACATAAAAAACATTCAATTTACTACTAATTTACTACTTTTGAAAGAGCTTTGATATCAACAGACAATTATCTTTAATTGTTATATTTCTTTAAAGCTGATTTGAGAGTCTTTATTACATCTACAAGTATATATAAATCCTGTTGTGAGCATGAATCAAGTATTTCTGTTAATTCATGTTTTATGACAGTTCTGTTGATTTGCGGAATATCATATAGAAGTTCGTCTGTCTGCACGGATAAAGCATTGGCTATATCAACAAAAACTTGAAGGCTTAGTTTTGTGTTTCCTGTTTCAATATGGCTCATATGCGTGGTTGATATCCCTACTTTTTCCGCTAGTTGTTCTTGAGAAAAATTGTATGCTTTCCGAAATTTGCGTATACGTTGTCCTATTTCATAATAATTCATATTCTATTTCTTCACCTGCCTATATGGTTTAATCTTATTTGAATTATATAGGCTGTTATGCTATAATTTAATAAATCGTATGGGCTAAAAACTGTTTACAGAGTTAATGTAATAGCAAAGGCTAGGAAAAAGGAGAGCATAGGGAATGAATACGAAAGAGAGAATTTTATGGATAGATGTCTGTAAATTTTTTGGCATATTTGCCATTTACCTAGGACATTATGGAGCCGTAGCAGGAAAGCTATATTCTTTTGTGTTTGTCTATCATGTTCCGCTTTTTTTCTTTTTGTCCGGCTGTTTAGAAAAGAAGAAAAATGAAAACTTCAAAGCTTTTTTCTTAAATAAAACAGAGAAAATACTGATACCCTGGCTTATATTCTGTACTCTTTGCCTTTTTTTGTGTGAAATGAATGCAGAGCTTACACTTACTAATCTGCATGATATTGGAATAGGAATATTAAAAGGATGTGTTAGAAATAATTTTTTTGCGGGTTCTCTGTGGTTTTTAACGGCACTGTTTATCATGCAGAATATCTGCTATTTCATTCGAAAAATACCATATACATGGGTTATAATTGCAATCGCTCTTGTATTCTCTTTTGCTGGCAATATTGTGCTTCCGTATGCAGGTATAACATATCCATCTCTTTGGTGGAATGTGGACAGCGTTATGCGCTATCTGATTTTTTATGTGATAGGTTATATTTCTTTTCCGCACCTGAACAAACTGCTTGCCACTAAAGAAAAAAAATATATCATATTTAAGAATGGGCTATTCCTAATTTCAATCTGTTATGCAGGGTGTTTATATATGGGAAAAGATATTTTTTCTCCATTGTTTAAAATTCCGATTATTTCCCTGATTATTTCTATAGTTAAGATTCTAATCATAATCTATTGTAATATCATACTAGCATATTTCTTTTCAAATGTCGGCTTGTTTCAATATATTGGACAAAATACCTTATGGCTCTGTGGGGCGGAATATGGAATTAAGTTAATTACTCCTCAATTACTAGCGATAGTGGGATTAGGTTTTTCTATAGTTTCCCCGCTCGGAGCATTGCTTATTACTTTTATTATGCTTCTAGCAGCAATGAAAACCCTTGTACCCATTGAGAAAGGGATATATGACAGACTGATGGACGGAATTGAATTATGTGTACAGAAAAACAAAGCAAGTTAGTGCCGTACCTCTCCTGCGAACAGCAAAACCCCTGCAAACACACAAACTACCGCAAGCAGTATACTGTATTCCAGCTTAACCATTGACAGCTGGACCTCATAAGCTGTTTCAATCAGCCTTTCCTTTTCCTCCACCTGAAATCCCATTTTTTCAAACTGTGCACCTGCCATATCCTCTATCTGCCGCTTTTCCCTGATGACTCTGACCGATGCCGTGCCGTGTGAAAGTCTTGCCGTGGAATCACAGGTGCATACAAACGGCTCATCACCATGCATTGTGTCCTGCAAAACCACAAGCACTGCGCTTTTATATCTGCCCCTTTCTTCTCCATCCGGCAGATAAGTGACCTTGATTTCAAAAGCTTCCTTGTCCGCTGCCGCCTGGTCAGACAGCCCCAGCTCCTCATTGATGAGCAAAAGTGCCGCATGATTCATATAAAATACCTTCCCACTGCTTCTATCTTCAACACCATACAGCTCTTTTATATACTCTTCTGAAACCAGCACACTGGAAACCGCCGCTTCCTCCTCCCGATATTTTATGGTAACATTTTCCGTCAGCTCCCGGCTGACACAGCTTATATCCTGAACACTATTCAGTAAATCGATATCCTTTCTTGTAATCTGCTCCGCTTTAGATAAAACATACTCTGACCTGCCGTTTACGATGTCTAAACAGGAAATCCCATTCCCGACAGAAATACCAAAGAATGCTATTCCTGACAAGATAAAAAGAAAAGCAATTTTCACCCGGTCATTCTGTTTTCTAAGCTTAACCAATTCCCTAATCTTCATCCTTTAAATTCCCGTCTGGTACATTTTCATCATCTACTTTACGCCGCCAATATCTGATACCAACAAATGCTCCGATTGCAAGTAATACAAACGCTAACACAGCCATAATCACCCACCATTGTCCTGCATGATCCTCCGGCTGCTCCTCTTTCTTTGCCATGAGAGGCGATACAATAGAGGTAGAGAACTCCATCTCCTCCTTTGCTTCGTTTCCCCCCTCATCCTCATAATAAAAGGTTATCACTCCCTCTGTCGTCCCATACATGGAATTACCGGACAAACCAACTGCACTGATCTCCACAGAGCCCTCCGCAGCCAGACCTGCCTCGATATCTCCAATATACATAGTCCCCTTTGGTGTCAGTCCTTCGCCCTGTACCTCTGCCCGGACATTATATATCTTACCCCTTCCCAGATTCATCACCTGGGTCTGTGCCACTACCGTCTCTCCAACCTCTATACTCTCCGGAATACTGACGGGGTCAAACTGCATTTTTACCTGCTGGGAAACCAAAAGCTTCACTGTTCCCTCCGAGGTATACGTATTTCCCTTGCTGTCCGCATAATCCATGGCAACCGCAACCGTATGCTGCCCCTGCGCGGCTGACACCAGAATGCTAAAATCAAAGGAAACCTTAACTGTTTCCCCCTTTTCCACCGACTCTATATACACACTGTCGGTCGCACTTTCCAGTGCAATACCCTCTCCTGGTGTAACCGTTACCGACAGATTCTTAACACTCTCAGTTTTGCTGGTATTTTTAATCGTTATATCAGCCGATACGGTGTCACCTGTCTGTATATCCTGCTTGGAAAAATCATAGGACTGCACCAGAAGCTTTGGCACAAACTGCGGCTGTTCCCCTGAAGCATCTCCGGCCCCAGCATCCCCGCTCTGGTCACTCACCGTTTTTTTCCCGTCCGTAATTGTCACATAAACCGTAAAATCCTGGTTGATTTCATTTCCCTTCTCATCTTCCGCCGTTACATTCAGTATCACCGGATAACTGCCATTTACACGGTCGGTGCGAAGAGCAAGGGAATAAGAAACAAGATAGCAGGAGACCTCTGTCTCTCCGTCATTGACTTTATATGTTTCTAAACCGATATCCTTCTGATAGTTTTTCTGTACAAAGGGAATAGCTTCTCCCTCTCCTAAGCTGATGGCCGTACTGATTTTGTTCTCCTTCAGTTTGCGGTCACAAAGCAGCGGCAGTACAATTACTGCTTTTCCGTCCTTTATCCCTGGTACATAGCCCTTTGCATAGGATTTTTTCATCCCTGTATAAATATTTCTGTTATCAATCCTTAAATGTACATTAGCCCCGTTCTCCGGCTCCTGCGAGCCCCCACTATCTGAGTCAGGCAGGCTGCTATCTGAAGCCGACTGCACCGCTTCCGGCAGACTGCCGCTATCCGCAGCCGGCTCTGTCTCCTGCGCTGCTGCGTAAAGCGTCTGTCCTGTCAAAGACATCATAAATATTCCTATCACCAAACAAGTCAACAATCTACTCACTTTCATACGCTATCATTTCCTTTACTATAATCTGTTTTCCATCAAGTCATACACCACATCACACAGCTCCTCTATATCCTGCACGTTATGACTGGCAAGCAGTATCGCCTTCCCGCTCTGCTTCAGCTCCTTTAAAAGCTGCCGCATTTCCACTACTCCCGTCTTATCCAGACCGTTAAAGGGCTCATCTAAAATCAATACACCGGGCTCCTCCATTATCGCCTGGGCAATGCCCAGCCTCTGTCTCATCCCCAGAGAATATTTGGAAACCGGTTTTCGCATATCCGGATTCAAGCCCACTCTCTTCAGTGTCTCCCTGATTTCCTTTTTTCCAATCTTACCCTTAAGTGCGGCAAGTATTTTTAAATTTTTGTAGCCGGTAAGATTTGGGATAAAACCGGGAGTCTCAATAATCACCCCAAGCTCATCTGGGAAATCACAATCCCGTCCCACTCTCTTTCCATTCACCATAATCTCTCCCTTGTCACAGTGCATAAAGCCACAGATGCATTTCATCAGCACCGTTTTTCCGCTTCCGTTATTTCCCACAACCCCATGTATGGTTCCCGCGGGTATCGAAAAAGAAATCCCCTTTAAAACCTGTTCCTTTCCGAAGCTCTTATAGACATCCTGTACGGATATACCGATATCCTTTTCCATTTCCTATCACCTCTGTGTACCTGTAAAGCAAAACGAATAGTTTCTGATTTTTAGCAGTGACAGTATAAAAAATATCATGCTAAACACCGTAAAAAATATATATGACATCGAAAGCCTTGGAAGATTGTCATAACCAAAATTATGCATATAATAAGTGGCATGATTCAAGGGAGACAGCCAGCCGAATAAAATGTTGGCATACTGCATTCTATCCACTGATATGTTAAACCACTCGGCAATCAGGCTGGGATTCATCAAAAGACCAAAGCCGCTGAACACAATTCCGCCTATCATTCCCCCGTTTGCCCTGCATAGATTAAAAAACAAAATCACACTCGCCATGGACACCGCATAGCCTGCCATTAGCAGAAATATATGTGCGGTGCAGGCATAGGGAAATGTCAGCTCAAGCACCTTCACAAAGGCAGGCACAGCCAGCGTCTTTCCCACATTGGAATAGCTCAGAATCGCTGCGGTTTCACTCCACAAATCTGCTGTATATATGCGTTCTGACGACAGGATTACCGTGGAGATAAGAATGAAAAGCATGAACACAAACGAAGCCGACACCAGATACATAATCTGTCCCAAAAGCCACGTTGTTCTGTCCATCCGAATCATAAACAATGGCACTTCATTCGAGAGATTCGGCATATCCGAAAACAGCAGCAGCAAAAGCAGCGAAATAATCAGCACGGACTGGGCATCTCCAAAGGTCCAGATAAATGTCTCCAGCATCTGCAGATATGTATCGTGGAGCTTTGCAAACTGCAGCACCTTATCCGACAACAGAAAACAAAAAATAAAGGCAAGCATAAAACATAAAACCACCTGCGGGCTCCTTCTCCACCGTCTGAAATTGGAAAGGGCTGCATAGACAATCTGCTTGATTTTATACACGTTCTATCCGCCTCCTCAATGTTTCATAATAGATAAAAAATATAATCAGAATAATCGCTGCGCAGAGCAAAATAATCCCCATATCATCAAAAATCCATGTATGCCCCGGATTATACCATTCCACCGGATACAGACAATAAAGCTCTTCAAAATACCGTTCGTGCAAAATAACCAGCACATAAAATAAAACAAAGGAACCACCATATGCGATGTATCTGCTGTTAGATACCGCCGCTAACGCCGCTGCCACAACCGCCCATAGCATGCCGGACAAAAAAAACAGCGCTATATTAATCTTTACATCCTTTCCTGCCTGCGTATGAAGATATACAAAACATGCGATACCAAGCATACTCCCGCCGCTAATACCGCAGGCAAAAAACTTGCCTGCGATATAGGCGGGTATTCCGCATCTGGGCAGATATGCTTTTAAAAATCCACTTTGGTAGTCATTAATCCATGCGGTTGCATAAGGGAGGGTAACGGCAACCGGCACGCTGACAGTAAATAAATCTGTCTCTATACCACATTTAATTAATATGAAAATCTCCAATAGAAGACCGATTAGAAAATTTACACTGCATACGGCCCTTTTCATATCTGTCTCAAAGCTGTTCATTCTTTAATAACCCAGATCCCAGTCTATGACTGAACCGTCTATTGCATTAATTGACATTACACTTCCGGTTGTCTCATTGCCATATTCATCTACCCTTTTCCCCTTAAAATTCCAGATAGGAACGAGAATACCGGAATCGAAGCTGTCCTTTTCGCTAAGCCTTGCATAAACCAGCTCCACCGTATCAACGTCAATGGAAACCTTCTCACCTTCCTCTGTGGAGGCATTTTGAATAAACACCATTTTCTCAAATATGTCCTTGATTTCTTCAAAGGACTTCAGGCTGCTGTCTTCAACCAGTGTCTCATCTACAGAAAGCGGCGTACAGTATTTGAAGCCCACAATGCCGCTGTCATTGACATAGACAATCACCATCTCTGCCCCCCACACCTGCTTGACATAGGAATCCCCTCTCCACTCGTCCACCAGCTTAGATCCGGCAGAGTTATCCACAAAAACACCGTCTATATTCCTCATATATTGAAACTCATAGACATCCCTGTAAAAATGCACGCCATCCTCCGTTGGGGTCCAATCCAGCCTCGGAAGCTCACAGTAAAGTCCACCGTTATACATCTTATAGTCCGACAGTCCTAACTGTTCCAGCAGTGAATCAGCCTGCTGCTTTGCCTCCTCCTCTGAAATCGTTGCCTCTTCACCGACAATTTTTTCAAAAGTATCGCCTGCTTCAAGTTCGATACTCGGGAACCTACCATTTGATATATCCCCACCGTCAATATTTTCTACATTGTCTATACCGTCCATACTATCCTCTACCACTACGGTACCTGTATATTCATACCCTTTTTTGTTACGCTTAAAACGAAGGCAGTTTCCGTAGTCCTTATTATTTTGCATAAACAGGGAGAGATAATTACCATCTGCCGCATCATTCACCTCAAAAATGACTTCCCCATCCGAGTTTAATTCATAATGATACGACCAGTGAGAATCATCCGGGTTCTGATTATATTTTTCCTGAACACTGCAGATTTTCCCATCTGATGGATAATCCAGAAGACTGATGTCCTGCGGCGCACTCTCATATTCCGCTTCCAGCTCTGCCAAGTCCCTTTGATATTCCTCAATATATCCCGCTTTATACTCCTCTGACTCTCCGGAATTTTCCACTTCTGTAATCGCTGCCTTAATCCATTGTATCTCCCGGGCCAGACTGGATTTTGTTGTTATGCCCAAAGCCCGCCCTTCATACCACGTTGTCCCCGGAGCGAGCACCTCCTTAACCTTATCAAGAAAAGCCTGGTCAATTGTTTTTTGCGTTACACGATATACAGAAAGTCCTGTTGTCTCCGGTATTACAACGCTGGCATTAATATTTACCGAAACACCCAGCGAAGCATCCTCCAATGTGTTGACATAGGACTGGGCATTATCGGATACTTCCCCCACCACATCTGCGTAACCAGACACATCCTCTCCACTCTCCTGCGCCTTTGAAATCATATCATCCATATTTTTATTTTTTACTACCGATGACTCGGGATTTTCGGCACATGCCGTAAGACACATTATGGCAGCCAGCAAAAACGCCAGTGCAATCCTTCTTTTTCTCATATTTCCTCATCCTTTCTTAATCTCTTAGGTAATTGCGAAACTTATGTTATTAAAACACTAGTTGTGCAATGTAGACAATATCATAAGCAGGTACTTTGGAGCCGCCGGTACTTGCATTGAGTACTTGGCGAGGTATTTTCGAGCCTAGTACGAAAGTACACTTGCACACTTAGCGAGATTCTATCGAGCTTAGTGGGCATAGTGTTACACTGCTTAGCACCGCTGCGAGCGACAAGTAGCGCAATGCCTGAATACTTAGCGAGGCTTTGCCGAGCTTAGTAGGAAGGTATGCCTTGTGCTCGTGCCCAGCGTTGATTTGTCTATATTGTACAACGAACGCCTTGTAAAACAGTGTTTCGCAATTATCTATAAACTTATCCTATATAGCCATGAGGTCTTCCTGTAAAAAACAGGTTCATGCTGGTAATATACTAGCATGAACCCTTATATCAGGTATTCATCAAATTTTAAACAAATTGTAAAATCATGCAGGTCCCCTTGGACACTTCACTCTCAATAGACAGTGTACAGCTATGACGCTGTAAAATCTGTGCCGTAATCGCAAGCCCCAGACCGGCACTGCCGCTTTTACGGCTTCTGGATTTATCAATCATATAAAACGGCTCCAGAATTTTGTCTTTCTCCTCCGCTGGAATACCTTTTCCAAAATCCTGTACCATCAGCTTCCCCGGTTCAGCCAGAAGCTGTATCTTGGCTCCATCTTCGCTTGCCTTCACCGCATTATCCACCAGATTAATCAGTACATCTGTCATCAGATCTGAGTCCACATAGAATTCCTCCCCGTTCTCCCGGCATTCCAAAATCATATGCCGCTCGGCCAGCAGCTTTGAACAGCCAATCTTTGCTGCCTCAAACAGTTCCTTTGCCGGCACGGTCTGAAACTCAATATGCTCCGTTTCCTCCAGCAGGAGAAGATTCATCATCTTTTTTGAAAGTCTCTCCAATCTGTGGCTCTCACTGTAAATGTATCCCAAGGCCTCCTCTCTGTCCGCCTCCGACAGCTTCACGAAAAGCAGCGATTCGGCATAGCCGGAAATTGCTGTAAGCGGAGTTTTCAACTCATGGGTAAGATTCCCCATAAAAAGCGTTTTCTTCCTTTCCGACTCCTCCAAATTCTTCGTCCTCTGCTCCACAGCCTCCGCCATTTTATTGAAATGTCCGCTGAGGATTCCCACCTCGTCATCCCTATATACCTCTACTCTCTGGTCGTATCTTCCGCATGCTATCTGCTGTGCACTTTCTCCCAGCCTCTGCAGCGGTTTCAGCGCCTTTTTCAGCAAAACAGAGATAAGCACAGACTCCATTATTGTGCTGCAAACCGTAAGCAGTGCCAAAAAAAATCCCAGCAACCGGGTCTTCGTCTGAGCATAGGTGATATCCTCTAATTTATAAACCTGATATGAATTTGTAATATTGCAATTATAGAGTAAAAAAAGCCGGCCCTCCCACCGAAATCTGACTGCATATAAATTCGTTAAATCCTCCCTTAAATCAGAAAATTTAAGCTTCCCCAGAAATTCGGCATCAAAAATCGTATTGTTAAACACATCAATCTTTTTTTCTAAACCCAGCTCCCTGCTTTCCCTTGTACAGATAATATAATCATCATTTTGTTTTTTTAAAATGTACTTCAGCACATCATCATCTATTCTGTTCGTATATTCCTCGACCTTCGTCTCTACATCAGAAAAGCTTTTTATTGCGTCTCCAAGGGCCTTGCTCTCAGCCTCCTGCAAAAAGCTCTTATTCATCAACAGTAGGATAATGATATTACTGATCAGTGAAATACAAAAAAATATCACACAGCTAATCAGAATTATTCTGCTTCTCAGCTTCATCCATCAGTCCTCCAGTCTATATCCCAGCTTAGAGACGGTTTTGATATGCTCTCCTAATCCCAGCTTTTTCCTAAGCTGTCCAATATGCACATCCACCGTTCTTGTCTCTCCCATGAAATCAACACCCCACACCATTTTTAACAATTTCTCCCTGGAAATGGCAATATTTTTATTTTTTGCCAGCACCAGCAGCAAATCAAATTCCATAGGCTTTAATATAATCTCTTCCCCATCCTTGCGAACCGTGTGCTCTTCCATATTTATTTCCAAATCCAGAACATGTATTACATTATCCAGCTTTTTTGTGCGTTCCAAAATCTTCTCAACCCTCACCATCAGCTCCAGGATTTCAAAGGGCTTCACCATGTAGTCCTCTGCGCCACCCTGCAGCCCCTGCACCTTGGAGGCTATATCATCCTTGGCCGTCAGAAAAATTACCGGTATATCATATTTCTTTATTTCCTCTAAAAGTGAAAAGCCGTCCAGTCCGGGAAGCATAATATCTAAAATGGCAATATCATAGTCATGGCTCTCCAAAAGACCCTCAGCAGCTTCCCTTCCATCATAATAAACGGTTGTATCATAGTTTGCCACGCGCAGATTCATGGATATCATTTTTGCAATCGGTATCTCATCCTCAACAATCAGCACCCTGTGTTTGCCCATATTTCAAGCCCTCCCTTTTACATGGCTTCATTCTAACCCCGATAAACTTTCTGTGTCAATCGGTGGAAGAGATTTTACGATTTGTTTACAAATTAAAGCAAATGCACTGGCTGAAAAGGAAGATTCATACAGCATACCCCCCACAAAGAGAATGGTCGTTCAATAGATTGACATACTAGGAAATGCCAGTATAATTATAGATAGGACAGAATCTTTGAAACATTCTAACAGACCAAGAAAAGGAGGCCAGCCCCCATGAAAAAGAAACTATTTACCCTACTCCCCCTATTATTCATACTCATATGGATAAACACAAAAACAGCCTATGCCCAAGACTCTTCTTTTACCTATGAACTAAAAGAGGACAATACGGCAAGAATAACAGAAAGCACAGCAACAGGAAACGTAACGATACCTTCGGAAATAGATGGTTATGTGGTTACGGAAATAGGCAACAAAGTATTTTATGGAAAATACGGAATCTATACTATTTTCATACCTGCAACAGTAACCACTATTGGAGAATGGGACTATGCATTTTCCTACTGTTACAACCTGACTTCCATTACAGTAGACGAAGCTAACCCAGCATTTTGCTCTCAGGACGGAATATTGTATACAAAGGATAAACGTGTATTATACAATTTCCCCTGTGAGAAAAATGTTGCTTCTTACCGGGTTTCTGCTACAGTAGATCATATCTGCTGTACCGCATTCGCATCTGCAAAATATTTAAAAGAGCTTTATTTAGATGGAAAAAATACCTATTGGGCAGGCTATACCTTTTACAATACCGGACAGATGACTGTTTATTATATCCCGGGAGGAAATAGTGAGTGGACTGTCAAAAACCACACGGAAAACGGAAGAAGCAATGAAAATAATTCTTTATTTCCTACGTACTGCCCGCTCCCGGTCACAGAAGACGGAAAAGAACAACACGGTTCTACAGGAAATGGCGAGAATGATCTCGTGAACGACGTTTTATCCGGAGACAGAGATAACACAGGCAATAATCGGCCTCCTGCAAATGAAAAAATCAAGGTAGGAAAAACCAGTCTGAAAACACTGAAAAATCAGGCAGGAAGAAAAGCAAAAATTTCCTACAAAAAAGTAGACGGCGCAAAGGGATATGAAATTCTCTATTCTACCAGCAAAAAATTTGCAAAAAGGTCAACCGGAAAGATAAATACAAAAAAGACTGCTTATACTATCAAAAAATTAAAAAAGGGAAAAACCTACTATTTCAAAGTCAGAGCATATAAGCTTGATAAGAAAAATGAGAAAGTATACGGTCCATATAGCAAGGTAAAAAAACTCAGTATAAAAAAATAGGCGGAAGAAGTTTTTATTTCCCATTGAATAGAAAATGGTAAATTAAATAAAAACTTTAACTTGTAGAGGTAAGTGATTTGAAAACAGTAACAATATGCGGAAGCATGAGATTTGAAAAAGAGATGCAAAGCATAGCATTTTGCTTGGAAACGAAACATGATATGAGTGTTTTACAGTGCAGTTATAATGTAGATAATTTGGACATTTCGGTCACAGAGCTAGCTTCTCTTGAAAAGGCACACTTTAAAAAAATCGAACGCTCGGATGCAATTTATGTTGTTGATATTCAAGGGTATATTGGCAATCAAGTTTCAAAAGAAATCGAATACGCCAAAAACAAAGGGAAAGAAATTATTTTTCATTCCGAATTTAGTAAGGAATAATAAATACTGTAATTATTTCTAAATCAAATGGCAAATGGGTATTTTGTAAGCATAAGCAAAGAGATACCTACACAGTACCATATAAAAGAAAAATGCAATCCAGCGTATAGAATCTGGAGAACGCTTTGTTACAGATATTGAATTAAAATATTTCGCCGAAGTATTTGTCATCACTCCAAACGAACTTTACAAACACGCCGATTTTTAGTAATAATGCAAGCTAGTACAACGAATATTAAAACAGCAGGTAAATCTCGACCTGCTATTCAATTAAAATACTGATGGGATGATAAATATGAATGAAGAAAATATCAATCTTGGAGAAGAGCTATATACCTTACTGGCAGAACTGCTGAACCGGAGGATGAATCGTGCTGTACAGGATAGTATCCGAGGGGAATACGGCACACTTCGCTATTTAACCTATGTTGAAAATGCAGTGCCTGCAGGAACATTAACGGAGCAGCTCCATGTAGTTCCAGGACGTATGACGGATATATTATCCAGCCTTGAACGCAAGGGACTGATAGAACGCCGGAGATCCCAGAAGGACAAGCGCCGGGTATTAGTCTATGTAACAGAGGAGGGGAGAAAAGCTGCAAAGCGGAAACGTGAAACTATACGGACAGAATATGCAGGTCTGCTGAAACAACTTGGCAGACGGGATACAGAGGAGCTGATTCGTTTATTAAAAATTGTTTTGGCATATGAAGCATAATATTGCTTATTGAGAGAGAGTAGATAGAGGGAAAAGACATTATTTCGCATTGCGAAATAATGTCTTTTTTGTTATGCTCACTAAAATACATCATTTAATTCGCAATGCGAAGGATTGGAGGATTTATGTTGACCTTAGAGAACACAAAAACGCTTTATGATTTGTTGGCAAATGCCAGCAAAGAGTATGCTGCAAAAACCTTTCTCAAATATGAAAAAGAGGATGTGTTTTATGATAAAACGTATAGTCAGTTAGCAAAGGACAGTATTTCTTTTGGTGCATGGGTACAGGAGCAGCAGGAAGAGAAGCAGGGAAAATACCATATCGCCATGCTCGGACGTTGCAGTTACCGATATCTGGTGAGCTTTTTTGGAACGGTGTCTGCCGGCGGCATAGCAGTACCATTGGATATTCAGGCAAGTGAAGAGGTTTTAATTGATAATATTACAAGAGCAGAGATTGATGCTTTGCTGTTTGACTGGGAATTTCATGATGAGGTAGCTGCAATTTTGAAGGCATGTCCTGAGATTAAGCATTGTATCTGTATGCAGAAAATGCAGGAAAATAATATACCTGAGCTTTGTAAGCTGTATGCGGATAATACCTTTGTTCCGGCCGCCAAGCAGGAAGAATGCGCAGTTATTATATTTACCTCTGGAACAACAGGGCGGGGAAAGGGTGTAATGCTTTCCCATGGCAATCTGATTGATAATTTATTCAGTAGTACGGAGACAGAGGATCAGTCTGCTGAAGTGTGTATGAATGTACTGCCCATTCATCACATTTTCTGCCTGAGTGGTGATGTATTTCTGATTATGCGCTACGGAAGCTTATTATGTCTTTGTCCGGATATATCAAAGATTCTAACCTATATTTCGATTTATAAACCGACATCAATCCGTGTAGTTCCGATGATTGGTAAAATGCTTTATAACCGTATTGCTATGATGAAGAAGAATTATCCAGAACTATCGGATATCGAAGTGAAAAATGAGGTACTTGGCAAACGCTTCCATAAAATTATCAGTGGTGGAGGCTATCTTGCCAAGGACTTGGCGATGAATTTTGCCCGCCTGGGAATTACAATTGGACAAGGCTATGGAATGTCGGAGTGTTCTCCAAAGATTTCTGCACCTGATTATGAATGTCCGGAGAAACTGGATTCAGTTGGAAAGGTAGTAGAGCGCTGTCAGGTTCGGATTATGGACGGAGAGATTCAGGTGAAAAGTCCTTCTGTTATGATGGGCTATTATAATGATCCGGAGCTCACAAAAGAGGTGATTACAGAGGATGGCTGGCTGTGTACCGGAGATATGGGATATGTGGATGAAGAGGGATATATCTATCTTACTGGACGCAAGAAGAATCTGATCATTTTAAGTAATGGTGAAAATGTGGCACCGGAAGGTATTGAGAATCGGTTTGATGATGAGGTGCTTATCCAGGATATTCTGGTTTATGCCAAAGAGGACACAATTGCTGCTGAGGTATATCCAAATTATGAATATGCCCAGCTTCAGAATATCAGCGATATTGAACAGGCGGTACAGGAAATCATTAACCGGAAAAATGAGGAGCTTCCTTCTTTTTCTAAGATTGTGCATTGTTCGGTGCGTAAGCATCCATTTGAAAAGACTTCCTCAAAGAAAATTATCCGTGAAAAATTCTTTGAAGAAAAGGCACAGTCCGAAAGTAAACGAAGTGAGGTTCAGCTTCCGGAAACAGAAATGCAGCAAAAGCTTTATGATATTGTAATTGAGATTACTGGCAATGAACTGATGGGAATTTCGGAAGATTTTTATACCAGTGGTCTGGATTCTCTTGGAAGCGTACTGTTAATTGAAGAAATCAATCATCGCCTGGGAGAAACGATTACTTTAACTGAGTTGTTAGAATGCAATACAATTGAGAAACTCGAAGCACTTTTGTCAGAAAAGGAACAGGCACCGGCAATTGATTTAAGTGTCAGAGAGGTTTATCCGTTAACCAATATGCAAAAATATTTTGCCTATATTATCAAAGGACATACAACGGGAAATCTTCCATTTTTATATAAACTTCATCCGGATATTGATTTGGTTCGTCTGGCCAAGGCAATGGAGGACACCTTCGATGCCCATCCGGGATTAAAGGCAAATATTCATTTTGATGGCAAGGCATATATGGTGTTCCGGGATGATGCCAGACATCTTTCTGTCCCGGTGTTGAAGCTCTCAGAGCAGGAATGGCAGGAAAAAAAGAAGACACTAGTCGTTCCGTTTGCATATACACAGGAAGATGATTTGGTGCATGCATGCCTTTGTGAAACGCCGGAGCATAAGTATATGTTTTTAGATGTGGCACATATTATGGGAGATGGTATTACCATTAATATTATTTTAGATGATATCAACCGCAGATATGGTGGCGAAGAGCTTGAAAAGGAGAGCTATACATTTTACGAGTATATATTGGAGGAGCAGGCACGTGCGACCAATGGGCTTCGGGAGCGGGATATAAAAGCGGCTGCGGAGCTGATGAAAGGGATTCGTTTAGACCGCAGCATCTTAAACCAGCGCCACAGAGAGGATGCCTTTGATAAGGAATATGGGGTATTACGCAGTCGGCTAAAACGTTTAAACCGTAAGAAAATCATGTATTTCTGTAAAAAGAACGGTGTATCGGAAAATGTAATGTTTGTGACTGCCTTCAATTATCTTGTTTATCTATTTAGTGATGAGGAGGATGTATTTTGCAATAGTATCCACAGCGGCAGAACAGACAGCCGCTATGCCCGTCTGGCCGGCTCTTTGTTTACCTGCTATTTTTGCCGCTTTACAAAAGAGCCACATGAGAAGGTATTGTCACTTTTAAAGCGGACTGGAAAGCAGATTATGAATACGATGAAGAGTGGTATTTCCATGGCACGGCAGAGCGAGGTGTTTTTCCAGTATCAGGGAGATATCTTAGGGCAAAACAGCATTGGTGGCTGTCCGGCCGAACGGGAGCATATACAGCTTGATGCCCTGCCATTTCATTTGCAGGTGATGTCGGATGATAAAGGATACTATCAGGAGCTTCGCTATTGGGCGAACCGGTTTGATCCGGCACAGCTTCAGATTTTCTTGGATTGTCTAGAGGCTGTTATACTGGCAATGCTTGATGAACCTTCGGTACGTCGATTAAAGAGGCATTTACCGGAAGAGGTTTATCCAAAACATTTCTTTATATCAATTAAGCAGTTAAATGAAGAAGCAGGTTACGAGCTTTTAAAGGAAAAAAGAGCAAAGCAGTGTAAGGTATATATATTGGACGAGGGCTATCATAAAAAGCCGTATGGTGCATGGGGCAGGCTTTATATTATGGATTATAAACCGGATTCCTATACAAAGGAATTGGAGAATCCATATGGTGATGGTGTTTTGTACGAAACCGAGCTGATTGCCCGTATTTTGCCGGATAAGACACTGGATTTTTTGGAGAACAATGGACGTACAGTAGTTACAGATGGTATTCATGGTCTGCGCCAGTTTTATCTGAAGCGGGTAGAGGAAGCTTTGCTTGCCTGTGAGGGTGTAACAATGGCAAAGGCATATCTTTACTATGATACAGAGATAAACGAAATGAGTCTGGCAGCCGATGTCGGCTTGGAACAAAATAAAACCACTGAAGAAGTAATGGAGGTTATGAATACCCAGTATGAAGGTACGATGCTTCCAAAGGTGTTACATGTAATCTAAGTAAGATATTTCGCCTAAGTATTTGGCATCACTCCAAACGAACTTTACAAACACGCCGATTTTCAGTAATAATAAAAATTAATCTCACACAGAAAATCAAGGAGGACACCGTATGGAAACAATGTATTATGTGGTTGAAAATATAGATGGTGATTACGCCAATTTGCGCAGAACCGACATCGAGAGCAATGATTTGAAGCTGATTGCAAGAGCATTATTACCTGAGAATATTTCCGTTGGAAGTAAATTAAAGTATGAAATGCTTCAATACGAATTGATAGAATGAGTCATGAACCTTAGCACCCTGTAGTTATCAATTTTCAAGCTGCGGCAATCACCAAGATGGTTGGCTGTATTTGCCTATACATGATATAGGCAAGTAAGGCTAACTATCAAGATCATGTACACATGAACTTTGGCTGATTGCCCGCAGGAATCAATTTTAACCGTTCAAAATATCTTATAACGCTTTGTTTTATCAAGATTCCGCTAATCTACTACTCTCACCTTACATTTCAAAGTATTTCCGTATATCTTTGCATAAATGGTTGTCGACCCTGTCTGTATGCCGGTTATTATCCCGTCCTCATCAACCGAAGCAATGTCCTCATTTTTACTGCTCCACTGTGCAGCCGCTTTTGTACCCTTCACCTTTGCCTTTACCGTTTCACCGACCTTCACCTCCAAAGAGGATTTTTCCAGCGAAAGCTTCTTGCGGACTTCCTTTGCATCCTTCCTGCAGGCTGAAATCATCTTCCTCGCATCGCTAAAGCGCTGACCATCTCCTGCACTTCCCAAGGTCACGATTACATAGGAATGTCCCTTATAAGTATATACCCCGGTAAAGCAGTACTTTGCAGTCCACCCGCTGCCAGTCTTTCCAACACAGTAATAGTCTCTGCTGCCAAGCAGATAATTCGTGCTTTTCACAGAATGCCGCCTGCCGCCGGTGCTTTGGAAGGAATAGGATTTCTTTTGCAAAATCTTTCTGATTGTATCATTTTGATAAGCATATCTCATAATCAGTGCCAGATCATATGCAGTAGTATAATGAGGATTGCCGGAACGCAATCCATTAGGTGTGTCAAAATGCGTGTTTTTACAGCCAAGCTTTTTGACCTTCTTGTTCACTTCTTTCATAAATTTATCCACACTGCCACTGGTTCCCTCTGCCACAGCTATTGCACAATCATTAGCTGAGGGAAGCAGCATTCCATGTAGCAGGTCCTTCATGCTGTAACGGCTGCCACGTCCCAGAGAAAGACTGACTCCATCCGCTCCGGCAGCTTTTCCGGAAATGGTAACCTTTTTATTCAGGGATTTATTTTTCTCTACTGCTACAACCGCAGTCATCAGCTTCGTTGTACTGGCATTGTGGCATTTTGTCTTTGCATTTTTGCTGTAGAGCACCTCCCCGGTATCCATGTCCATGATAATGGCACGTCTGCCGTTTAAGGAGAGGGATATTTTTGATGAGGTCTTAGCGCAGGCAGGAGCAGAGGTTGTGATTGTTATGGCTGCTATTAAAATGACTGTTAATAATGTTCGTATCGTTTTTTTGATTTGGATTTTCATATTGTTTCTTCTTTCATTTGTTTCTCAATTTATAAACTCTTTTTGTTCTTTATTAATCCCAGCCGAGCATATTTCCCTATCATAAAGACATTTCTGGAACACCTACACGGTTGCCCAAATTTCCGTCATTTCAGCAGCTTCACAATCTACTTTTTAGTTTGTATTTCTATCTCATATAAGTACTGTTCCAAGCACGTTTCTTGCGTCTGCGTTCTTCCTCTCTACATTGTTTTGGTGTCAGTTCTGGCATGGGGACATCCAGTTTACCCACATATTTGAGATAAATATCAATCTGCTGTATTCGCTCCCCAGTTAACTTGTCTGCTTCATGCACTACAATCTTATCAATAAATTCATGAATTATTGGTGTAGTCAGTTCAGAAAAATTGGTATATTTCCTTACCAGTTCCATAAACTTATCAATCCTTGTATTACATAGGCTCCGGTTCTGTGGTTAAACATTTTCGCACCACAATCCGCACTTTTATAAATTAAGAACAAATTTCTTTTTTATGTGTAACAAAACAATTTTTTGTGCATACTATAATATGATTTAACTTAATTATAGGAGATACTACTATGGCTGATTTAGAAGAACGGGTAAATTTACTCGAACAACAAGTTTCTGCAATTATTAAATTATTAGGTGAAATCGTTGAAACATACAATCCAAATTTTGATTATACAAATATTCAGGAGGATTCGCAGCAAACTTCAAAAAATAACCGTCCTAAATCAGTAGGGGATGTATAACCACGAGTCAAACATAAATTAACTCCCCTCTGAAGAGCCGATTCCTGACATGATTTGTAAAAATCACTGTTTATAAGTTGCTCGTATAACGCTTTATATCCCTCTGGTTTTATTATTCGTTCAATATAGTCCACATTTATTAATTCATGCCTTCTTAAATTATAAATGGATATGCTTAATCCTTTCTCATTTTCTGGTGGGTCTGACAAGGTTAATGCATAGTGTGAAAATACTGGATTTTTATGCGGTGCAGTATAAAATTCTGGCATTCCCGCATTTTTCATATCTTCATCAGATTCTCCTAATATGTCACACTCAAATATACGAATTAGCGGACGCGGTTGTTCAAGATATTTCCCCTGTTTTATTAATACTGCATCTTGAGGTGACATATTATCAAGTATGTTCATAAATAATTCTGATGCCACATCTGTATAATTTGTATTTGCAGCTTTCTTATATAATTCAATAAACATATTCGATAAATTATCATCATAAAAAACATTAGAAAATGTGTTTCCTGCTGCCATGCGCATTGAAATCCGAAGATTAGTACGGTCGTTCGTGGGTATTAAAGCAAGACCTTCCTCAAGTTTATTATATGTAATTTTTAGCATTTCAAGTTCATGTTTATTTTCTTATCTATTCATGATTATTGGATAGGCAATATTATTTGCAATTGATGGTAAAATGCTAAGAGTATCACCTGCCTCTTTAATGGTTGGTTCTAATAGTTGCTCATAGACTTTACCAATTTCCTTAATTGTTTCATCTGATAATTCTATTTCTACTTCACCGTAACCCATAACATTAGCTTTTATCTTCATTGTAGTACCCTCCTTTGCTTTTTATCTACTACTAGTTATATCGACTGTTTTATGACATTTCTAAACCTATATTTTTCCAGCAAAAGGGAGAAGGGATTGCTTGAATGAAATGCATAATTTCTCATTTTTCTTCTTTTCCCGAATCATCCAGTAGTTCTAGCTCTTTAACCTGCTTTTTAATCTGCTTCCTTAATTTCATTTTCAGCAAATCTTACTCAAAAAATAGCGTTATATTTTTTGTTTCTTTTTACTGTTTCTCTTATCGAGAAAGGTCAGAAACACAACAATCAGACTATTAAAATAATATCTGTAGCTCCATAGGGATTTCCGTAATCCAGATTCTACAGCATCTGCCTGACATTTCAGCTTTAAAATCGGTATATCTCATTTTTTCACCTTAATATTTTTATTTCCCTTCTTCTTCATAAACTTACTATAATCCTTAACCTTCTTCTTTGGAACTTTGATAATAAGCTTCTTATTAGTGCCTTTAAATGCATTCTTGCCGATTGATTTGGAGGTAAGCTTTGAGGATTTTATGGTAATAGTCTTCAAGTTCTTATCGCCATTAAAAGCATTTTTGCCGATTGTGGTTATGTTCTTGCCAACAGTTACCTTGGTAAGCTTTTTATTATTTGCTAAAGCGTTGGAGGCTATGCCGGTTACTTTATAGGTATAACCATCAATATTAACAGATGCAGGAATATTAATTGAAGTTTTGTTCTTATCCGTTGGTTTTATGTAAGCTACTTCTTTCTGCTTTGCAGAAGACTTTGTTACGATATAGGTTCCCGTAGAAACTGCTTTCGTTATACCCACATCCGGTAATACCGGCTCCGTATCCGCTGTTGACTGGGGTGGTGTTTCCGGTTGTTTCTGTGGAGAATCCGGCTGTTCTACGGAAGGCTTTTCTTCTTGTTTTATTTCTGTATCCCCTAACGAAAACCGCAAATGCGATGGAATAACCTCTAAACCAATCCTCTCATTTTCATGCTCCCGGTCAGGTAAAATAATTCTCGCTTTCTCATTTCCCGCTATATCATATGTCCAAATTTCGCTAATCCCAAATATTTCTATTTCATCCAAATTATTATTCCAATATATCGATAAAAAATCTTCCAGTTTTTCTTCTACTATATAACCATCTTCTGTTTCTATCCAATTACTTTCATCCATATAAATTTCACCCCACAAGGAATCCCATATATTGTCAGCCTTATTAAACCCTGCAAATAGTATATTAATACCATCTACCCCACTCAATTCATCTTTTACCGGCACATGTATACGAATAGTATCACCATCAAAGCTTACCTCTGTCTTTTCCACATCAACTATTGGTGCTTCTCTATCCTCTGCCAGCCCTTCTACTTGTAAATTCAAACCGCTTAAATCTTGAATCCTTCCCAGATTATCAACTACGCTCCCATCACTATAATAAATATCCACTTCATAATTTCCATTATAACCGGCTGTTGGCACCGTAAAAGAAAATACATAATATCCATCTTCATCTAAAATCCAATTGTAAATGGTTTCCCAATGATTATTAGGATAAACCAAGTCAAGGTTTAAATCCGAACACTTAAAATCATCACGAAATTTTAATTTCCAGGTGACTGTCTCACCCGGACCTGCGTTCTTTGGAAACACACTACATTTTTCTATATCTAATAACTCTTCACCTTCTGATAATCTCTCTTCAAAACTCACCGTTCCTGCATAAGACCAGAGATTAGATGATGAAATATCCAAATGCAAAGCCGGACAAACCGCCATACCATTGATAACTACACAATTGCCAGTCCGATCAACGCTGCCATCACGATACACAGTCGCTGCACATTCAGTATAGCCGCCCGATGACCGTAGCCACCATAAATCAGTGCTGCCTTCACTATACATGAAACTTGAACTTATCGTTCCTCCCTCTGCCACATAGGCTGTATTTGTTCTTTTTCTTCCATTATCAAGTGCATTGCAATAAGGAGAAAATCCATAATCCATGTTTGTTACCTCGTCATAGGACAGCAGGAAAATCTTATCCTGTGTATTGTTTCCACCTGCCGTGCCACAATATGGATTATCCGCATTCACAACCGTAGTTGTTTTAATCGCATTCTGCTCCGAAGTCGAAAAGGCACGGTCAATAAAATTGTTGATGCTGTAATCGGTTCCGCATACATTGCTGTCACTTCCATATCCGTTTAGCCAGCTCCGCATGGTACAAGTCTCCCATGTTACACTGACATTTGTATCATTATACTTCTGCACATCTAGATTCGTATCTGCCACCAGAAAAGCATCATTTCCATCCACAGACAGCACCCGCCATTTGATAGGGTCACTGGTTTTTCCTGTAGCATCACTTTGTGGATAATGTCCAAAGTATATACAGTCATAGGTCACATCACCATTGGCATCGGTTCTTGGATTTGATAATGTAGCGGCTAAAACCTCTGGTATTTGTTTTGTCGATACTACAGCCAACATACCAATAAATAATATAAATATACGGAATATGTTTATTCCTACTTTTCCCTTTACTATTCTTTTCTTAAATTTCATCGTCGTTTGCAATTTCATTCTCTTCCCCTCCTATAAGACCGCTAAAAACAGTATGTTTTTATTCTACTATCCCCTATTGCTGGAAATCTCCATGCACGAGATTTCGTCCAAACAAAAAGTATCTGCATAACTCTCACCTTGCATTTTCAAGAATCACTTCTTAATCTTCATACTTCTCTTATAACCCGTAGACTTTTTGAAAAGCTTCTTGTACTTTTTCAACTGCTTCTTTGGGCATTTGATGACTGCTTTCTTGTGGATATTTTTAATTGCATTTTTTCCTACAGTTTTTAGGACGGTACTCTTTATTGTGATTTTTTTCAAGTTCTTGCAGCCGGAGAAGGCATTTTTGCCAATCTTTTTTATGTTTTTGCCAATTGTTACAGATTCAAGTTTTTTGTTGTTTTTAAATGCATTGGCTTCAATACTCGTCACCTTGTAGGTTACGCCATTATAGACAACTGTATCCGGGATAACGACCGTCTTTTTCGCCTTCTTGGATGCAGTATAAGCAACCATACCACCCTTTTCATCTACTTCTGTTACGATATAGTTGGCTGCTCCACTCGTCAATTGTGTGCCAATGGCAACTGATTCCGTGTCTGATATTGGGTTATCCATCTGTCCAATACCTTCCTCTGTTTTACCGACATTCTCTGAATTCTCCCCGCCTGAGGCAACATAATCCACATAATCTCTCTGTTCCGTCTCACCGCACATACTGCATGTATATATGGTATAACCCTGTGCCTGCTCTGTCGCTGCTGTCACGTCGCCCTTCACCCACACATGGTCTGTAAGTTCCAGCTCCTCGCTGCAGCATACTCCGCATATTCTGCATTCATATAGTATGGTTCCCGATTCTGTGCAGTTTGCATCTGTTCTGCTGATTTCTTCATACTGATGCTCCCCTGTGCTCTCTGTTAAATCCCTGCACTCCTCCGCACCACAGGAACAGGTATATACATCATAGCCTGCAGACAGGCAGTCTGCCGGAACCGTTTTCGTAAAGGAATAGTCATGTTTATGGCTCGTCAGTGTCTCGTAATTTCCACAGTACTGTGCCACACTGTCTGCATCACTTTGCAATTCAACAGAAATGTCCTCTGAAAATGCATCCTTTGCTATATCAAATGTCTTATCCGGCAGAATAACTGTTTGCAATGCAGTACATCCAGCAAAAGCACGGCTACTGATTGTAAACGTCCTGTCTTCATCAGACAATGCCGACACCTCAACCGACTGCAGGTTTTCGCAATCTGCAAATGCCCCTGCACCAATGGAATCCACACCTGCCCCGATTACCAGCTTTATAATTTCCGCTTTCATCCCTGCCCACGGTGCTGCCGACTCAACGTAATCTTCCATATCTCCCTGTCCGGTAACAGACATCGAACCGTCCGTATACAGTGTATATTGCAGATTTGCCCCGCATTCCCCCTCTACCGCCACATTCATATCTCCATTCATCGATAAAGCAGCATCATCCTCTGCTACCCGGCTGGAAAAGGTTCTGATTTGTGACTGATTTTTCAAAAGCCCATATGCCGAGCTTATAGTAATTCTATCCATCGGATATTTACATCGACTGAAGGACTGCTGGTAATTGTTTGCCGCTGACTCATAACAGGTCAGCAGGGAATCTCCATACATATCCATATCCTCCGTCATATTGGGAAATGTAACACCGTATCGGAATTGGTCGGTTGCTTTTGCCGTGCTGACCAGTCCCCCGCTTTCTGTCCGTTTCAGCTTATATACGTACATCTTAGAGGCATTTCCCCGCCCATAGGAACAGGAACAGAACATATCATTGTCTGCCGTTACCGCCACACCCTGACACTGCGGCGGCAGGTTGATCTTACGCCCTGTAGCCCGCAGGATATATGGGCTTGCCGTGCCCGGTGCATACTCTAATACATATTCGTTCATTTTTGTATTGGTATCCTCCCCCTTGTTAAATGTACCTACATAATACCGGTGTCCAAAATACAGCAAAAAAGATGGCGTATTATTTACGTTCGCACTGGAAAGCCCTGTTACAATTTCTGAATCCCTGCCGCTTTCCACTGCTTCCCTTACCGTACTACAGTCCATAAACCATACCTTCTTCTGTTTGGATTCCGAATCAGCAATTGCAACCATATCATAATCCCCATCATAGGCAAGTCCTCCCACATGGCATCCTGCCGGTAAATCTCCAAGCACGATGGTAGTAATATAACGTTGTGTCTTTTTGTCCATCACATACAAAACAGAGTGGTGGCACCAGCCCTGAAATTCCTTCCCTTCATACCATGTTGTACCTGTCGTCTCATTGCTGTGGGAATGACAGTATGCGGATATAAGCAGTAAATCACCCGCCACACACACCCCTTGGGGCACCATATTGTCACAGCCGGAATTTACCATATTCGTCTGCTCCAGTCCCGGTATAACACAGGAAATATTGCGGAGTGTTGCAGAATAGGTTTTAAATTTTTCTTCCGACAACACCTTTTCCACCTGTTCTGCATACCGACTGGTCGTAGAGGTTGCATATTTAGCTGTTTCGGAAGAAACCGGCGGATTATCTCCCTCTGTACTTTCCCCATCACTCCTCACGGTTCCGGCATAGGACCAGAGATTAGAAGATGAAAGATTCAAATGCAAAGCCGGGCAAACAGCCCTATCATGGTGGCCGACATCACCATTATACCGATCGACCGCGCCGTCGCGATCCACATTCATCGCTTTAATCGAACTCCAGCCCGGCGACCGCAGACACCACCAAGCAGTGCTGCCTTCACTCCCATAACTTGAACCTGTCGTTCCGCCCTTTGCCACATAGGCTGTATTGATTCTCTTTCTTGCATTATCACTTGTACTGTAATCAGAAGAAAATCCATAAGCCGGATTCGTCACCTCATCATAGGACAGCAGGAAAATCTTATCCTGTGTACTGTTTCCCCCTGCCGTACCATAAGCCGGATTGTCCGCATTCACAACCGCAGTTGTTTTAATCGCATTCTGCTCTGAAGCCGTAAAGGCACGGTCAAGGAAATTGTCACTGCTATAATCCTTACCGCATACGTTACTGCTGCTTCCATATCCATTCAGCCAGCTCCGCATCGTACAGGTCTCCCAAGTTACACTTACATATGCACCATTATATCTCTGTACATCCAGATTCGTATCTGCTACCAGAAAAGCATCCTTCCCATCTACTGACAGCACCCGCCACTTAATCGGGTCCTTCGTCTCCCCGGTGGCATCCGACTGGGGGTAGCTTCCGAAATATACACAGTCCCAAGTGACTACTCCATCGCTGCTGATTCTTGGATTGTTAAGCGTTGTGGCTGCCTGTACGCTTCCCATATTACCTACCGGGATACCAGACAATAGGGTTATTGCTAGCACTGATGCAAGCAGGGTAGATAAGCTTTTCCTGCCCTGCTTCTCTTTGATATTATTCCTTTTGCTGGTCTTGCATGTCCTTATACGGTTGTACATTTTCTTTCTCCTCCTTCGCTGTTGTTAATTCAAGATGCCTTTTACTGTATTTCTAAGCCTGTAGGTATGTCAATGTGCAAAGTGACCCATATAACTTACAAGGCTTCTGCGAACAGCCTCCTGGGTAATCTTTCCTTCTCGGTAGGCATGGTGGAAACGTTTCAATTTCCGCTTTATCCGTTTCTTATTACTTGTCCGAAGCCTCCGGATTACTTTGCCGTGTTCTGTCAGGTAAAAATGAAATCCGACATAATCTCTCCCTTGAGATACGGGAATAATCTGTGTTTTCCCATTAAATTCCAGCTTTCTTTCAGTCTCCACATATTCACGCATTTCCCTAATGCACTGCTTCAAATACTTCTTGTTATGATACCATCATCTATGTATCTTGTATAGTATTGAAAACGAAGTTTTTCTGTATTGTTTGGGACAATACATTTCTCTTTCGGACACTTTACTCCTCTTTTATATCGCTTAATTATGGTAAATATAGATTATCTATTTCTGTTAAGATTACTTAATAAAAAATTATTTTTTTAAATTGCATTTATATATTAGGTCAATTTCACCCTATTGTCAATAGGTCAAAATGCCATAATTATTTGCATAATAGGAATACTATAATATGGCATCCTAATCCTATTATTTAGCAAATTATCACGGAGAAAATTGATAATGAGTCGATTAAAAGATTTACGAAAAGAACGTGGATACACCCAGATTAAAATGCAGCATTTGACAGGAATTGATCAAAGCGACTATTCCAAAATCGAAAACGGAAAGAGGTATTATACATTTGAACAATGCAGAAAAATTGCTTTGGCTTTAGATACTAGTATGGACTACTTAGCCGGCTTGACTGACCAAATAGAGCCTTATCCTCGGAATCAGTAGACATTTTGAGTAACTGCCTGCCCATTTACCTCCAGATATTTCCATACTTTTTCTCTTACGAAAGCAGTGAACAGCTTATTGTAAATAAGTCCATGCTGCAGCATAATCTTTGCCGTGGTATACCCCGTCGTTCCCCACAAAACTGGTTCTTTTCTACAAGTCTACCCCTGCCCTCTTCAAAAAATAAGCAGTGAGGATACCTGCTATTCCGCTGTCTATAATCAATACTTCTGTTTTGCTGTCCCTTTGTAATGCTAGAAACTCCAGTATTGTTACTTTATTCTGCCCAATTGACTTCATAAATAAATTTACTACTCCGTTCTGCTGTTTTTAAATAATTGTTACAAAAGGATTTAACTTTGCACATATCTCTTACAACTGTACATTTAGAATAAATGAAAAACATATTTATCTGTCAGAAAAACTATGATATCCTTATGATAGTATAATTACTAGAAAATCAAGGAGGACACCGTATGGAAACAATGTATTATGTGGTTGAAAATATA
>CAMWYM010000035.1 GCA_947178475.1 uncultured Clostridium sp. | reverse complement strand
ACGAAGGAATGCCTTGGCATTCATGAGTTTAGTACCATTATGTGCGAGATGGAGCGGAAGCGGGGACGAAGCGTGAATGACATACCTTCCTGAATACGGTCGTTCTTAAACGCTGTTCGAGGCGTAATTAATATAAGCAGGAGTTTACTTTACATTGTAATCGTCGAAAAGGGACAGCTGTCGAAACGTCACATCATAGTCCAGCTCCCAATTCTTGCGCCTGTCCAGCTCCAAAAGCCTTCTTGTAATGTAGTCTTCATCAATCTTTGTATTAAACATCATTCTTCCACCACAGGTTATAAAATAGTGTGCCCGTTTTAACACGACACCAATACGCTTAAGATTCTCGAAGGTGAGCCTGGTGGTCTTCCTCGCCATCAGAATACGCCTTGCTGATTTCACACCAATTCCAGGCACCCGCAAAAGCAGGGGATAGGGCGCAGTATTAACCTCCACTGGAAAACTCTCCAAATGGCGCAATGCCCACTCGCACTTTGGGTCCAGATAAACATTGAAATTGGGACGTTCCTCCGATAATAATTCCTCTGCCTGAAAACCATAAAACCGTAAAAGCCAGTCCGCCTGATAAAGACGATGCTCCCTAAGCAGCGGAGGCTTTGTCCCAAGAGCCGGCAGTTTACTGTCCTCATTCAATGCCACATAGGCAGAGTAAAAAACACGTTTCATCTCAAATTTGTGATACAAGGCCTGCGCAACCGCCAGAATCTGGTAATCATTCTCCTCCGTTGCCCCGACTATCATCTGGGTACTCTGTCCCGCCGGGACAAATCTACTATGGTTCGATGGAGGAACAATCAAAGAATGCGCTTTATCCCGTTCAACCGGCTCCAGTTCTGCCAGCTCTTTTGTCACATACTTTGCCGGCATTGCCGACGCCCCTGTCAAGCGGTCGCCTGCTGTTCCTATCCGATGGATTCCACTGCTGCCGCTTTGCCCTATCCCAAGCTGAATCTGACGCATAGAAGTAAGGATTGTCTTCCGCGTCTTATTCGGTGCAAGCTCCTGTAAGCCAGCGGCAGTCGGCAGCTCCAGATTGGTACTCATACGGTCTGCCAAATATCCGACCATCTCAATAATATACGGATCAGCTCCCGGAATTGCCTTTACGTGAATATATCCGTTGAAATGGTGTACCTCCCTTAGAAGCCTCAGTGCGATATAAATCTCCTCCATAGTCTGCGTCGGATTCTTTTTGATTCCGGAGCTGAGAAATAAACCCTCGATATAATTACGCCGATAAAACTGCATCGTTAATTCACAGATCTCCTCCGGAGTAAAGGAGGTTCTAAGCGTATCGTTAGACTTGCGATTAACGCAATATTTACAGTCATAAATACACTCATTAGTGTATAAAATCTTGAGCAGGGATATACATCTTCCATCAGCAGAAAAGCTGTGACAGATTCCACAGGCTGCGGTATTCCCCATTGCACCAGGCACCCCCTTGCGGTCAACACCACTGGAGGTGCAGGCAACATCATACTTCGCTGCGTCAGATAAAATTGTAAGCTTCTCTTCTAAAGATAAATCTTCTATAATCGTCACAGAACAACCTCCATAACAAAACATACGTTCTCGAATATACGTTCTATTATAACAGATTGTCTCTATATTTCAAGTCTTTTCTTCCTAATACTCATCTGCACAATTTGTTTTGCCATTCGCCTCCATTTTATGTATTTTCCTTACACCCCAAATGTATATAACAGAAAGAGAATAAGTACTAACTTTATCGCCCGTAAAACAATCGTACTGCAAATAATAAGCACAATACCTGCTATATTCTTTTTCATTCTGATTCCTCTCCTTCCAACCTTCATATATCCCGTCTTTAAAGCTCCCATACCTTAATTTTCTTTTTATCAGTACATATTAACCAGCTTCATCTACAATCTTAAAATTCTGATAAGAATCCATCAGCAGTTCTTCCAATTCCTCTTTTGACATTGTATCTAACTCTTCCTTTGATATACTCTGCCACTTCCACGTCATCTGCATATTTTTCAAACCGACATACTTACGCTCTGCTATAGTTCTAAATTTTTCTTCTGTAATTTCTTTCCCGTCAATATCCTGATAATGATATGACAAATCAGCATACTCATCTTCTCTCTCACATATCTGATAAGCCAGCGTTTCCTGCTTCACCCCACCATTTTCTATACTTACACTGTCAAGGTAATAAACAAACGATATTGAAGGCCTGTCCACATTACCTCCCCCCTGAATGGAATAATATACATCTCTTTTTTCATCATAATAGACAGGTACATGTATCAGTCCATCTTCCGAGTCATAATAGGTACTCAGATACTCTCCAAACCTGTCACTTTGCAATTCTGTCAAATCGCCTGCTTTATCTACTATAAAATAGTGATTATATGCAAAATGGCCACTGCCCTGTATTACGTCTGTAATCAGTTCTAATCTGCCATCCTGATTTAAATCTGCCACTGTAAAACTTGATGACCTGTCAAAATTCCGACTCCATTCTCCTGCTTCATCTGCAAAGATATCAATCTGCTTCTTTGGGGTTAACCAATCACTCCTTTGACTATCGTCCTTTTCATTCGTACTTTGTTCATCCTCTGTCAATGTAATCAGTTCCTGACTTATTGTTTTCTTCGTTTCCAAATTATCATAATACCAGAAATAGTATTTTTTCCCAAAACATTCATACTCTTTTATTTCATCTGGTTTCTGTCCGTCAATCTGTAAGTTATAGATACTTTCTCCTTGTGCAAAATGAGTTTCACAGATATCACCATATACAATCACTCTGTTATTCTCATCTATATCATCATGATTTTCTTCTGCATAATTAATAAAATCTAAGAATGACCTGACAATTTGATTATAAATACACTCTGCCGCAGTATTACTTCCACTTTTATCCCGTGCTTTACGAATATCTACCTCCGTGCCAACCAACCCGTATTTCTCCTGGTTATCCTGCTCCAATACTCTGAATTTTGCATAGACAAACGCTTCTTCTTTTACCCCCACTGCACGATAATAAATTACCATAAAATCACTATTGCGCATCCGGAAAATCTCCTCATCTATATTACACTGATAAGAATCTAACTGACCAGTTTTACGCAAAAGCGCTTCCTCCACCGTATCTGCATATTCAGAAGCTGTGAGATTATCTCCTGTTATTTGGTTTTTTAGGTCTCCAGCATCAAAGTTCTCCATGCTGTCCTGCAAAAGCCAGACATCCACCAGTTCAATAAATGTAAATATGAGAACAGTCAGACAAATCGTATTTAAAACCCTCAAACCTCTTTTTGTGTTTTCATTTATCTGAAATCTTTTCATTTTGTGATCCTACCCTTACTTTCTCTCCAAATAAACAACTCCCAAACGGTAATATCCCTGCATTTCTATTTGGTCCATATCGTCCATTACTTCCTTTACAATCGACTGAAATTCTGCATTGGTTAATGTGGCATCTGTCCGAAGCACCGCTTTTTTTCCAAGGGTAAGCTCATGTACAAATGCCTCCGCAATTTTATCTTTTTCATAATCCTTTCCTGACAGATGATAGTATTCAAATTCGTCTGTATCTGCAATATATTGTCCTATACTATCATCACACAGATAGTGGTCATTTTCCTTTAGCACTAATTCTGCCATTTTGTCTGAAACATTCAACATACTATTACCCATATCCTGGTCATCATTACTGGTCACATCTACCACACACCATTTTCCATCAATTTTCACCTTATTCCATGCATGGTTCTGGTTTCCGTTCAAGGTGCCAGTTACGACAATGCTGTCAAGCCCCATAGCCCTCGCCAGCAGTTGAAATGCACCCGCATAGGCAAGACATACTCCTCTATGATTGACCAGAGCACCAAAGGGTGTCATGGAATCGGTGAATACTTCATCTGCAGACTGCCCTGCCATCGCTTCACCATAATGAAGCTCGCTGGTGCCCGCGCAGGTCATCAAGTTTTGCCCCGCTTCGATTGGTGACATCGTATCATAGGTCACCGTATCACACAGATAAGAGTTGACTGCCAATACCTTATCTAAGTCAGTCATCCCCTCTTCCTCAAGCTCCCTGGTCACAAACTCCACCTGCTCCATCACCTGCCGCTGCTTTTTCCGCCCTGTTTCAACGTCCTCTTCATAAACAACGGACAATGCCTCCCCGGATTCCAAAACGGATATTTCCCTTACAGCAGGAATTAGCGGATTTTGATAATACGCCTCGTAAAAAGCATCCATTAATCCCTCCCGGTCAGGTATCTCCTGTATATCCGAAACTGCAATATATTCATCTCTCTCCAACAGACAGGCAGCAAGATAACAGCTTAGCTTTGTTGTGCCCATCGGATTATCCAGCATGTTCTCCAATCCTTCTTCCAGACCATCTCCATTGCTATGCTTCCCTGCTGCAGGGACATCCTGATTTTCCCGAATATCCTCATCCGTGCTTCGTTCCGGTCGTACCTCAACCTCTACGTCCCTTAGCAGTCCTGTCATCTTACTTTTAAGAATATCCTGCCGCTTTTGTAAATTCTCCAAATCCTCCTGATATGTCTTCCGGTCAAATGTCTCCACATAAAAGCTCCCTTCAAACTCTGTCCCCACTACCGTATAAGGAAGCTGCAGCATTTCCTTTACCCCGTCTCCATCATCAACATTTACCAGTTCTGCATCATCTATTTTATATTGAAGCAGACGCTGTGCCATCGTACCATCACAAAGCTGTATCCACTGATATCTTGACAGCAAATCAATGCTTTGGGCAAATCTTGTGGCACCAAATTCTCCCTCATACCCATTTTCCTCTTCACAAAAGGGCAGCTTTTTCGCCATTTCCTTCTTCGGAATCAAAGGGCCCACCATAGATGTGCCTGTTTTACTCACAGCAATCACACCGTAGTAATATTCCCTATCCTCTTCCTCCACAGTATACATTTGAAACTCCCGGTTCATTATATCTCCTGTGTCCTCCGGCTGCCATGTAGTTTCCTCCGTCTCAGCGACAATATCACAGCTTTCATAAAATCCGCTGATTTCATCATCCCCCGTCAGATATGTCGCCTCCACAACAAGATAGCACTCTGCATCCTCCACCGGCTCCCAGGAAAGAATACCATTCCCGTATTCGGACACTTCAAACTGAAAATTTTTCGGTCGATCCAGCTCCCCCTCAATCTCAATTTCTGTAATTTCCGGTTTATCCAGCTTCTCACCTGTCTGTAAATCAAGCCACCTTACCAGATACATCCTGCCAAGATTCCCCCAATCCTGGTTCTCTCCCTTTTCAAATAAAAAGTAATCCGAATGCTCATATTTCCGCAGAAAAGCTTTGCTGGCAAACAGAGTGGACACATTTAGCAGCGGATGTGCCGGTGGCAGCAGGGAAAGCTTTCTTTCCTCCCTGTTCCATTCATATTCGCAGTATACCTTATTGCTCAGCTCCTGATCCTGATAAAGCTCCACCGCATCATCATAATATTCTATTCCCAATGCCGAAAAATCGATATCCACATCTAAAGTAACAGCAGCCGAACGGTCATAACCCTGTTTCTTCTGTTCTTTTGCTCCAGCTTCTTCCTCACCGTGTAAATTTTCCGTTTCTTTTTGACCATTCTTCCCCAACGGCATTTCACACCCGGTCAATTGCAGGAGTAAAATGCCAGCCAGTATGCCATACATCATTCTTTTTATCCTGTACATAGTCATCCCCCGCAAGCTCACTATCTACTTCTCTGCTTTTCCTATTTCTTTTAACAGTTCCTTAATACAGGCAGTCATTTCTTTCTCCGTTACATGCTCACCTTCCAGATAGTAATACCTATTCTGCAGCGTAAATGCCGCAAAAAGAATCACCTCACCATTAAGCTCCTCTTTGCCCAAATATATTTCCTGTCCTCTTATTCTTTGCGGCTTCGTCTGATACAAAGGCTGGTATCCGCTGTTTTTTACAGCCCCGGCTCGAATCGTAACCTTCCCCTGTCCGGTTACCAGCTCTGATAACTCTGCGTCTCCGTCAAAAATATAGTAATCAGAATCGGTCAAACCCAGATAGGAATTCCTCTCCTCTCCAAAGGTTTCCTCCTGGCTGTCTTTGGCACCACGTCCTACACCAGACAGACTCTCCTTTCCCAAATCAGAATAGATAACCTGTGTATTCTGGTACCATACTCCGCCCGCCATCAACAAAACAAGCGTAAACACTGCAGCATAATACTGCCATTTTCGTCTTGTATACTGAAACAATGTTCCAGCCTCTTTTTTATCCTGCTCACCGGATTTATCTATTTCTCCTTCCTCAGAAATCCTTTTCACCTGAATAACAGTATCTGCAATCAATTCCTTCGACGGGTGCTGCCCATTCATAAATGATTTATAATGCTGTTCCATTTCCAAACTCCTCCCCTAGCTTTCTACTCAGAAGCGCCCGTCCCCTGGCAAGCTGGGACTTAACCGTACCTTCCTTTCGCTTCAGACATTTACTGATTTCCTTTATTGAAAGCTCCTCATAATAGTACAAATGTACAATTGTCCTATATGTTGGAGGCAGACTTTTTACCGCAGTATACACTCTCCATTCCATTTCTGACGAATCATCAGGTACCTCCCCAACCCACCCCTCGTTTAATGGCAGTGTCTGCTGCTTTGCCATTTTCCTTCTATGGGTTTTTCCACAATTAATAGTAACCCGAATCAGCCAGTTTCTGATATGCTCCCGGCTTTCCAGCCTGTGTATATAGCGCACAAGACGAAGGAAGACCTCCTGAAAAATATCCTCTGCGTCTTCCTTCGTCCTTCCATATATCATGGCCATACGATATACCATGTCACTATATTCTTTCACAATCTCTTCAATATCAAGGTTCTGTCTGTTTTCCAAGGCTTTTCTCCTGCTTTCAAGCTTTTCCTTTGTAGATATTGTAATTTCACAAGCACACTATTTTATAAGTGTAGCATTCACTGAAAAACATTTCAACCCTTTCAGACATTTCGTACCACTACCCATGGTCTCAAAAATCTTCGTTTTTTATGTCAATTTGATTCAACTTATTTTCAACGAAAGTAAAACTAATGACCTTTTTCCCCCATTCGATTTCATAATCAGCAATAGCCATCTCTTCCTCTTCATATTCAGAAAGGTTTGTCGGCTCCCCATATGCTGCTTTCATATCCTCCACAGTAGATACTCCGGATTGAATACCCTTTGGCAGAATAAAGGTCATTCCCCCTTTGTCATTATAATATAAACAGACAGAAATTCCCACAGCCCTGCATTCCCGATATGGCTTAGGACTATCTGCTTCATTGAGCATGTTTACCTGTATTTCGCAATCTCCGTTACAAAATGTACAGAACGGATAGTATGTATAGGCATCCAGCTCCTCCATATCTTCCTCCAGCTCCCAGCCTCTTTCTACCAGTGTTTCCATATCCATAGGTACCTGATAAATTTCCCCGTTTATCGAAATCTGATAGCTGAATAAATCATCTGACAGCTCTCCGGAATCTTGCGTCACCGCTTCCTCCTTGGCAGTATCCTCTGTAACTGCAGAAGCTTCCGTGTCCTGTTCCTCCGATACATCCTCTGTAATTTCTTCTGTATCCTCTGTCACCTCCTCCGTGACTTCTTCTGTAACCACAGGTTCCTCTTTCCCGGCATCAGATGCTCCACAGCCTGTTAAACAAAACAGCATTAAAAAAATGCACCCTTTTACAAATAGCTCTTTCTTCATATATGTTCTCCTTTTTTTGGTAATTTCATATATTAATACTCAAGACAACAATAAAAGGTTGCATTTTTTTATTTTTATTTATAGAAATGATCAGGCTACTCTGTCACTACCCTTCTCTTTGTGTTCTTCTCATGCCGCTTTACAAATATAGCCTTAAACACGGTTCTCACCAACGGCTGGATGAAAAACATCTGACTGAAAAATGCAAAGGGAAGATTAAAACATACCAGCTTCATCCAGTTTGCAAGCAGCGTCAACAGATTAAAGCCTGCATAATATGGATAATACATAAACGCAGCCAGAAAGCTCATCACAGGACACATAATCCCTACAGTTGCACAGATAATCGCAGATTCAAACAATACCGGATGGGTGCTTGCCGGATCAAATACATTCTTTGCCAGCTTAAATGACAGCGGACCTCCAAGCACATTTTCCAGAATATATGCGCACAGGAACTCAACCAATACAATCGCCCAGATTGGCAGCATATGACCAAACATATACACACCACCCTGACGACGGATTGCTCCAAGCACACTGCCTGCACCGGTCACCTCCATAAGTGTTGTACCATTCACAACATACAGGCTGTAAAATACATAGGCATGAACTGTTACCACTACGGTTAAGAATGCAAATATCATTCTCTGAAATTGATTTTTAGGCATAATAAATTCTCTCCTTTTCTTTGTGCATAACATTAATTTTCAGTTTGTCCATTTTGAGCAAAAAGAAAGACACAGCAGCGCAAGCCATGGTTATCTCTTTTCCGAACATTGTCCCGTAATCAGATTTACATGCTATGCACTACTTGTGTCGTTATGCTTCTTCATTATTTTATTCTTTTTTTAACAATCGTGAGTATATCATTTTTTTCATTCAAAAGTCAAGAAATCAATTTGTTCAAAATTTTGACATTTTTTTATCTTTTTTTTGGCATTTTATCCAGCATTATCCTATTTATCCCGCCTCACGTTAAATGCCTGCATCCCCGGATATACCGCACTCACACCAAGATCCTCCTCTATGCGTAAGAGCTGATTATACTTTGCCACACGCTCTGTTCTGCTAGGTGCACCAGTCTTAATCTGACAGGTATTCAACGCCACTGCAAGGTCTGCAATGGTGGTGTCCTCCGTTTCACCGGAGCGATGGGAAGAAATAGCAGTATACCCTGCCTTATGCGCCATTTTAATTGCCTCCAGCGTTTCCGACACCGAGCCAATTTGATTAAGCTTAATCAGAATCGAGTTACCACAGCTCTGCTCAATTCCCTTGGAAAGTCTTTCTGTGTTAGTGACAAACAAGTCATCTCCCACAAGCTGCACCTTATCTCCCAATTCCTTCGTCAGCTGCTGCCAGCCCTCCCAGTCTTCCTCGTCCAGTGCATCCTCGATAGAGATAATCGGATATTTGTCCACCAGCTGCTTCCAATGCTCAATAAGCTGTACAGAAGTATAGCTCGTCCCCGCCTTCGGAAGTACATACTCTCCCTTCTTTTCTCCCTTCCACTCACTAGAGGCTGCATCCATAGCAATCATAAAGTCCTTACCCGGTTCGTAGCCCGCATTTTTTACAGCCTCTAAAATATACTGTATAGCTTCCTCGTCACTGGACAGATCAGGTGCAAAACCGCCTTCGTCTCCCACAGAGGTTGCCAGTCCCTTAGACTTTAGCAACGCCGCCAATGCGTGGAATACCTCTGCACACCAGCGCAGCGCTTCCCGAAATGATGGAGCCCCCACTGGCATAATCATAAATTCCTGCACATCAACAGTATTGGCTGCATGGGCACCGCCATTTAAAATGTTCATCATCGGAACCGGCAGACGATTGCCGGATACTCCGCCGAGAAAACGATATAGAGGCATGTCCAAGGCTGTTGCCGCTGCTCTTGCCGCTGCAATGGATACGGCAAGAATCGCATTTGCACCTAATTTTGACTTGTCCTTCGTCCCGTCGGCATCTATCATTGCCTTGTCCACGGCATAGGTATCCGAAGCATCCATGCCTACAACCGCATCATGAATAACCGTATTTATGTTCTCTACGGCTTTTGTCACACCTTTACCCAGATACCTTGCCTTATCACCGTCCCGCAGTTCCAATGCCTCAAACTCACCGGTGGACGCACCACTGGGAGCCGTTCCCTTCGCCGTAGTTCCATCTGCCAGAGTCACCTCTGCCTCCACCGTAGGATTTCCTCTGGAATCCATAATCTCTCTTCCAATAACCCGCTCAATTTCCAAAAAATTCATCCTTTTACATCTCCTTTCATTTGTAACCAATTTTGCTCTGCAAAATTGATTGCCTGCTTGCCCGCCATCACGAAGTGATTTTTAATGCGGGCAATTCCCGTCTCGTAAATTTTCATAATCTACTTTACACTACCCCGCAAACACCTGACCGCGCAGTTTTTTCATTAAGCTTTAGGGGATATACATCCCCCACTTATACTATATTATGCGAAAAAATATTCATTATTCCTCTTTTTTCAAATTTCCCAGAAATAATTTCCCCGATATTCCTCTACAATCTCCAAGATTCCACTGCCTAAGGTTACTGCCTGCACAGCCTGCTGCCGATACCTATCATACTGCCGAAACTTTTCCGCAGCCCTTTTTGCATCCTGATACACCTTCCAATAACCCGCAAAAAGATAATTCCGTCCCCCGTTTTCCACAAATCCTTGTACATCCAGCAGAGGGTACTCCAGAAAAATCCCTATTTCATGGGGAAATTCACTTTTTCCTTCACGGTAAAGACGTATCCTGTCCCACAGACCATCCAGCATACTGCCAAGATTCGCCGTCTCATATCCATATTCCCGTAAAAAGGAAAGGTTTTCCGCCCTTCGTACATATCCGTCCAGTGTGCTCTCTCTGTACAGATAAACAATTCCCTGCTTCTCCCGCTCTCCCCTAAAGCAGCAGGAAATACCAGTATTTTTAAGCAGACCCTTTATACATGAGAAATCCGCCCTGGTCACCGTCATCATATTCGCTGCCTTGACTCCCGCCAGAACAGGCGCACAATGAATGGCCAGAAGCATAGAAATCCTCTTGTATTCATCCTCCAAAGTGTTCAGCTTCGGCATTTCCCAAATCAGCATCCTTAAGCTTCCTTTCCTCAATCCTTTTTCTTACTATTCCCCGTCATTTAAAGAATTACTCAATACACTTAACACTTTCTTCTATGCTTCAAATAGAAATTTTTTAACTTCTGCATATAAAAAAGAGCAGTATTTCCATTTTTTATTGGAAATACCACTCATTATTTGTCAGAAAAAACCAACTTAGACTAGACCGAACAAACGTTTCATGCTATAATAAATCCGAGGTGAAGCATATGAAAATACTACTGATTATAATTATGGCCATTGCTGCCATTATGCTAATTTTATATTTTATAGCTTTACTGACCAGAGAAGGCCGAATACTGATTGCCTTCCGTGTCACAATGCTGATTCTGATTGCAGTGCTTGTAATCGCCTGGATTGCCAGTCTTATTATGGGGCAGCATCTGCATCTGCTGCTTGCTATGGCGATTATTTTTATCATCATGTACATTTTATCATAAGGAAGCTCTATTTGTCATCAACCTTCGCCCTGCGACCGTTGGTGACAAATAGGGCACGTATTGCATTTAGGACAGCAAGCACCATTACTCCCACATCTGCAAATATAGCAAGCCACATATTGGCAATCCCGACTGCTCCCAAAATCAGGCACAATATCTTAATCCCGATTGCAAAATAAATATTTTCATATACGATACGAATACATTTTCTGGATATTTTAATTGCTCTGGCTATCTTTAACGGGTCGTCGTCCATCAGTACAATATCTGCCGCCTCGATTGCCGCATCGGAGCCCAGCGCTCCCATAGCAATACCGATATCTGCTCTAGACAGCACCGGTGCATCATTTATACCGTCTCCCACAAAAACCAGCTTATCTTTTCCGGTCTTTTTCTCCAAAAGCTGCTCTACCTTTTCTACCTTGTCTGCCGGCAACAGTTCACTGTAAACCTCCGAGATACCAAGCTCCTGTGCCACATGTCCGGCCACCCTTTCAGCATCCCCAGTCAGCATAACTGTCTTTGTAACTCCGGCTTCCCTCAAGGCAGAAATCGCCTCCTTCGCATGGGCTTTCAATTGATCCGAAATCAGTATATGTCCTGCATACACACCATCCACTGCCATATGGACAATGGTTCCCACATGATGACAATCCTGATATTCAATGCCCAGACGTTTCATCAGCTTTGCATTACCGGCCGCCACTAAGATTCCATCTACCTTTGCCGTAACCCCGTTACCTCCGATTTCCTCCACATCGGTAACCCTGGTCTGGTCCAGCTCCTTTCCATATGCCTTTTTCAGGCTCTGACTGATTGGATGGGACGAAAAGCTCTCAACCAGAGCAGCATATTCCAACAGTTTAGCATTTTCCATATCACTGTGATGTACTCCGCTCACTTCAAATACACCCTGCGTCAGCGTCCCCGTCTTATCAAACACAACACACCGTGCCTGGGAAAGTGTTTCCAGATAATTAGAGCCCTTCACTAAAATTCCCTCTCTGCTGGCACCGCCAATCCCCGCAAAAAAGCTTAGTGGAATACTGATAACCAACGCGCAGGGACAGCTAATAACCAAAAAGGTCAGGGCTCGGTAAATCCACTGCCCCCATTCCGGTGGCAAATCAAAAAGCAGAATTCGTACAACCGGAGGCAGAACAGCCAGAGCCAGAGCGCCATAACACACTGCCGGAGTGTAATACCGTGCAAATTTGGAAATAAAATTCTCTGAACGGGACTTTCTCGAGCTGGCATTTTCCACCAAATCCAGTATTTTGGAAACCGTAGATTCACCAAACTCCTTGGTAGTACAAATTTTCAATACTCCTGTCATATTAATACAGCCGCTGATCACCTCATCTCCTGTCTTCACCTCCCTAGGCAGACTTTCCCCGGTCAGGGCACTGGTATTGAGGGTCGCGTTTCCCTCTGTGACAATCCCGTCAATAGGTATCTTTTCACCGGGCTGAACAACGATAATACTTCCTGCTTCTACTTCATCCGGATCTATCTTCTCTATCCTTCCGTCCTTTTCTATATTGGCATAATCAGGCCGGATATCCATTAACTCACTAATATTTCTCCTGCTTCTGCCAACAGCATAGCTCTGAAAAAGCTCACCAATCTGATAAAACAGCATAACTGCAACACCCTCTGTATACTCACCGAGAATAATCGCCCCCACTGTTGCCACAGCCATCAGAAAGTTCTCGTCAAAAACCTGCTTGTTCAGTATTCCCTTAACTGCCTTTTTCAGTATGTCATATCCGATAACCAGATATGGAATCATAAACAGTCCAAGCCGCAAATATCCCTCTACAGGAATAAGTGAAAATACCACCATCAGAATAGCTGCAAAAATAATACGAATTAAAACCTTTTTCTGCTTCCTGTTCATCGCTTAACGCCCCTTCCCTGACTATAAAAAGATTTCACAGTCATCCTCTACCTTCTTGCAGTTCTTCAATACATCCTTCATCACTGTCTTAGGATCTGTTCCTTCCTCAAACTCTACAGACATTTTCAGTGTCATAAAATTCACCGTTGCGTCCTTGACACCTGCAGTCTTCTTTGCTGCATCCTCCATCTTATTCGCACAGTTTGCACAATCCACTTCAATTTTGTATGTTTTCTTCATCAGCTTATACCTCTCTTTCTTCGTTCATATTATCATATGAACAATTATTCATATAACATATTATAGCACGTTTTTCTCTGCTGTCAACAAAAAATCAAAAATTTTCCGTTTTGTTTCCTTTACACTTCCATCTTTTTCCTATACAATAATAACTGGCACATGGAACACAGACGGCGGTTAGGTATACAGAAAAAGGAAACGCAGAAATATGACAGATAAAAATATCAGAAAACCAAAACAACAAAGAAGTATAGAAAAGCGAAACCAAATCAAGCAGACTGCACTGCAGCTTTTCTCTGCCAAGGGGTATCACAAAACAACCTCCAATGAAATTGCCAAGGAGGCCGATCTTGCAATCGGAACCTTTTATTCTTATTTTGCCGATAAAAAGAATCTCTACGAAGAACTTGTTTTAGATATGTATAAGAAAATATTAGAAGACCTTCCGGAAATCTCCATTACAGACAGCCCCACACCCTACGATTTTGTCCGTTCCTATATCCAGGCTGTCTTGGAAAGCCACAATTATATGCCGGCTTTCCAGCATGAAGTATCTGTAGTGGCAGAACAATATGAAGAATTCTATCAGTTAGAGAAAAACTTTCGTTCCCGCATTACAGCCAAACTGATGTCTATACTGTTAGAGCATCCCGCTCTTTTAAGGGTAACCGATTACAAGCTTGCGGGAGTCATGGTACAGACCTGCATCGAAGCCTTTATTCACGAAACCAGCTTTCACGCTAACAGCTTCGATTCCACCCATGTCATAAACAATCTGGCTGATATGATATGCCAGTATTTATTTAAGCCGGAATATCTTTGACTTTTTCTTATTCAGGTTCCACAAAATATTTCTTATAAGTAATGATAAACAAAATTACAGACAACGCTGCCGCCAGATAGTCCGTAACCGGCTGAGCCATTGCAATATACCGTGCAGTATCGAATATGCGGTTAAAGATAAATAAAATCGGCATATACAGCAAGCCCTGCCTGCTGATAGACAAAATAAGCGAAGGAACTGCAGCACCTGTAGACTGTATCGCATTAATCATGACAAACAAAATTCCCAGCACCGGACCGGACAAAATGTAAATTCTCGAAAAAGACATGCCAAAGGTAAACGCATCTGCATTGTCTAAAAAGGCCGACACCAATGGTCCCGCAAAGCAGTAACAGATTACCGTCATCACCAGACTGAGGCAAAATGCAAGACATAGGGAAAACTTCAGTACTGCCCGATAACGCTTTCTATTTCTCGCTCCAAAACAGTAGCCAAGAAGAGGCTGAATACCGCTCCCCACACCGATTAACAGCATAACGGCAATCATATTTACCTTCATGGCTACGCCGAGACCCGCTACCGCCATATCTCCAAATCGTGTCATCACCTTATTAATCAGCACATTGGACATACTCATCAGTATGCTGTTTAGAGAGGCCGGAATGCCAATAGCCATAACCCCTACTGCAATGCGACCTCTCACCCGGTAATCTCCAGGACGGATGGACAGCATCGAGCGCTTCGACAGCAAATGTGCCAGATAAAAGGCTGCCGAGAACACATTTCCCAGCACTGTGGCAATAGCCGCACCTGCCACATTCCAGCCAAAACCCAAAATCATCACCGGGTCTAAAATAATATTCATCAGATTTCCGATAATCATACCTGACATCGCCGTTTTTGCCCTGCCCTCAGAACGAATTACATTGCTGAAGGTATTGCTAATAATCAAAAACGGAATACCTGCCGCTACTATATTCAGATACTGCGAAGCATATCCAAGAGTATCCTCACTGGCACCCACCAGTCTGCATATCGGTGTTACACATAGCCAGATTACAACCATAGCGATAACACCAATGGTAAGACCGGTCCAAAAGCAAAATGAGGAGGTCTGCTTTGCTTTTTCTTCTTTCCCCTCTCCTAACATTCGGGAAATCAGAGATGTTCCCCCGATTCCAAACAGCATTCCCACTGCCATAAACAGAAGAAATACCGGTGTGGCAATAGATACTGCCGCCACCATATATGCATTTTTCGTCTGCCCAATAAAAAAAGTATCCGCTAAATTGTACAGCAATACCATAATCATACTAATAACCGACGGAATGATATTACTGATAACGGCCTTTGGCACCGGTGCATTTTCAAATATATCCAATGTTTTCTCTTTCATCTAATTCCTCCTTTGCTTATCCATTGCCTCATCCCTGCCTTGCTTTTATCTGCTACACCGGCAGATTGGGATGTTTCTTTTCAATCTGTATCTCTATTTTTTTACCGCTTAGCCGCAGCAGATCCTGATACAGAATCTCCCTTGTCCTCCATGGTAGAATTTCCTCATCTACAAAATGTCTTTTCAATACCATATCACTATTCATATATAGGCTCTTATACTCTGACAACTGCCGTTCTAAATATTCTTCCCTCTCCAGACCCTCCAACTTTCCAAGCTGACTATGACTGATCACGGCAACTGCTCCTTCCGCCTTCATCACTGCCACCTCTGCTCCCGGCCAAACATAATGTCTGTCTGCCCCCAGCTGCTTACAACCCATAAAGATATATGGACCGCCATAGGCCTTACGCAGAATAACCGTAAGTCTTATCGTGGTGGCATTCGCATATGCCTGAATCATTTTGGCACCGTGTCTTATCAGCCCTTTTTGCTCCTGCTCTGCCTCCATAACAAACCCAGTGGAATCGACCAGTGTCACCACCGGAATATTATAACAGTCACAAAATTGAACAAACCTTGCTGCCTTATCTGCTGCGTCCACATCAATGGCACCATTCTTATGAAGCGTCTGATTCGCCACTATACCTGCTGTAATTCCGCCAAGCTTTCCAAATCCCGTCACCATATTTCTTGCGAACTCCCTGTGTACCTCAATAAAACTGTCGTCATCCAATATTTCCAAAATCACCGGTCTGACATCATATATCTGCTGTTTATCCTGCGGAAGCAAGGATAAGATATCACTCAAATCCTTCTCATGATAGGCATCAGTACGGAAAATCCGTTCCGTCATATAACAGGGTGGAAGTAAATCCACCAGACGGCGCACCTGCTGATAACAGCTTTTCTCATCCGCCACCCGGAAATGTGCCACACCGCTGACGGAAGAGTGAATATGTGCCCCTCCCAACTCCTCAATCAGATAGTCTGTTCCCTGTACCTCATTAATAACCTTAGCTCCGGTCACAAAGAGATTGCTAATTTTATCTATTGTAAATACAAAATCCGTCAGTCCTGGGGAATACACAGCTCCTCCGGCACAAGTCCCGGCAATAATGGCAATCTGCGGAATATAGCCGGAGGCAAGAGCATTCATTCGGAACAATTCACCACAGCCTGCAACAGAAGCCGCTCCCTCCTGAATTCTTGCTCCACCACCATCATAAATTCCGATTATCGGCTTTTTGTCTGAAACAGCAGCCTTCAGTATAGCGATAATCTGCCTGCTATGCTGATATCCAAAGGTTCCCCCCATACAGGTAAAGTCCTGCCCGTAGAAATATACCCGCTGTCCGTAGATTGTCCCATAACCGGTGATCACACCATCATATCCCGCCAGCTCCTCTCCTTCATCCTCAGGATAATATTCGGTAAAACTGTCCTTATCAAACAGCAGACGAATTCTTTCTATAATATGAAGCTTATCCCTCTTATGCTGCTTTGTTATACTATATGGATTAACACTTTTTAGATACATGCCCTTTTCTCCTGTAATTTTTTGTCCGCTATATACTTTAACACAAAACAAGCTACAAAGCAAAAACAAAAAAACTATAACTTTCCATTCCCTTTTTCCTCATTTTATAGTACAATAGAATCTGTATGAGTTATTTCTATATTTTTCATGCAAAAGGAGAATTTTCATGATTTACATTAACGGGGCAGAATATGTGGATAAAACTTCCCTCTATCAACAAAAATCTGCTAACAAAAAGAACAGTGGTAACAACAATTTTGATGCTATATTACAAAAAGAAACCATAATTTATGCCCGGCCGGCAGACAGCTCACAGACCGGTTCAACCCAAACGGTAACCGCTCCCCAAAGCATGGAGCAGTATTTTAACGAAGCTGCTGCACTGTATGGTGTGGACGTGAACCTGCTAAAGGCAGTGGCAAAGCAGGAATCGAATTTCAATCCGAATTGTGTATCCAGCGCCGGAGCCATAGGCGTAATGCAGCTGATGCCCGGAACTGCTTCTACTCTCGGAGTGGACAATCCCTATGATGCCCGGGAAAATATCATGGGAGGTGCCAGATACCTGTCACAGCTGTTACACAAATACAACAATAATATCAGTCTTTCCCTTGCCGCCTATAATGCCGGACCAGGTAATGTAGATAAATATAATGGCATTCCCCCGTTTACCGAAACGCAAAATTATGTCAGCAAGGTTCTTTCCTATATGGGAGATAATCTGACAGGAAATGCCGACAGCCTTTATGCAGTTGCCTCAACGGATGCAGCAAGCATGGTTAATGCTGACAAAATACATACTATTTCGGCCATTCCCAATTACAATATCTAATAGAGAGTTTCGCAATTATCTATTCACAACACAGCAAACGCTGTGTTGTTTTTACAAAGAACAAAGGAAAGGATAAGACTATGATTCAAATTGAATGTATCACAAAAACCTACAATGGAACCGTCCGTGCTGTAGACGACCTAAGTCTTACTGTAAATAACGGTGAAATTGTCGGTTTTATCGGACCGAACGGTGCCGGCAAAACCACAACGCTTAAGATGATGACCGGAATTTTAAAACCGGACAGCGGCACAATCCTAATCAATGATTTTGACATGCAGAAGGAACCGCTAAAGGCAAAACAAGTCATTGGCTATATTGCTGACAGCCCTGATATGTTCCTGCGCTTAAAGGGCTTGGAGTTTATGAACCTGATATCCGATATTTACAAGGTGCCCGTAGAGGTCAGGAAAGAGCGCATCAAAACCTTTGCTACCCGCTTTGACCTGGCAGAAGTGTTGGATAAACCGATGCAGAGCTACTCTCACGGTATGCGCCAGAAAATGATGGTAGCCGCCGCACTGGTTCACGATCCTGCTGTATGGATACTGGATGAACCGCTAACCGGTCTGGACCCCAAATCGGCTTACAATCTGAAAAGTATGATGCGTGAGCATGCCGATGCCGGCAATTCCGTCCTTTTCTCTACTCATGTTCTGGAGGTTGCGGAAAAGCTCTGTGATAAGGTAATTATTATCAATCACGGAAAAGCCCTATTTTACGGAACCTTAGATGAACTTACCAAAAGGTATCCGGATATGGATTTAGAAAAAATATTTTTGGAGATGACTGCCCATGAATAGTTATAGAATACTTACCAAAACATTTATTTCTGCCATCGGCATGAGTGAGCCTCAGGATAAGCGCCGCAAAATTATGATTATTATTCTTTCTCTTTTTGGTGTTTTCGGGGTTTTGTTACCAGTTGCCATTGCTGTGGGCATACTGGTGAAGCTGATGACAGAAACTTTACTTCCTCTGGGATGCGAATCCCTTGGCATTCAGTTGATGTTCCATGTCATCTGCCTGTTTACCGTTATTTTTGGAATCAATGTCATTTTTAATGAATTCTATTTTTCCAATGACATTGAGTTTCTTCTGCCCTGGCCACTTCGGGCATATCAAATTGTTGCATCCAAATTTACTGCTGCATTTTATAACGAAAATATCATGCAGATTGTTTTGGTTATCTCCTGTGTTATCGGGTATGGCATCGGATCCAAAATGGGACTGCTGCACTGGCTCCTGTCAATTATAGGAATCATTACCCTGCCGGTCATCCCCCTTGCCTACTGCGGCATAATCAGTATACTGATTATGGGATTTACAAAAGTAATACGGAACAAGGATATGATACAGAAAATATCTGTAGCCCTGATATTTATTATGGTACTGGTCTTAGTCGGCTCCATCGGCTTTTTGCAGAACATGGATATTGACAGCTATGTGGAAACCCTGGCCTCTGGAGACCAGACCTTTTTCAATGTAATGAATGTGGTTTTCCCCAATGTTCCTCTCTTTGTCAAAACCTTCAATGAGGGAAATATGCTCTCTCTTGTTGCATACATCGCAGTTAATGCAGTGGTTATCGCCGTTATGCTGCTTCTGTCCGAAGCACTGTATTTCAGAGGTGTAATCGGTCTGACCTCCTCTGACAACAGCAAACGTACAAAATCCTTAGACAAGCTGCTGGCAGACTGTTCACAGCATTCACAGACATGGGCTTATTTTATGAAGGAAGTCCGGATACTGGTACGCACCCCTGTATTTTTTACCAACTGTATCGCTATCAATTTCCTTTGGCCAATTTTTGTCTATGCAATGTATAAAATTCAGAGCCGAAGATTCACTCTTGCAGAGCTGCAGCACTATTATGCACACAGGGATTTACGAATCCAGCTCTTTTTCCTCTTGGGCATCGTAGGTATCTCTGTAATCGTTGCTGCAATCAACAGTCTTAGCTCCAATGCGATATCCAGAGAGGGCAAACACTTTTCCTTTATGAAATATATACCGGTTCCCTATTTTGTTCAATGGCATGCCAAGGCACTGGTAGGAATTATCTTTCCTGCTATTGGCGTACTTATCTTCTATATTCCGGCATGTATTCTGGTAAAGGTACCTCTGATTCATATACTGCTGTTTACCTGTCTCAGTATTATGTCTATCTCCTTTGTCTCCTACATGGGGATTTACATTGACTCTATCCAGCCCAAGCTAATCTGGGACGACGAGATGAGTGCTCTGCGGGAAAACTATAACACCTTCTTCTCCATGGCAATTTCCATTGCCTTTACCATTGTAGTATGCATAGGCGGCTTCTTCCTGTTTTGTAACACCAAAATATCTATCGCCTTTACTGCATTCATCCTATGTCTTATACTGGAGATAGCAACGATCATTGTATTGCTGCTCACCAAGAAATCCTTTATCCGCAATATACAGGAACAGGAGGAGACTTAATCGTCTCCTCCTGTTTTACTTTCCTATACATCATAATCCGGTCCCACCAGCAGCACGTCCACGTCGTTGTATCCATAATCCGTCAACGCCTTTCTGATTCTGTGCTTAGTGTCCTCATTGGCATTAATATTTATTCTCTCATACAATTCAAACACATAGCTTACCCATTTTTCATAAATTTTATTTCTGATTTCCGCATTAGCAGTCATCTCCCTTGCCTTGCGGTCTTTTTCCACAGAGCGTTCCTGCTTCTTCAAAATCGGCTCATCCAGCTCCTCTTCTGCCTCTCTCTCTGCATCCACCGCATCGAGAATATCCACGACTCCATCTGATAAGGTTCCATGTATATCGGTAATTCCTGGGTCGTCCTCCTTAAGGTTCCTCGCTGCACCCATTACATCCTGACCTGCTCCAAAGAAGTCTGCCAGAATTCCTTCCACCTGTATAATCCCTCCAAAATCCTCATGAGCAGCCGGCTGTTCCTTTATCACTGTTCCCGATGGCTCATTGGTTTCCGAGTCATTCTCCTCTGCCCTCATTTCATTTTCCAGCTCTTCCAAAAAGGATAAATCCACATTATTCAGATGACTGTCACCGTATGCAATCTCTTCCAACGCATCAATGCGGACAATCCCGCAATCATACATTTCCAAAAGCAGTTCATGCACGCCCTGATCTACACCGACAAAGTAGTGATAGAACTTTTCAACATTTTCACCCTCTTTACAGTCCTCTACCTCCCGAAGATTATACCAATAATCCTTGGTACAGTCGATGGTCCGCTTCTTAATCTCATTCCCCTTGGCCCTAAGCTCCTGAACCCGTTTAACCTTCTTCTGCCGCCTGGTAAAAAGATGCAGATTAAAGGTCCAAATCAACAAATAAATTAAAAATACTGCCAGTAGTCCCAAAATAATATATGTTCTCATCAATAATAATATCCTTTGTTTTCTGTATTTTACTGTCCATTCTCAAACATTGAATACATTATACATGGTTCAGAATATTTTTTCAACTACAACCAATAAGAACGCTACAAATTGGAATAACCCATCAAAGCGGTATCTACTGCTTTGGCAGCCTCCCGTCCCTCTCGGATTGCCCATACCACCAAAGACTGCCCTCTGTGCATATCGCCTGCGGTAAAAACTTTGGAAATATTTGTGTGATAAGCACCCTGCTCCGTCTTCACATTGGTACGCTCATTCAATTCCACTCCAAAGGCTTTAGCCACATACTCCTGCGTACCCAAAAAGCCTGCCGCAATCAGTACAATATCACACGGAACCTCATACTCGCTGCCTGCCAGCTCAGACATCGTCATCCGATTTGTTTTGGAATCCTTCTTCCACTCCAGCTTCACACACTTTGCCGCCACCACATTTCCTTCCTTGTCCTTGACAAATTCCTTAACTGTGGTCTCATAGATACGCGGATCCTGACCAAACACGGCAATAGCCTCCTCCTGACCGTAATCTGTCTTGAGCACCTTCGGCCATTCCGGCCACGGATTATTCTCCGCTCTGGAAACCGGCGGTTTTGGCATCATTTCCAACTGCACTACACTCTTACAGCCCTGACGAATGGAAGTCCCCACGCAGTCATTACCGGTGTCGCCACCTCCGATGACCAGCACATTTTTTCCCTTAGCGCTGATATATTGTTTATCTTTAAAAGCCGAATCCAAAAGACTCTTCGTTGTCACCTTTAAAAAGTCTACCGCAAAATAGATTCCCTTGGCATCTCTCCCTTTGGCTTTGATATCCCTTGGATTAGAGGCACCACAGGCAAGAACAACACTGTCATATTCTTTAAGCACTGTATCCGCCTTAACCACCCTCTCCTCTGGATTGGTGAGATAACTGCCCATGATATCTTCCTTAGCCACCCGGGGATTCATTGCAGTCTTTGTCGCTCCCACATGTGCACCGGTAATAAACTCAACTCCCTCCGCCTTCATCACTTCAACCTTTCGGTCGATAATCTGTTTTTCCAGCTTCATATTCGGAATCCCGTACATCAGCAATCCGCCTACCCTGTCACTTCTCTCATATACAGTCACCGAATGTCCACGTTTATTTAACTGGTCTGCAACGGTAAGCCCTGCCGGACCCGAACCAATTACGGCAATTTTCTTACCGGTTCGCACGCTCGGCGCCTTAGGTACAGCAAGTCCGTTTGCATACGCTGCCTCAATGATACTTCTCTCATTCTCCTTATTGGATACCGGCTCGCCGTTCAAATTGCAGGTACAGGCTGCCTCACAGGGTGACGGACATACCCTTGAGGTAAACTCCGGAAAGTTATTGGTCTTTTTCAACCGTTCATAAGCTTCCTCCCAGTTACCGTTATAAATCAAATCATTCCATTCCGGAATCAAATTGTTAAGTGGACATCCCGAAGCCATACCTCCAATCATCATACCGGACTGACAAAAGGGCACTCCACACTCCATACATCTCGCTGCCTGTGTGCGTTGTTTCTCCTTTGAAAGAGGTACATGAAACTCATCAAAATTCTTAATGCGCTCCTTCGGACTTACCTCAAGACTGGTTTCCCTGTCATATTCTAAAAATCCTGTTGTTTTTCCCACGTTTTCATTCTCCTTTCCCAGCTTCGACCCCGACCAGTACAAGCTTTTCCTGTCGGCAGCCTCCGTCTATCTCATCCTTCAAAAGCCTGCTATTTCTTCATCGCATAAAACGCTTCAATCTGAGCCTGTTCGGAACTCAGCCCCTTTTCCTCCATCTGTACAATCATATTCATCATCTTCTTATAGTCATGCGGAATAATCTTCTTAAACTTCGGCAGATACTCACCAAAATTGTCCAGAATGGTTTTGCCGATAGCTGAATTAGTATATGCCACATGCTCCTTAATCATGGTATTGAGCTCCAGCACATCATATTTATCTACCACCTGTTCAATGGCTACCAGCTCCTTATTCAGTTTCATATACAAATCACTTTCCATATCCAGCACATAGGCTACACCGCCACTCATACCAGCAGCAAAGTTCTTGCCGGTATCTCCTAAAATTACCACTCGACCGCCGGTCATATATTCACAGCCATGGTCACCCACACCTTCACAAACCGCCGTTGCACCGGAATTGCGGACAGCAAAACGTTCTCCTGCCACACCATTGATATATGCCGAACCTGACGTTGCACCATAAAGAGCAACATTACCGATGATAATATTCTCCTCCGGCTTATACTGTGCAGTCTTCGGAGGATAGACAATAAGCTTTCCACCGGAAAGTCCCTTGCCAAAGTAGTCATTACTGTCACCCACCAATTCCAGAGTAAGTCCCTTAGGAATAAATGCACCAAAGCTCTGTCCACCGGACCCGTTGCACTTCACGGTAAAGGTATCCTCCTCCAGAGAATTATGATACTTTCTTGTAATCTCCGAACCAAAAATCGTACCTACGGAGCGGTCGGTATTTTTTACATCAATCTCCACACTCTTTTTCTGCCTCTTATCTAATGCTGTCTTAAAGGTTTTTACCAATATTTTCTCATCTACTGTATCAGGCAGCTGGAAATCGTATACATTTTTCTTGCTATATGTTATTTTGTTCTGCGGACTGTCAACAAATGGATTGTCAAGAATTGCAGATAAATCTATCTTTCTGCTGGCAGCTTCCTTTCCTGCCTTTAACAAATCCGTACGTCCCACCAGCTCATCCACTGTCCTGACACCCAATTTAGCCATATATTCTCTTAGCTCTTCTGCGATAAATACCATGAAGTTTACCACATACTCCGGTTTACCCTTAAACCTTTTCCGCAACTCAGGATTCTGTGTCGCCACACCCACCGGACAGGTATCCAGATTACATACACGCATCATTACACAGCCCATTGTCACCAGCGGAGCAGTAGCAAATCCAAATTCTTCAGCACCCAGCATAGCAGCAATAGCCACATCCCGTCCCGTCATCAGCTTACCGTCCGTTTCCAAAACCACCTTATTTCGCAAATCATTCATAATCAATGTCTGGTGTGTTTCCGCCAGTCCCAGTTCCCATGGAAGTCCTGCATTGTAAATCGAATTTCCAGGGGCAGCACCGGTACCACCGTCATATCCCGATACCAGAATAACCTGAGCGCCTGCCTTGGCAACACCGGCCGCCACAGTACCTACACCAGCCTCCGACACCAGCTTAACCGAAATCCTTGCCTCCGTATTTGCATTTTTGCAGTCATAAATCAACTGTGCCAAATCCTCAATAGAATAAATATCATGATGAGGCGGCGGCGAAATCAAGCCTACACCCGGTGTGGAATGACGTGTTTTTGCTATCCATGGATATACTTTTCCGCCAGGCAGATGTCCGCCCTCACCAGGCTTCGCTCCCTGTGCCATCTTAATCTGTATTTCCTTTGCACTGGTCAGGTATTTTGAAGTAACACCAAAACGCCCCGATGCCACCTGTTTGATTGCAGAACAGCGGTTCTTCCCGTCTTCACCGACAATCAGCCGTTCCAAATCCTCACCGCCTTCACCGGAATTGGATTTTCCGCCTAACATATTCATCGCAATTGCCAGTGTCTCATGTGCCTCCTGTGAAATGGAACCATAGGACATGGCACCAGTCTTGAATCTCTTCACAATAGAATCCACCGGTTCTACCTCCTTAAGAGGCACTCCCTGTTCCGGATAGTCAAATTCCATAAGCCCTCTTAAGTTGACTGCATCCATCTCCTCATTAATCAGCTTTGTATATTGTTTAAACAATGTATAGTCCCCCACTCTGGTTGCCTGCTGCAACAGATGAATGGTCTGGGGATTATACAAATGCTCTTCCTTTCCACTTCTATATTTATGACTTCCGCTGGATTCCAGAGAAAGATTCATATCCAATCCAAGAGGATCAAATGCTGCGGAGTGAAGCTCATCCACCTGCTTTTCAATATCCCCGATGTCAATGCCCTCTACACGGCTTACCGTATTCGTAAAGTAACGGTCCACCACCGCCTTATTGATACCGATAGCCTCAAAAATCTGAGAGCTTTGGTATGACTGAATCGTTGAAATTCCCATTTTAGAGGCAATCTTGACTATACCATGAATAATCGCTGCATTATAATCATTTACTGCCGCATAGTAATCCTTATCTAAACGGCTATTATCAATCAATTCCTTAATGGATTCATGTGCCAGATAAGGATTAACCGCTGAAGCACCATAGCCTAAAAGGGCGGCAAAATGATGCACACATCTTGGCTCTGCACTTTCAAGGATCAGAGACATAGATGTCTTTTTCTTTGTCCGCACCAAATGCTGTGACATGGCAGAAACCGCAAGCAGGGACGGAATTGCCACATGATTCTCGTCGACACCCCGATCGGTAAGAATCAGAATGTTCACACCATCCCGATACAAACGGTCAGCCTCAACAAAAAGACGGTCAATGGCCTTTTCCAGAGAGGTGTTTTTATAATAAGTAATAGGCACCTCGCCTACCTTCAGTCCCTCCACCTGCATATTGCGGATTTTCAACAAATCCACGCTGGTGAGAATTGGGTCAAAAATCTTAAGCACCCGGCAGTTTTCCGGCTTCTCCTCCAAAATATTGGCATTTCCACCAAGATACACTGAGGTACTGGTGACAACCTCCTCACGAATTGCATCAATAGGAGGGTTTGTTACCTGTGCAAACAACTGTTTAAAATAATTAAACAACGGCTGTTTTTTGTCGGAAAGCACTGCCAGCGGGGAATCCGTTCCCATTGCCTGAATTGCTTCACTGCCATTTTGTGCCATAGGAAGAATACTGTTCAAATCCTCATAAGTATAACCAAAGGCTCGTTGCAGCTTTGCCCGTTCTTCCTTAGAATGTTCCTCTACCTTCTTATTAGGAATCTTTAAATCCTTCAAGTACACAAGATTAGAATCCAGCCATTCTCCATAGGGCTGCGCATCTGCATATTTATTTTTCAATTCCTCATCGGAAACCAATTTCCCCTGTATCGTATCTACCAGCAGCATTTTACCGGGATAAAGCCTCTCCTTTGTCACAATATGGTCTGGCGCAACGTCCAGCACTCCCACCTCTGAAGAGAGAATCAGATTATCATCATCAGTAATCATATATCTTGAAGGACGAAGACCGTTTCTGTCCAGCACTGCTCCCATGATATCACCATCTGTAAACAGAATGGAGGCCGGTCCATCCCAAGGCTCCATCATTGTTGCATAATACTGATAAAAATCCTTCTTCTTTTGTGTCATATAGCGATTATTCTCCCATGGCTCCGGGATGGTAATCATCACAGCAAGAGGCAGAGGCATACCACTCATCATCAAAAACTCTAAAGTATTGTCAAGTCTTGCCGAATCCGAGCCATCCGGATCAACCACCGGTGTCAGCTTATGCATCTCCCTCTTAAAATGCTCTGACTCCATGGATTCCTCTCTGGCATGCATCTTATCTGCATTTCCACGTATCGTATTAATCTCTCCGTTATGTACAAGATAACGATACGGGTGAGCCCGCAGCCAGCTTGGTGTCGTATTGGTAGAAAACCGGGAGTGCACCAGCGCAATAGCAGACTCATAATCCTTGCTTTGCAAATCCTCAAAAAACATCCGCAAATCATTTACCAAAAACATGCCTTTATATACAATAGTACGTGAGGATAATGATACTACATAGGAATTATCATTGGACTGTTCAAACACCCGCCTTACAATATAGAGGCGGCGGTCAAAATCCAGTCCTTTTTCCACATCCTCTGGCCGCTTCACAAAGGCCTGCATAATACAAGGCATCACATCCACTGCCTTCTTTCCAAGGACCTCCGGTTTTGTGGGAACCTCTCTCCAGCACAGGAATTCCATTCCTTCCTTCTCTACGATAACCTCAAACATCTTCTTTGCCTGATTTTTCTTTAATTCATCCTGCGGAAGAAAAAACATTCCGATTCCATAATCCCGTTCTCCTCCCAGAGAAACACCGAGAGCCTCAACTGCCTTACTGAAAAACTTATGTGATATCTGCAAAAGAATACCCACGCCGTCTCCAGTCTTACCCTCGGCATCCTTACCAGCCCTATGCTCCAGTTTCTCTACAATCTGAAGCGCATCGGTCACCGTTGCATGGCTTTTTCTCCCCTTAATATTTACCACTGCACCAATACCACAATTGTCATGCTCAAATTCGGAATGGTATAGACCTGTTTCCCGTTTCGTTGCTTCATCAAACTGCTGTTTCATCATCCTGCACCCTTTCTTTCTATATTATCATGATATAACTTAAATATTATTATATATAGTAAAGTTATTCAAACTTATGTTATAATACAAAATTCTCCTCTTTTTGTAAATAGAATAAAATCGACATATTTTTATATTATAAAATAATTTTCTAAAATTCAATATTTTATCTGACTATTCAACAAATTTATTATTTATTATACACAATACTTAAAAACACGGATTGTGAGCTTTGCCTATTTTGGACAGTACAAAATTGCCTACATATTCCCTGTACCTGACATAGAAAAAGAAACAGCATAGATGAAAGCAAAACTTTCAACTATGCTGTTTCTTTTTTCTCTGATACAATCAAATTTCTTATGATTCTTCCTGCTATTTAATGGTCGGATCCGTAGGATCCCATGTATGACTTGATTTGAGCTTTACTGCCTTCGGCTTATCAAAAGGTCCCGGATTCTTTTTATCATTATAAATCGTCACCTTTGTTCCAATGCTGCAATTATCATAAATCCACTTTGCATCACCGGCGGTCAAACGAACACAGCCATGGGAGGCCATTTTTCCCAGTTTGTTATACGCACTGACATCCAATGTACGGTTATTATTCTTCTCATTATAATATACTGAGTGAAACAGAATATCCTCTGTAAGATGTTCACACCACTGTCCCCAGCTCGGTCCCATCAGTTCATGCCAGCGTAGCCTGTCCCTAATAGTGAAATTTCCCACCGGAGTTGCCGGACCAGTAGAACAGACAAATGCAATTACCGGAATGGTATATCCCTTATCACCATCTTTTGCATATACGGTAACACAACACGCTGTCCGATTTACCTTAATCATATATGACGACTTTTGCTTTTTGGTGAGCTTCTTTCTCACATCCTGACTAAGCTGTCCCTTTTTATTAAAATAGTATTTGTACTTTCCGACATAATTCCAGCCAACTAATGCCGCTCCCGCCTTCTTGTCAAAATAATAGCGCATATTATTTTCATCCCGACGCCATCCTGTCAGCAGGTTATGCTTTTTGCCAAACATAAAAGTCTTACCATCAACCTTATTAATCCCTGTCTCCTCATATCTGGAT
>CAMWYM010000034.1 GCA_947178475.1 uncultured Clostridium sp. | reverse complement strand
GTAAGAATTTTCAGGGTTGTTTTGTTGTTTAATCATCATTCAATTTTGTTGGTTCTTTACAGCCGCATCTGCTATTTTCATGCTGCTGATTGTGCTTTGGCACCTCTTTTATCAGCGCCGCAACAGTGATTATATTATCACAGCCTTCTCCTCATGTCAACAACTTTTTTCAAATTCTGCGATCAAATTTTTTTACCTGCGTTTTCTCGAATAATTTGCCTTTAAGCGTTACTGCCACATTCACCTATTCAAATCTAATAGAAGGTGTCCTGACCGCCCTTATCATTTCCCAAAATCACAAAACAATCCGTCACATTCTGCATCCACAAGGTATCCAATACATTTTGAGCAGAATCGCTCTCCATTATCCCTGCTGTAATATCCACTCCACAATTTCTGAAAGCCTGCTCACACCAATGATTTTCACTCCGTCTGTATGCTTTATAACCTCTGCATTGCTCTTTGGCAGAATACATGTGGCAAAACCCATTTTTGCCGCCTCCCGTATACGCTGCTCCGCCATTGTAACCCCACGGATTTCTCCTGCCAGACCAACTTCACCAAAAATCACTGTATGGGCATCAATGGCAATATCCTTAAAGCTGGAAATAAGTGCGGCAATGATTCCAAGATCCAGTGCCGGCTCCGCCACCTTCATCCCTCCTGCCAGATTCACATAGGCATCGCTTCCCGCCAGCATCATTCCCTCCCTCTTTTCTAGCACCGCCATTAAGAGATTCACACGGTTGTAATCAATCCCCACGGAGGTACGTCTTGGCAGGTTAAAATTGGTTTGGGATACCAGTGCCTGTATTTCAATCAGCAGCGGTCTCGTCCCCTCCATGGCACAGACAACCACAGAGCCTGATGCATCTAATGGTCTTCCATTTAACATAACCTGCGAAGGATTATCCACCTCATATAAGCCACTGTCCTTCATTTCAAATACACCAATTTCATTTGTTGAACCAAAACGGTTCTTCACCCCTCGCAGCACACGAAATAATGCATTTTTCTCCCCTTCAAAATATAAAACAGTATCCACCATATGCTCTAACGTCCTTGGACCAGCCACATTTCCTTCCTTTGTCACATGACCGACAATGAAAACAGCAACCCCTAGCTGTTTTGCAATCCGCATAAGCCGCCCTGTAACCTCGCGGACCTGAGAAACGCTTCCTGCGCCACTTCCGATATCCTCTATATACATCGTCTGGATTGAGTCAATTACCACAACGTCCGGATTCACCTTGGTAATCCCACCCTCTATCGCATCCAGATTGGTTTCCGAAAGCAGCAGCAAATCCTTCGTAAATCCTCCCAAGCGGTCCGCCCGGAGCTTAATCTGCTGCAGAGACTCCTCACCGGAGGCATATAACACCTTATAACTGTTCTCTGACAAATTCCGGCAGACCTGCAATAAAATTGTAGACTTTCCAATTCCGGGGTCGCCCCCCACCAAAGTCAGAGAGCCCTTTACAATCCCGCCGCCGAGTACCCTGTCTAACTCCTTCATCCCTGTGCCAATGCGTGTGTCCTCTGTCGCAGCAACATCTAAAATGCTCGTAGGCGCTGCAGCTTCCGTTTTACCGGAACGCTTACCAGCGCCTACTACTAATTTCTCTTCTACAAAGGTGTTCCAGCTTTTGCAGCCTGGACACTGTCCAAGCCACTTTGCGGACTCATAACCACACTCCTGGCAAAAATACATCTGTTTTGTCTTTGCCATATTATTTCCTTTCGTATTGCAACTCTTTTATCCACTATCTCTTCTCAATCTTAATAGAAGAAACCTGTCCCGGATTCAGCTCTACACTCAAATTCAACTTGCCACCAAGATTGGTCTTCATCGCACCCGTGCTGTTGCCGTCAATCATCGTCACATACTCTTGACCTGCTTCCAGCTCCAAAGTAATCTGGGAATCTTCCTTTCCCTCAACCTCAAATTCAACAAGAGAATCACTTGCCCGAAAATTGTGAACAACAGTTCCCGGTACAGATTCATATACAAAAGAACCATTCTTCTCCAGCTTTGTAATTTCATTAAATGTTTTGACCTTATATTTATCTCCTTTAAAATCAAAACCGTCTAACTTTGTCTTGGAAACCAGTTCATAGTTGCCAAAGCTCAATGCACCGTTCTCCTCCTTTATCAGTTCAGTTACTACTGCCATTGCCTTATCCTCCTGCATTTTATAATACTAAACGTAGTCTTATCCATATCTAATAGTATACAATATATAGTGGCTTTTTTCCAGCATAATTTTATAAAATTTACAGACATTTTTTAGCATGTCCACAACCTATTTCCATATCCATCTGCGGGCCACCAAATATCCATTAAAGATGAACGTCCATTGCCATCAAACAGACTTAAACTTTATTCCAGCCTTCACCACCGAAATGCGCACAGTCTGACCGGAAGTGATATTTCCCGCCAGTATATCCTCTGCCATCTTATCTTCAATCTCATTCTGTATTGCGCGCCTAAGTGGTCTGGCACCATATTTCTTATCATATCCCTTATCAAAGATATAATTTTTCACTGCCTCACCGTATTTCAATTCAATTCCCATTTGCTTCTTCACACGAACTGCAAAATCGCGAAGTAACAAATCTGCAATATCCTTAACCTCTTCCTTCGTCAGAGCATGGAATACAATGGTGTCATCAATCCTATTCAGAAACTCCGGTTTAAACAAGTGCTTCACTTCCTCCATCACACTGTTTTTCATAAACTCGTGATCCTTTTCATCAGAAGTATCACTCGAAAAGCCCAGCTTCTTCGGCTCCATTATCCTTGCGGCCCCCACATTACTAGTCATAATGATAATGGTATTCTTAAAATCAACCTTTCTCCCCTGTGAATCTGTCACATGGCCATCATCTAATATCTGCAACAGTACATTAAAAATATCAACATGTGCCTTTTCAATCTCATCAAAAAGAATTACGGAGTACGGATTGCGCCGTACCTTTTCACTCAACTGGCCACCCTCCTCAAAGCCAACATATCCCGGTGGGGAGCCAATCATTTTGGACACACTGTGTTTTTCCATATATTCAGACATATCTACCCGGATCAAAGCCTTCTCATCACCAAACACAGCCTCCGCTAAAGCCTTAGAAAGTTCTGTTTTTCCCACACCTGTTGGTCCCAAAAACAGGAAGGAACCGATTGGACGTTTTGGATCCTTTAGCCCTACTCTTCCTCTCTTGATAGCCTTTGCAACTGCACCCACAGCCTCGTCCTGTCCGACAACCCGCTTATGCAGAGTATCCTCTAAATATAAAAGCCGTTTAGACTCCTCTTCCTTCAATCGGCTAACCGGAATCTTTGTCCACTCCGCCACTACTGTTGCGATATCATCTTCGTCTAACATCAGATTTTGAAGCAGCATGCTGCTCTCATGCCTCTTCCGCATTTTCTCCAATTTTTCTTCCAATACCTTAATGGCAAGCTTTGTTTCGTGTGCACTCTCCAAATCATTTTCCATAAATGACTGGTCTAACTCAACATTCAAAGCGGTAATCTCCTTTTCCACCTCTTTCATCTGCGGAGTTACCTTAGAAGCTGCCAGCTTTTTCTTTGCTGCCGCCTCATCCATTAAATCAATGGCCTTATCCGGCAAAAAACGGTCATTTAAGTAGCGCACTGCCATTTTTACACATGCCTCTATTGCCCCATCACTTATCGTCAAACCGTGATGATATTCATAACAGGAACGCAGCCCCTTTAAAATGGCAACCGCCTCCTCCTCTGTCGGCTCATGTACCGTTACCGGCTGAAATCTTCTCTCCAGCGCAGCATCCTTTTCCACATACTTGCGGTATTCTGCCGTAGTAGTTGCTCCAATCATCTGAATTTCTCCCCGGGACAGCGCAGGTTTTAAGATATTGGATGCATCGATGGCTCCCTCTGCTCCGCCGGCACCAATAATGGTGTGAAGCTCATCCACAAATAAAATCACATTTCCAACCTGTATTACCTCATTAATCAACTTCTTAATGCGTTCTTCAAACTCGCCCCGATACTTTGAGCCTGCCACCATACCGGACAAATCCAAGGAGAGCAGACGTTTTCCTATTACGGTCTCCGGCACCTCTCCTGCTACAATCATCTGTGCCAGTCCCTCCACAATAGCGGTTTTTCCCACACCCGGTTCGCCCACAAGACAGGGATTATTTTTCATTCGACGGCTGAGTATCTGCACCACTCTCTGCATTTCCGCATTCCTGCCCACCACAGGGTCAAGCTGCCCTTCTCTGGCAAGCTTAGTAAAATCTCTGGAATACTGGTCCAATGTAGGCGTAGGGGATTTCCCCTTCTTTTCTTTTGATTTCAAGCTGCTTATTTCACTTTTTACCGTTGCCGCATCCACACTCATCGCTGCCAGAATATCCGAATATAATCTGCTGACATTTATATTCATCGCTGTCAAAAGACGAAACGCCACACTATCCGGATGCTTAATAATCGCAATGAGCAAATGCTCCGTCCCTACCTTTTCTGCCTTGAATCTGACTGCCTCTTTGTTTGCCAGTTCCAAAATATCCTGACATCTCTTAGAAAATTCTGCTTTATTCGCCAATGTCACATTGGTATTATCCATCATCAGCTGACTGATCAAATTCTCCAGCCGCTCCTCTTCCACACCATTCTTTACTAAAACAGCAGAAGCAAGACCATTTTTCTCTTTTGCAAGCCCCAGCAGTAAATGTTCACTTCCCACATATTCCTGTGTCAAATCCAGTGCAATCTTTTTGGCATACTTAAGGGCATTGTTGGCACTTTTGGTATAATTCTGTTTCATTACGTTCTCCAATCTGTCATTTATTTCGCTCAAAAAGGACACAAAGGGACTGCAACCATATCACAGTCCCCCTTCCTTTGTAATTCATCTACCTTTCATCGATAGCTTTGCCTATGTCACGGCGCATATATTTATTGTCAAAATCAATCCATTCCGTTGCAGTATAGGCATTGGCACGGGCCGTCACCAAATCTTTTCCCTTTGCTGTCACTCCAAGTACACGACCACCATTCGTCACCACCCGATCGTCAGCAAATTTTGTACCTGCATGGAATACATAGTATCCCTCCTTGTCCTTAAAGGTATCCAATCCGCTAATCTCAAATCCCTTTTCATAGGACACAGGATACCCTTCAGAAGCCAGTACAACACAGACTGCTGCATTATCCTCAAATTCCAAATCAATTTCATCCAGCTTTCCGTCTATACAAGCCTCCATAACATCAAGAATATCATTCTTCATGCGTGGAAGAACCACCTGCGCTTCCGGGTCACCAAACCTTGCATTAAATTCCAAAACTTTTGTTCCCTTTTCCGTTATCATTAATCCCGCAAAGAGTACACCGACAAAATCCCTTCCCTCTGCCTTCATTGCTGCCATCGTCTTCTCATAAATTTCCTTCTGACAAAAAGCATCAATCTCTTCTGTATAAAACGGACTCGGAGAAAAGGTTCCCATTCCTCCGGTATTTAATCCCTGGTCTCCGTCCTTTGCTCTCTTATGGTCCTGCGCTGAAGTCATGGTTTTAATCGTGGTTCCGTCACAAAATGCCAGTACCGAAACCTCTCTGCCTGTCATAAATTCTTCAACCACCATTTTATTTCCTGCATCTCCAAAGTGCTTATCCAGCATAATTTCCTGCACTCCGGCCTTAGCCTCCTCTAAAGTGTTACAGATTAATACTCCCTTACCCAGTGCCAGACCATCTGCCTTTAACACAATCGGAAAATCTGCCGTCTCCAGATAGGCCAGCGCCTCCTCTGCATCCTCAAAGGTTTCATAGGCAGCTGTAGGAATGTTATACTTTTTCATTAAATCCTTGGAAAATGCTTTGGAGCCTTCAATAATCGCCGCATTTTTCCGCGGACCAAACACCTTTATCCCCGCAGCTTCAAAGGCATCCACACAACCGGCTACCAATGGGTCATCCGGTCCGACAATCACAAGGTCAATTCCTTTTTCCTTTGCATATGCCACCTGTTTATCAAAATCCATTACCGGAATATCCACACACTCTGCAACCTCTGCGATACCGGCATTTCCGGGTGCCGCATAAATTTCCGATACCCGCTTACTCTTTGCTACACTGGCTGCAATGGCATGCTCTCTGCCACCACCGCCGATAATCAAAACCTTCATGTCTTATCCTCCTTCAAATCACTGTCTGGCCATTGTAAATTTGCATTCTCACCGTGACAGCAATGCCTGATATCCTTTTATCCTTAGCGGATTACCGCTCTGCCATCCAATACAACCACTTTATCATTAGCGATAAGATTGATCGCCTCCGGAAGCAATACCCACTCTGCCTGCTCCATAACACGCCGCTGTAAAATTTCCGGAGTATCACCATTTTCCACAGCAACTGCCTTTTGCAGCAGGATTGGTCCGGTGTCGGTTCCCTTATCCACAAAATGGACCGTAGCACCAACTACCTTTACACCTCTTGCCAAAGCCGCTTCATGCACCTTTAATCCATAGTATCCTGTTCCGCAAAATGCCGGAATCAGTGACGGATGAATATTAATAATACGATTTTCATATTGGTCGATCATTTCCGGCGGAAGCACCACCAGATATCCTGCCAGCACAATTAAATCAATCTGTAAGGAATCCACCGTTTCTATTAATGCCTGATTAAACAGCTTCCTATCCGTATAATCCTTCGGAGAAACCACAATATCGCGGATACCTGACTTTCTGGCACGCTCCAGCGCATAAGCTCCCCTGTTATTGCTGATTACCGCCACCAGCTCGGTATTGGTAATCCGTTCCGATTCCACTGCATCGATAATCGCCTGAAGATTTGTTCCTCCTCCAGACACCATTACTGCTACTCTTAGCATATTCTCCACCTTTTCCTGATTCACAACATCGAACTATAATTCCCTGCCATTGCAAATCTCTCTGTCCTTTTATCCTCTCTGTCCCTTTACCGGATACACCGTCATTACTCTATAACGACTCCCTTTTCTCCGTCTTCGACACAGCCAATCACATAACACGTTTCTCCCGCTGCCTGCAATGCGGCCATCGCCTTGTCCACCTCGCCAGCATCTACTGCAAGCACCATTCCAATACCCATATTATAAGTATTATACATCATTTGCTCTTTAATATCCCCGGTCTTTGCCAGCAATTTAAAGATTGCCGGAACCTCATAGGCATCCTTTTTTACCACTGCCCTTACTCCATCTGGAAGCATTCGGGGAATATTTTCATAGAAACCTCCACCGGTAATATGGGAACAGCCCTTGATGTTGACTCCCGCTTCCTTAACACTTTTCAATGCCTTAACATATATCCTTGTAGGGGCAAGCAACGCCTCTCCCAAGGTGGTTCCCAGTTCATCATAATGCCTGTTCAGTGACTCCTTTGTCATCTCAAAAACCTTACGCACAAGAGAAAATCCATTACTGTGCACACCACTGGAGGCAATTCCCACCAAAACATCTCCCGCCTTAATCTCTTTTCCGGTAATTAAATCCTTCTTATCCACAACGCCAACGGCAAAGCCTGCCAAATCATATTCATCCTCTGGATAAAATCCCGGCATTTCTGCCGTTTCTCCTCCAATTAACGCCGCACCGGACTGAACACACCCCTCAGCCACACCGTTTACAATATCGGCAATCTTTTCCGGATAATTTTTGCCACAGGCAATATAGTCCAAAAAGAACAAGGGTTCACCACCGGCACAGGCAATATCATTTACACACATCGCCACACAGTCTATTCCCACCGTATCATGTTTATCCATGGTAAAAGCCAGCTTTAATTTTGTTCCCACTCCGTCCGTTCCGGATACCAGTGTAGGCTGCTCCATATTCTTAACCTTATCCAAAGAAAATGCCCCTGAAAAGCCGCCGATATCTGTCAACACCTCTTCCCGCATTGTCTTTTTAATATGCTCCTTCATCAGTTCTACAGAACGATAACCTGCTTCAATATCCACTCCGGCATTTTTGTAATCCATTATTTTTTATCCTCCTGAAAATATAATGACGCTATGCACACACATATCGTCATTATAATAAAAATCACTATTTTTGTAAAGCATTTACTCGGTAAATGCTTCCATAAATTCCTTGAAATCCCTTCTGGCGCCTTCAATCACACTCTCTTCTCTAGTGTCCAACGCCTTTTCAAATTCTCGAAGTGCATATTCGATCTGCATACGCTCTGCTCCTATGCTTTCTTCGTATAGGCGTTCTCCTCGTAGCAGCAGGAGCTTATTCTCCTCCTTATCCCTCGGATGTATCTTCAAATAAGCCAGCGCCTCCATACGCTCCTTTATCTCCTCCTCTGTCATATCTGTTGCATTGGTCTTGATAATCTGTCTGGTAATTTCACCGGTAGACACCACCTTAATCTCAACCTCCAAAATAGAATTCACATCATAAGTATAGGTTACATCTACTGCTTCCTTACCTGCCTCTGCCTTTGGCACCTTAATACGGATCTCCCCGAGAAGTACATTGTTAGAGGCAAAGCGGCTCTCTCCCTGCAGAACCTTGCATCTTATCTGTGTCTGGTTATCATTTACTGTGTACAGACGCTCCGTGCGGCTTGCCGGAATGGTTGTATTCCTTTCGATAATCGGGCAAAAATGACCATCTTCAAATCGACCATTTTCCTTTTCCAGCACAACCTCCGTTCCAAGCGTAAACGGACACACATCCGTAAGGATTATCTCCTTTATGCTGTCCTTCCTCTCCTTCATGGCCCCCTGTACCGCAGCTCCCAATGCTACTGCCTCATCCGGATTAATAGAGGTATCCGGCAGATTATGAAACAGCTTGCCAACGAATTTCCTGATAAAGGAAAGCTTTGTAGCTCCCCCTACCAGCACAACTCGGTCAATATCCTTCAGCTTCACATTGGCATCTGATAAGCTTCGCTTAATGGGCTGTCTGATTTTATCCAGCAGCTCATCACACTTTATCTCATATTCATCAATAGAAAGCTCCATCTCGTAATTTTGGTCATTTATCCTGCAGGACATTTTGGATACCCTGTTATCTGCAAAGCCTACCTTACAGTTCTCTGCCTGCTTCTCAATATGTCGCAGTTCTCTGTCGGAAAGCTTCTCTTTATCAATTTCTGGATTCTTGTCAAAAAAAATCTGTTCTATAACCCTTGTAAAATCTTCTCCTCCCAAAAAGTTATCCCCTGCAACTGCCCGAACCTCAATAATGGAATCGAACAACTCCAAGATGGACACATCAAAAGTTCCGCCACCTAAATCAAACACCAGAAACTTACCATTTTCACGGTTCTGATATAACCCATACGCAATAGCCGCTGCTGTAGGCTCACTGATAATCCTCTCTACCTTCAGTCCGGCTATCTCACCTGCCCGCTTAGTCGCCTTTCTTCTCTCATCGTTAAAGTAAGCCGGAACGCTGATAACAGCCTCTGTAACCTCTTCTCCCAAAAAATATTCAGCATCCTCTTTCAACGCCTTAAGCACAAGAGCCGATAGCTCTTCAGGGAGAAACTTTTTCCCTGAAAGCTCATATATCTTCTCACTGCCCATGCTGCGCTTAAAGACTGCCGCAGAGCTTTCCGGGTGTAAAAGCATCCTCTCTCTTGCAGTTTCACCGATATACACCTGTCCATCTTCATCCACGCTGACTACAGACGGTGTCAAATGCTTCCCCAAACGATTGGGAATAATCCTAGGGCCTTCCTCTGTATAATAAGCCGCAAGACTGTTTGTTGTTCCTAAGTCAATACCTATAATCATGCTGTAACCTCTATTCCTTATATCTAAATTGCTTTTTTTCTCAGATTATTATCTGCCTTGTCTTTTTTATTCGCATACGGACATACTATAACACAAAACCACAGAAATTACAAAATTTCTGTGGCTTTTTTCAAAATTTTTTAATTTTTTTCTAATAGCTCTAAATGCCGCTGGGCGCAGGGATAGTATCCTTTTATCTCAATAGCCTTCTCATACCTCTTCCTGGCCGTCCCTTTGTCCCCTTCTATCTCGGCAATCAGACCCATGCCAAAATAGTACTCAAAACAGTCACAGGTTTCACACATGACACAGTTCCGACATTTCGGAATCTGCTCCAGATATACTCTGGCCTCCTCAATTGTCCCGGTACAGATACAGACAATTGCCAGCTCATATAATCTGGACGGACGATATCTCAAGTCAGAAAGAAAATCCTTCTCATCCTGATAATCTCTGAGCAATTCCTTCATGTAAGCATCTGCATACTTTTTTGCCTCCTTCTCTAATCCGGATTCAAAATAGATAGTAGTATAGGCAAAGAAAGCATTCTTTTGTGCATCTAAATCTCTTTCCGTTCCAATATACGGCTTCATCGCCCGATTTAAAATCCACTCTGCATACTGGCAGTTACCGATATCCCGATAAAATTCTGCCGCCTTTGTCACCGCCTGCAACGGGTCATCCTTCATAAAAAAGGCGCTCAGTCCTATAGATTTTTTATAATACTCTATCGCCTTGTCCATATCTCCCGCCTGGTGGTATACCTCTGCAATATTTCCGTACAATTCATACAATCTTTTGTTTTCTGCTGTCAGCGCAGAGCCAAGATAAAATTTCATTTTATCCCCAAGGTTCATCTTGCCGATATCAGCCTTGACTTCATTTACCATCTGCTGATAAAGATTAACAGCTTGAGAAAAAGCCCCCTTAAGTACATAAATTTTCGCTATCTCATTCCTCCAACGGACAACCTCCGGACGCAGACGCAGAGCCTCCCTATAGCACTGGATTGCCTTATCATAGTTCTTCTGTAAAACATAACATTCTGCCAAATTGAGATAAGGCAGATGGTCCTTATCCGGATCCAGTTCGATCGCACGCTTTAACGGTTCAATTGCCTCGTCAATTTTCCTCAGCTTTAGGAATGCGCAGCCCATATTGTTATAAGCATAATATGCTTCCCCGTCCAGTTCAACAGCCCTTTTACAATCTTCCACTGCTTTTTCCAGCTCATACAAATCAATGTAGAGATTTCCTCGTTCCACATACCCCTCTGCACTCTCAGTAACCTTGATAAACCGGGTTGCATAATCGATTGCCACTTGGCACTTTTTCAGATCATCATCACGATTGCTCACAAAACTATAAACATACATCAGTCTTCTGAGTGCCGGTGCAAACTCCGCATTTTGCTGCAGGATTCGCTCATAGCAGTCCACAGCTCGATTTAGCTTGCCAAGACGTTCCCAGCAATTTCCAATCTTCATTGCGGTATACAAATTGTCCGGTTCCAACTCCACAAGTCTTTGACAGATATTCAGAGCATCATCCAGCTGGTCTTCCCGATTCAACACATCTGCCTTTAAATGCAGCATGATCAGATTATCCGGATGGGATTCCAGATATGCGTCAATCACAGACATAGTTTCCTCCACCTTGTCCTGATCCCAGTAAAGAACCGCCAATTCTCTCTCTACCTCTGCCAAGTCTTCAATATCTGTTTCCTCGTCAGCTGGCATTTTCCTCAATTTATCCTTTAGGGTCAGAATAGCCTCTAATGCCCTTTGTACATTTTCTGCCGAGAACTCCTTATAATGAATACATTTAATCCGATATAGCTCCAAGCTGTCACTTTTAATTTCCGCCTCTCCTGCTGCCCCTATAATCTGCTCCACATCATCATACTGGTCAAAGGCAAAAAACACTTCTGCAGCCAGAATATACGGTGGTGCATAGGCGGCATATATATCCTGACAGACGTAATAATCATCAATTACCTCCTTGGCATTCTTCAACTCATAATTGGCTTTCTGCCGGTGTACATAGGCAGGGAAATAGCCTTTATCCCGTTCAATAATCTCATTACAGATCTCAATACAGCCATCATAGTCTTCAGCTTCCAAATAAAATCTCGCCATCTGTTCCATATAGGAGAGCTTTACCAATACATTATTTTCTTCCTCAATTGCCTTTTTCAGGTAAAAAACTCCCTCTGAAAATACACTGTCCTTTAGCTTTTCCTCCGCATTCTTATAATCCGTTTCCCAAATACATACACCCATTGCAAAATGTGCCAGTGACAGACGGTTTTTGCGTTTTGTCATCTCTCTTGAACCGTCATCCTCACTTTCCTCAATTAACTGCATCCATTTTTTAGCAAGAGGATATGCTCTTTCATAATCCTCATCTGCCAGATAGAGACGACAGCGAAGATTCACATAATCATAATCATCACTCTCCTCTACGGTATCTATTAATTTAACACCCTTTTTGAACTCCTTTTGCTGATAATAGCACCAGCCAAGCTTAAAACAGATTTCCCGGTCAAAATCCTTTTCCAGTCTCTCCTCATAATCCTTCACCAGCACCTCATTCATCCGGTCCATCAGAGCAAGACAGTCCATATCCTGCACCCGCTCCTCCATTAAGTCCTCTACATCTTCCTTTGCATTTTCCGGGTCTCCCTCCAAAAAAATGCAATTTGCCTGACCAAGCTTTGCTGTATAATTTTCCGGATCTCTTTCTACCATCTCATTGTAGACTGCATGTGCCTTCTCGATTTTCCCATTAGCGATCAAAGCCTCTGCATAGGTGCGTTCCACATACGGATTGTTCGAATACTCAAATTCCAGCTCCTCCATAATCTCCAGAGCAGCCTCTCTCAACTGCCGTGGTTCTCTCTCCTCGAAAGGATTTTTCTTCCTTTCCGTCTCTGAACCTTCCCCCCCCAATGCCTTCTCATCCGTCTCAAGCTGCTGCGCCAAAAGCAGATCATATCTCGCCTCCTCTACTGCGGCAAAGGGATGTGTCAGTTCAAAACGCCCAAGCTCCTTCAATATATGACGGATTTTCTTTAAATCCTTTTCCTCTGATAAGGACTTGATTTCAAAAAGCTTGGCAATAAACTCGTCTACATGATCATCCGTCCTGCCATCAAACAGCGCATAGTCAATAAAGCTCGGACTTTCTATTTGCCATTTAACATACTCCAGATAATTCTCTGGAAAACGTTCTTTATACTGATTGAAATTCTCCATATAGTGAAAACGCTTATCCACCAGCTTCCAGATATTCTGAGGCATAAAGGTATGGGACATAAAATAAACCAAAAGTTTTTCTGCCGCCTCTAATTCTGTATCTAAATCATCACAAACCGGGTCATTCAGCAATTTCTCCCACCTTGCCTCATCCCGCCTTAACGCCACATCCCGATAAATCGCATCAATACGGTCAATCCATAAATCTACCTCATCCTTTTTTCCCTGTGGCACAGTCTGCTCATCACTATTATGTAAACCATCTGTTTCTTCCTGATTGGCATATTCTAAAGCCTCTTCATATGCTCTTCTTAATTCTTTAAACCCCTCTTCATCGTCTTCCGGGTTTACATAACGCAATTTACTCCGATAGGCTGTCTTGATTACCTCCTCGTCCTTTGTCATTTCAATTCCTAATATTTTCCAAATCATAAGTCCACTCCCTGATAATTAAATTTCTGATATTCTTCTCTAGATAAAAGTACACCAATAAATTGTCTTCCAACATTTATCATATCAAAAATTCATGTAATATACAATATCTCCGCATTCTGATTCTTTACTAACAAAATTTCTCTCACTCACACACTCATCCCAATTAACCTGTTCAAAGCCATGCTCTCATCCGGTAAAACAGAACATTATTGAAATCCATACAAAGAAAAGCTTGATTTTTATATTAAAATCTACTATGCTAGACAGGTATTGACTGCAGATGCGATTTTTTGCTTTTGCATCACCGTTAAATCGGTACAGCCGGTACACTAATGAAATGCGAGGTATATAACATGAGTGCAAATGAAATGAAACCGATTAAGGAAGGAAAAGTTCGTGAAATCTATGACAATGGTGACAGCCTGATTATGGTTGCGACCGACCGCATTAGCTGCTTTGATGTAATTTTAAAAAATATTATCCACCAGAAAGGCACTGTTCTCACACAGATGTCAAAATTCTGGTTTGATTTGACTGCTGACATCCTGCCAAATCATATGATTTCCGTTGATGTAAAGGATATGCCGGAATTTTTCCAGCAGCCACGTTTCGACGGCAATAGTATGATGTGCCGCAAATTGGAGATGCTTCCCATAGAATGCATCGTCCGGGGATACATTACCGGCAGCGGATGGGCAAGCTATAAAGAAAACGGAACAGTATGTGGTATTACACTACCTGATGGATTAAAGGAATCCGACAAACTGCCTGAGCCAATCTATACACCGTCTACCAAGGCAGAGATTGGCGACCATGATGAAAATATCTCATTTGAACAGAGCATAGTTCACTTGGAGAAAGCATTTCCGGGCAAGGGAAAGGAATATGCCGAAAAGCTTCGCGATTATACCATTGCTCTTTACAAAAAATGTGCCGACTACGCTTTGGAGCGCGGGATTATCATTGCCGACACCAAATTTGAGTTTGGTTTAGACGAAGACGGAAACATTGTTCTGGGAGATGAAATGCTTACACCTGACAGTTCAAGATTCTGGCCGGCAAAGGGATATGAGGCAGGTCACAGTCAGCCTTCCTTTGATAAACAGTTTGCCAGGGACTGGTTAAAGGAAAACGAAGGTAAGCATGATTGGGAGCTTCCGGAGGATATCGCCCAAAAGACTATTGATATATATCTGGAAGGATATGAATTGCTGACAGGCGAGAGTCTGAAAAAATAAGAACAGATAAGCAAACAAGGCAGAGCCTATCTAAGGCTCTGCCTTTTCTACAACTTTTCTTATTGAAACTTCGCTGTCACTTCCTCGTTTGCCTTCATTGCTGCCTCTTCCATTGACTTTCTCTCTGCTAATAATTTCTCCCTGATGGAGTCATGCTTTACCGCCATAATCTGTAAAGCGAGATAGGCAGCATTCTTGCTTCCATTAATCGCAACAGTGGCAACCGGAATACCTGATGGCATCTGTACAATAGACATCAATGCATCCATACCATCTAATACCGAACCGGAAAGCGGAACACCAATCACCGGAAGTACAGTCTGGGATGCCACAACTCCCGGCAGAGCCGCTGCCATTCCTGCGGCAGTGATTACCACCTCTGTTCCATCACCGTTAATCTCCTCCATAAATGCAGACAAGCCTGCATGTGCCCTGTGGGCTGACAAACACCGAACGGTTACCTCCACGCCATAATCCTTTAATATCCCCACAGCCGGTTCCACCTTTGCAAGGTCACTTGTTGAACCCATAATAATTGCAGCTTTCATCTCTTTATCCTTTCCTTTCATCCCATGCGGTCTTTACGATACCGCACATTTTATTTGTCAATAGCTTACTTTATCCAAGATACCGGTCCACTGACCATATCCCTCTACATAATCAAAATATTGGCACAGCTCAAATCATTGGTCAGATCATACACAGTTCCACTCTCTATCCCCACCACTGTAGGTCGAAGAACGGACTCCGGGTGGTTTTCCACCACACACGCCTCCTCACCGTTACTGAGTGTAACAACGGAATCTACCGGATATAAAATAACACTGGCCAAAAAACTGCGCATAGCCGTAATATCCAATTCCTCTGTCATGGACATAATAATCTCTATCGCATCACGCTGTGACATTCCTTTCTTATAGGGGCGTTCCGTAACCAGTGCATCATACACATCCACTACAGATAATACTTTTGCATACGGAGAAATCTTGTCCTCTGAAACTCCCATTGGATAGCCCCTGCCATTCATCTTTTCATGATGCTGTAATACAGCCAGGGCTATGGCACTGTCAAATTCATCCTTTTCCTGCAGAATGCGGTATCCATAGACAGAATGCTGTTTCATCACCTCAAATTCCTCATCTGTCAATCTGGCAGGTTTATTCAGAATTTCCAAAGGAATCTTAGATTTGCCCATATCGTGAAGAAGTCCCGCAATACCAATGTTATAGATATCCTGCTGCTTCATCTTCATTTTCTTGGCAACTATCATCGACATTGTAGCCACATCCACGCTGTGCTTAAATGTATATTCATCACTGGTTTTTAATGCTGTGATATCCACAGCGATCGCATCATTATCATCAATTGCCTTTAACAGATTTTTCGTAACATTAGTGGAGGTAGAAGTAAAATTCGGACCATCCGTATCACTATACAAAAATTGGATTCCCTCTGACACACGCTTTTTGATACTCTCAGAAAGCTTTACCCTGGAAGGATCCTCTGTCCGCAGCTTAGATATATTATTGCGCGCTTTTGCAGATACCTGCTTTGAGTCCAACGCATTTTTTTCCTCCGGGTCCTCCTCTCCTTCAGACACATAGACACCGTTTATACCCATACGTTCCAATGCCTCTATCTGATATGCCTCTAAATGTGTCCCCTTGGCAATCAGAACACGGTCCAAACGATCCTTTATATTCTGGTCTATCCGCATCCCCTCTTGCAAAGCACCCGTTCTTACGAAATATCGTTTAATCATCCTTTTACCCCTTAGCGTAGTATTTCTCCGGTGGAATCTGTTTAGCCTTTATCTCCTTCTTATTACGATACATCTCTTTATCCGCACGCTGATAAGTATCCATCAGCTTCGTATCATCACAATCCTTATCATAAACAGCGAATCCAGAAGCGATACTAATCCTAAATGCCTTATCCGGCAAATCATTATATTGTTTCACTTCCTGTTCGAAACGCGCCAGCCCCTCTTCATAATGTTTTTCAATCTCCTGACCGCTCAAAAGCACTGCAAACTCATCACCACCTATACGGAAACAGTCATTTCCCGCATCAGCAAATGCAGTCTGGATAATCTCAGCGCTTTTCACCAGCATAGCATCACCCTGATGGTGTCCCATATGGTCATTGACATATTTTAGATCATTGACATCAAACATAATAATTCCCACAGCGGGCAGCTCATCCTTAGTCTTTTCCAAATCCACTAAATGCTCTTCAAAAGCAGTCCGGTTACCGATTTGTGTAAGACCATCTCGATAGGCCAACTGCGCAACAAATTCTGTCTGCACCCCAAGCTTTACTGCATTAATCGTTTTCTCCAAGCTGGAGCTGCCAAAACAGATAATGAATAGCAGCAGTCCAATCCGGACAAACATTGCACTGTCTGTACCATTCCCCCGATAATAGCGGATAATATCCACACCCGTTGCCACTGACAATGAACTCAGCCCGATAGTACGCAACAGACGGTAGATATTGCGGCTGTGCTTTTCTGTATTGACAAGCGACGAGTGAACAATCACATAAAATAATATCACCGCAGAAATCCCAAGCACAATATGACATGCAGTCAACGTCTCATGAATATCCGCAATCCTCAGAAAATGCAGTCCCCAGCATATAAGAAACTGCAAAGCGGACAACGAACACAATATAGTGGTCATATGCCTGTGCCTGAAACCAAATGCCGTATCCAGATAGAGAACCAGTGGAATAGATATCAACATCAGCGACGAGCAGGATACCACCTGCATCAGCCTGCTGTCACCTATATAAATCTGCACTAGATTCGTTTCTGAGGTGCACCAAACGGCAATCCCCACTGAAAAAAGCCCGAGATAGCGCAGCTCATGATTCTTCTGCGACCGCATATTGATTGGAATATCTGCCACAATCAGCAAAAAACCCACAAAAAGCAAAAGAATACAGGTGATAAATGCCACCATCTTCTCCTCAAAGGTATTCAACAATACTCCAGTGGGCTGGGCAATATAAATATTATCCATACATGCCCTGGCACCATCATATACATAGGTTACTCGAACCTCTATCGTTTCACCTGCATCCGCCACAGGAATCGTGACATAGTTCCATTTCGTTCCCATGGAATTTGTATAAATCCGGCTTTCCGGCACATAGGGTTCATATTGGAGCTCACCATTAATATACACCTGAAAAAATATATTTTTACTGCGAAAACACAATGCGTCTCCCTCAATCACTGTATCCGGGACCGTATTATAGATAGAGTATTCCTCTCCTGCCTTCGTCCCCTCCACCTGATTCAGCTTATCCAGTATAACCGGACTTCCATCCTCCGTATGCCATCCCTCTTCATAAGGAATGGGGTTATTAAAAAATTCTTCTGACAGCTTTGGTCCCTTGTAATGGCACAAAAGCCATACAATTATGCAAACAAAAAACAAAAGCATAAATGAATAAATAATTTCAAATTTGGAATTCCGATTCTGCATAATAACTGGTTATCCTTCCCGATTAATATATACAGTTTAGTTTATTTGACTGCATTTGTCAATTTGAATGCATAAAAAGATGAGGGTCAATACTCTGAATTCAGATTTTAACCCTCATATGATATTGCTATTCCTTTGGCATCTGCTTTCCGGCTTCCTTAAGCCTTGCCATCGCTCTAGCAAGAGATGCACGGGATATATGATACTCCATGATACTCTGTTTTTGTTGGAGCTGTTCCCTTGCACGCTCTAAAGCTGCCTCTGCACGAAAGGCATCCACCTCCTCCGGTCGTTCAGCAGAATAGACCAGCATCTCCACTTTATTATTGTCTACCTTTAGCAGACCTGAGGAAACAACTGCGCTTTGCTCCTTACCATCTGCCTGCCGGAACCGGATTTCCCCCACCTCAACAACGGTAGTCATCTGCTCATGATTAGCCAGAATCGCCATCTCTCCGTCATATCCGGGGAACACTAAAATCTCGCATTGACCGTCATAGAATACTCTGTCACATGCAATTATTTTCAAAGAAAATGTATTCATTCTTCTACCTCTCTATGCGAATGTACACCATTAAGCATTCCTATCTCCCTGACAGCACGGTTACTCCATCTGTTCCGCCTTTGCCTTCACCTCTTCAATAGAGCCTACGTTAAAGAATGCCGCCTCCGGATATTCGTCCATCTCACCGTCAAGAATTGCTTTAAAGCCTCGGATTGTCTCCTGAACAGGCACAAACACGCCTTGGACACCGGTAAAATTCTCTGCCACATGAAAGGGCTGAGATAGGAATCGCTGTACCTTTCTTGCCCGGTACACCGTCTGCTTATCCTCATCCGAAAGCTCCTCCATTCCAAGAATGGCAATAATATCCTGCAACTCCTTATATTTTTGCAACGTCTCCTGTACTCGTCTCGCCACACTGTAATGCTCCTCTCCCACTACATCTGCTTCCAAAATTCTGGAAGTAGATTCCAATGGGTCCACTGCAGGATAAATACCCTGTTCCACGATTTTTCTTGAGAGAACCGTAGTCGCATCCAGATGAGAGAAAGTCGTTGCCGGCGCAGGGTCCGTCAAATCATCTGCCGGAACATAAACCGCCTGTACCGAGGTAACCGAACCGTCCTTGGTAGAGGCAATGCGTTCCTGAAGCTCACCTAAATCATTAGCCAATGTAGGTTGATATCCTACAGCAGACGGCATACGTCCCAGCAGTGCCGACACTTCAGAGCCTGCCTGTACAAAACGGAATATATTATCAATAAATAGTAGCACATTCTGCTTTTTTACATCTCTGAAATACTCTGCCATAGTCAGTCCTGTCTCTGCCACCCGCATACGGGCTCCCGGCGGTTCATTCATCTGTCCAAACACAAGTGCCGTTTTATCCAGCACACCGGACTCCTTCATCTCAATCCATAAATCATTGCCCTCACGCGAACGCTCGCCAACACCGGTAAAAATAGAATATCCGCCACTCTGTGTAGCGATATTGTGAATAAGCTCCTGAATCAGCACAGTCTTACCCACTCCTGCACCACCAAACAGACCAATCTTTCCACCCTTGGCATAAGGTGCCAGCAAATCAATAACCTTAATACCTGTTTCCAGCATTTCCACAACTGGGCTCTGATCCTCAAATGTAGGTGGCTCTCTGTGAATAACCCAGTGTTCCTCATTTTCCAGCTGCTCGCCATCATCCAGAGTCTCTCCCAGCACGTTAAAAAGCCTTCCCAATGTTCTTTCTCCAACCGGAACGCAGATTCCCGCACCGGTTGCCACAACCTCCATATCCCTGCAAAGCCCTTCGCTGGCTGCCAGCATAATACAACGGACTACACCGTTTCCAATATGCTGAGATACTTCCATCACACATTTTTTACCGTTATTCATCACATAAAGTGCATCTTTAATTGATGGAATCTCCCCGCTCTCAAATTCAACATCGATAACAGGCCCTGAAACCTGTACAATTTTGCCTATATTCTCCATAGTGTGACATTTCACCTCACTTGCTTCTTCTTTTTCAGCGCCTTGGCACCTCCAATTACCTCAGTAATCTCCTGAGTGATTGCGGCCTGCCTTACCCGGTTATACTCAACAGAAAGCGCTTTAAGCATTTCCTGTGCATTATCTGTTGCAGACTGCATAGCCGTCATTCTGGCGCTCTCCTCACTGGCAGAGCCCTCTATCAAAACACCATATAGAAAACCGGTAACATAATTGTAGACCAGCTTTTCCAAAACCCGTTTGGGAGAAGGATAAATTAAAAACCAGTCATCTGCTCTGTCTGCCGCTTCCTTGTCAAAATTCCCCTCACCCATCTGGGCGTGTTCCACCAGCTCCTGCTTGATAAATTGATGGGTTTTAAGGGGGAGAAGCTGTTGAATCTCTACCTCCGCCTTCATGCTGTTTATCATACGGGTAAAAATAACGTATACCTCATCTATTTCCTCCCGCTTATATAAATCAACAATATACTCGGTCATTACACGGGCGCGGTGGATAGACGGATTATTCGTTGAAAAACAAAAGTCTTCATCCAGATTATAGCCCTGGCTGCGAAAAAAACTTCTTCCCAGCTCTCCTACCACAAACAACCGGTCCGGTCTATTCTTATCCACCAGATTCTGAGCCTCTTTGATAATATTGTGGTTATAAGCACCTGCCATTCCTTTATCGCCGGTCACCACGATATACCCCTTCCGTTTGACCCGCTCTTTCCGGTCATCAGTCCTGTTATCAAAATATAAATGCTCCATATCCGGAAAGTGTAGCAAAATATTAGAAATTTCCTCCTGCAGACCATAGAAATAAGGTTCTGTATTCTCCAGCTTCTGCCTCGCCTTCCTCAGCTTCATGGAGGACATCATATACATTGCTCTGGTAATCTTCATGGTGTCCTTAATACTCTTTATTCGGTTTTGAATCTCCCTTGTATTTGCCATATATCATCACTCTCGATTCTTAAATGCTGCCGCTGCCTCTACAATTGCCTTTTTCAAATCGTCATCCAAATCTTTCGTTGTCTCAAGCCGGGTAATGATATCCCTATGATTTTCCGCAAAGTCCTTAAGCATTTCCATTCTGAACTGCTTAATTTCCCCAACCTCTAAATCACTGAATATATGGGCATTCGCTGCAACCAGAGTGATAACCTGCTGTGCCATATTAAAAGGAGCACCTAATGGCTGTTTCAAAAGCTCCATCAACGCCCGACCATGAGCCAGCTGTTTCTTGGTGCCTTCGTCTAAATCTGAAGAGAACTGAGTAAATACCTCCATCTCGCGATACTGAGCCAAATCGATACGAATACTTCCTGCCGCTTTCTTCATCGCCTTAGTCTGAGCCGCACCACCTACACGGGATACCGAAAGGCCCACATTTACAGCTGGACGCTGACCAGCAAAAAACAACTCACTTTCCAGATAAATCTGACCGTCGGTAATGGAAATGACATTGGTGGGAATATACGCTGACACATCTCCCGCCTGTGTCTCAATAATCGGAAGGGCAGTAATGGAACCGCCTCCCGCCTCCGGTGTAAGTCTTGACGACCGCTCTAGGAGTCTGGAGTGTAAATAGAACACATCTCCCGGATAGGCTTCACGTCCCGGCGGACGTTCAAGAAGCAGAGATATTGCCCGGTAAGCAACCGCATGCTTAGACAGGTCATCATATACAATCAATACATCCTTTCCCTGATACATAAAATACTCTGCAATAGCTGTACCAGAGTAGGGGGCAATATATTGAAGCGGTGCCGGATCTGAGGCTGTCGCCGATATAACCACAGTGTAATCCATGGCTCCGCTTTTTCTTAAGGTGTTCACCAGCTTTGCAATAGTGGAAGCCTTCTGTCCAATTGCCACATATACACAAATCATATCCTTATCCCGCTGATTGATAATGGCATCCATGGCAATGGAGGTCTTCCCTGTCTGGCGGTCACCGATAATCAATTCCCTTTGTCCACGTCCGATAGGAAACATGGAATCAATGGAAAGAATACCCGTCTCCATCGGTTTTGAAACTGATTTACGGTCTACGATACTGGGAGCAGAATTTTCTATCGGCCGGTAACCACTGCCCTCTATTTCGCCCTGTCCATCAATGGGTGCACCTAATGCATCTACTACTCTTCCTAAAAATGCATCGCCAACAGAAATACCTGCCATTTTACCGGTGCGGACAACACGGCTTCCCTCATGAACCTCCGTATCACGTCCAAAAAGAATGACACCAATTTCATCTCTGCGGACATCCTGAACCATACCTTTAATACCGCAGTCAAACAGAACAATCTCTCCATAGCAGGCATGGTCAATACCATCAATATTGGCAATTCCATCTCCAACCCACTTTACGACACCGACTTCCTTGTCAGCCGCCTCTAATTCAAATTCTTCAATATTGCTTCTGAGAATAGAGATAATCCCCTCTTCGCTGAAACGGGAATCGCTATTATCCGAAACCACATGGGTAATCACATTTTTTAGCTGCTCAATTCTTCCCTTTTCACTCCAGTCATATTCCCTCGTGTCAGTCCGGAGAATAAAACCACTCTTTAAAGAAGCATCCTCCTTTAATTCCAGTGTTATATTTTCACTGTGAAATTCCTTTGCCAGAAAATCCTTAATTCTCCCAATCTGTTTCTCATCGGGCGCAGTTACATAAAGAAGCTCAGCATATACCTCTTTCATAGCACTCTGCGAATCCGGCGTATTATTCCTTCTGTTCTGACTCACTCCTGTTCACCTGCTTTATCTAAAAATTCATCATAGAGTGAACGATCAATCTCCACTCCACTTTTACTTCCAACCACCTTTGTAGCGGCATCCACCACCATATCAGCAATTTCCTGCTCAGCCTTCTTTAATATCTGTTCCTTTTCCGACTCCGCCTGTAAAACGGCTTCCTCTTTAATCTGTTTTGCCTGAGCCTGCGCAGAACTGACAATTTTCTTGTACTCCTCATCAGCATTTTTTCTGGCATCCTGTAAGGTTTTCTTTCTCTCTTCCTCCATACCTGCCAGCGAATCCGCATACTTCACCTTCAATTCGTCTGCCTCTGTCTGAGCCGCCTTCGCATCATCAAGCTGTTTGTCAACCTCTTCCTGGCGGGCAGCAATAATTTTCTGTACCGGCTTAAACAGAAATATTTTTACTAAAATAAAAAGCAGTAACAGATTCAATATGGTCCATAATAAATTTAAATCTATCCGTAGCATTTTTTTACCTGCCTTTCATCTTTATCTCAACAGCATAATAATTAAAATAGCCACCACAAAACAGTAAATAGCCGTTGCCTCTGCAAGAGCACATCCAAGAATCAGGTTTTTCGTAATCTTACCCTCAACTTCTGGCTGTCTTGCCACTGCCTCCACTGCTTTACCTGTTGCAATTCCGATACCTATACCGGCTCCAAGCGCTCCCAAAACTGCAATACCTGCTCCAATTGCGATTAATGTATTCATAATTTATTACTCTCCTTCGCTTAAAATATTTTATATTCATCGTTTATTTAATCGGCTTATGCCTTCTATTCAATTGCTTCCCTCAGATACAATGAGGTCAGAAACACAAAAACATAGGCCTGAAGCAGCCCGTCAAAAAGGTCAAAGTACAGGCTGAACACTGCCGGCAGAAAAAACGGCAAAAGCTGTTTAATCAGCTCCATAATGACAAAAGCACCAAGAACATTACCAAAAAGACGCATGCACAACGATAATGGTCTGGTAAAGACCTCAAGAATATTAATCGGAGTGACAACAGCAATGGGTTCAGTAAACTTATGCAGCCACTTTTTTACACCGTGATGATAAATTCCTGCGCCTTCTACCAGCACAATACTCATTACCGACAGCGCAATGGTGACATTCAGGTCCTTTGTGGGTGCCTTCATTCCGAAAAGTCCAATGATATTGGACAATCCGATATAAATTAGCACCGTTGTAAGGTACGGAACATACGCTTTTCCCTCTGGTCCAATCATCTCCTCCACTATTCCTGTCAATTTGGTTACTACCATCTCCACAGCAGCCTGCCGTTTACTAATATGGTCAACCTTTAAGTCCCTGGTAAGGATTATGGAAGCAATCACCACTACTGCCATGATAATCCACGTGACGACCACTGATTCGGCAATATCAATACCGCCAAATAGTGGAATTGTGAATACCGTTTCGCACTCAAGCTCCTCCATAAGGCTTTTTGCTATTGATTCCAAAAAAACACCTCCCTTTTGTTGTATTGTCAATAGGTCATAGCCTATTGTATAAGCAATATTATTTCCACAGTGAAGTTTATACTTCTTTGAGTCAGATATCAAGTATTGAAATGTATAAAATATTTATTTTTTTCTTTATTATTTTGTTCAAAAATACAACTCTGTTGCAGGGCTGTCTATTGGCTAACAAACCACCTGATTCTTTCCATTATTCTTGCCATGATAAAGATTTTTATCTGCTTTCCCGATGACAGAACGTATCGTTGAACCAGTCTCATATTCTGCAACACCAAGAGTTACGGTGACACGGACATCAACATCCTTGTAATTTACAACACAGTCCGCTACCTCCTTGCAAATTCTCTCTGCCACCTTTCTTGAATTATCCAAATCCGCTTTAAGCAGAATCAGCATTTCCTCTCCTCCCCAACGGCATACTTGATCCTGCTCCCTTACATTGCCGGAAATAATATCAGATACTCTGATTAGAATTTCATCTCCACATTCGTGCCCGTATGTATCATTCACCTTCTTAAAATTATCAATATCTGCCATTACCAGACAGAAGGTCTCTCCCGTTTTCTCAGCCTCTTCCACAGCACTTTTCAAATGGTTATTCATGTTGCGGCGGTTTGACAGATGCGTAAGAGGATCATAGTTTGCAATTTGTCCAAGGGTACGATTCTCCTGCTCCAGCTGCCGCTGCATATACCGGATTTCCAGTGAAAACAAAATAGAAAAGACAAGAAGCATCACAAAGGTAATCATTGTATTAAACATATAGAAAAAAGAAGACATTTCCTTCGGAATATATCCCGTATACAACGGGACTAAACGCCAGGTCACTATCCGCACGGCAACAAAGCACAACAGCACAATGGCCGCAGTGATAATCGGCATCATGATATTCTCTTTAAAATAGGGAAGAGTATAACAGAAATAAAAACCCACCGGAATCAGTGCAATGGTATATAACATAAATCCCCAGTTCCATCCCAACAGCACGGACGCCATTGCAGAATGTAATAAAATCTCACCAAAGGATGCCAGAAACATTTCCATAAACCGCTCCCTCTTTACCAGAAAAACCGTTATAAAAAAATAGTATACGGTTATTGCAAGATTATACCAGAACATCAGCCTCACCTGTAATACGCCAAAAACCAGCATAAAGAAAAAATGTGTTAAAGTCAGTCCCAATCCCATGGTCTGGTACTTTAATGAATTATCGATTGTTCTCAGACCACTGAGCGTCTGCCGTATTACATGAGGAATCTTTATCATCTTTTCCACCTTTCAAGAGGAATATTATCAGATAATTACAAAATGTAGTATAATTTTCCGTAATTATCCGAAAAATTATACTACACTTATGATTATCTAGTCAAGTGTCTATTTTCATCAGCTGGTCTGTTTTACTATTTTTCCCGCTCTCTTTTCTTTTTGAGCAGCTGGTTCATATCCAGCTTTTCCGGTGTCTCCTGCATGTCCCTGTCCTCAAGCTGAACCTCTTTTTCCCGCTGACGCTTTGGAGCCTCCGCCGTATCTACCGGTTTCTTCTTCACCTTCTTTTCTTTCTCCTGCCGCTTTACATCCTCAGGGATTTCCTTACCAGCATCTGCGGATATTCGTTTCTTTTTGTTTACACTGTCTCTTTTCTTCAACACATTCATATGCCATATAGATTGCACGTAACCCAGCATATCTATTGAGAATCTTCTGATAATGATATCAAACAAAAACAGAAACAGCACAAAAATTAATAGTGGCACAGTCAGAGATACTCTTCTCTTCACCATATTTCTGTTTTCCTCCCATATACTGTCTTCAAGGGAAATCTCTTTCCCCCCCGCCTGACGGGCAAAGGTAGTCAAATCCATCCCGGCATCCTGGAACTGATATTCCGGTGAATATTGATTTGCATATGCCGTATTGTAATTTTGAATAAGCTTCTCTCCTGAATATTTCCGGACACTGATATTATAAATACCGATTTCTGACACATCAAGCTCTGCCTCAAAGGTCCCCGGTTTTGTGGCATTTAAGGATATCTCCTTACTGCTTCCCTCCTCGTCGGTCACCACTGCCGTTACTTCTGTATCCCTATCATAATCCTTTGTTTCATAGGTAACGACAACCGTATTTCCCTCCTTAACCAGCTCCAGATTATCCTCTCCCAATTCTGTGTCCAAAATGACATACTGAATAATATTAGACCACAACACCGGATAATTATCCCATGTTGCATACTGTGCCGTCCACTCGTTATTACCATCACTGTTCCATGCCACAGTCCTTCCCAATCCATATTGCCATGTACTGAGCACCGGGTCCTCTCTATCCGACTCCAGAATCACCTCTGCTGTCTGCTTGGGTGTAGCTGCCACATATCCGAGAAGTGGAGGGCATCCCTCCCCCATAACCTCCGTTAATATCTCATGGTTACTGACAATAGACGGATAAAATTCTTCATTAATCAGATAGGTATTTGTGGAAAGATACACTTCCTGCGCAAATATCCTCGGTATGGAATTGTTAACATCCGTATAATAAAACCGGCCACCACATTCAGCGGCAATATATTTAAGCGTTTCCTGGTCAGAGTCGCTTCCCACTGCAACAGTAGACACCGTGATTCCCGACTCGTTAATGGAATCCAGCAGCTCGTTGTACTGCCTGAAACCATCCTGTCCGTCTGTCAGCAAAATAATGTGCTTAATCTGCGCATCGCTGTTCAAAATCTGTTCATATGCCTGCTTCAGGGCAGGATAAATACTGGTTCCACCTCCATATCCTATTGCGCTGATTTCCTCCTGTATTTTCTCAATATCAGATGCACCCTGTAACGGCACTATCCAATGGTAGGTATCATCAAATGCCAGCACACCGATTTCATCCGTCTCCCTTAATTCCGATACTCCGGATAAGGCTGCCTGCTTTGCAAGGTCTAATCCGGTTATAGAGGTATTTTCCTCAGAGGGAGTCGACATACTTCCCGACTGGTCAATGACCATTGCCATTGCCATCTTCGGAATCTCCTTTTCTCCCTGAAGCTCCATATTCACTGGAAGAATATCCTCCAGTTCAGTTCCCCGGTAATTTCCCAATGCATAGCTGCTATCACCGCCTATACAGATATATCCTCCCGCAAAGTCCTTGACATAAGATTGAAGAGATTTCACAAATCCCTGTCGCAAATCGTCATAATGCACATTCAGCGTAATAACCGCCAGATACTGATTAAGCCCCGATACCGTGGACGGAGCCCCCTTCGGTGTCACCTTATCATAATCTATATTGGCAGCCGTCAGAAGCTTTTCAAATTCAGCTCCCTCCCCGGCAGTTCCCTCAATCAGCAAAATCCTTGGCTTTGCCTCAATCTCCGCAAAGGTCACATAGGTATTATTGACTAAAATCGTGTCCTCCTCAGGTTCGATTACTGCCTTGTACCGGGCAATGGTTCCCGCTTCTCCCACATCCTCAAAAACAAATTGATTTTCTCCTTTATTCAGACGAATACTCTGCTGCCCCTTTGCACTTCTCCCCTCATACAGGGAAAGCATGGCAGCTGTCTCCACATTAGACATCACCGTCACCATAACATTGTAGTGATCTCCCTCATGAATAACCCTGGGAATCGATAACCCGCTGATATATACCTCACTGTTTCCACTAATGCTATCCTCCATAGATGCGACTAACAGCTCCACATCGCCTCCTTTTAATGTAGAAGCTGCAAGCAGCATACTACCTTCATTTTCACTTCCGTCCGTAATCAGCACTAACCGCTTTGCCGCTCCCTCATCAAACATAGAGCAGGCATTTGTTACCGCCTTTTCAATATTAGTGGTCGTTGTAACAGGATTTACCGTAAAGTGCGAAAACACCTTTTCGTCGGTGAGAAACTGCTCCACCGCCGTATCCTTTCCAAAGGCTACGATACCAAGAAGGTTCTTCTCGGGCATATCTGTCACTATCTTCTTTAAATACTTCTCCACTTCCTCCATATTTCCAGACATACTGTCGGATACGTCAATTAAAAAAATGGTCTCTGTTTTTTTCTGTTTAGTAGAAACCGATAGTCCCGCCATCGCCAGAACAATCGTCAATAGCACAAGCAGACGGACGGCAAGAAACTGCCTTTTCTTAGCAGTGTTTACCTGTCTGATATACACAATCCACTCCACCATCAGCAGCAGGACAGCTAACAACAGTAACAGATTGCGGATTGCCCTGCCTCCGGTTTTTTTCAAATTTTGACTTCCCTCTATCACCACACTGTCCACCGGAACCACATCCGACTCCTCACTAACCGGAAAGTTGGCAATAATTGTCTCTTCCATTCCCGCTCCTAGCAGCATATCACTAAGCTGCGACATAAAGATTGGGAACTCCGTCTGAAGGGCAAAATCTGTATTGTGGATATCAAAGCCCAGCACTGCGATAGGATGTCCGTTACTGCTTCCGCAGTAGCCAGTGATTCCTCCCTCTGCTGTTCTTATCACCGGAACTGCCCAATCCGGAAGCCGGTATGTATAGGCATTGGGAATCCCAAAAGAATAATTTTCTATATATCCGGTCACCGGACTCTCGTCAAAATACAATACCGTATCAACAACCTGGGAATCCTTTTCTATCAATCCCATACTGTAGAAATCTTTTTCGTAGTTTAGGAATAAAAAGCCCGCCTGTTCGGGAAATTTATCCACATCAAACTCCTCTGGCAAGGTCAGTCCATCAAAGACATAAAGGTCAAAGGTATCGTTTTCCGGAACCTGTTCTTCATTTCCAGTATCTCCTTGCCTGCTGTTATCCACTGCCTGCTTCAATACATTGACATCATCTGATTTATAAACGGTTACATGCTCATCCAGTGACAGAGCTTTTTCCAAAAAGACATTTCCCTCTGACAAAAGCAGCACCGTCTTCTCC
>CAMWYM010000033.1 GCA_947178475.1 uncultured Clostridium sp. | reverse complement strand
TTTATTTCAAGAAGAAGACGGCATACGATATGGAATTGAATCCCCCATGCAGTCATCCTCTTTTTGCTCTCCGGCTCCGTAATCTCTGCCCTCCTGTTCTGACATTTCCGCCTTTGCCGCTTCTGGTTCTTCCATTTCTTCCAGTATATCCTCTGCATAGGCTAGCTCTGACCCCTCCTCCGCATACAAACGCTCCCTCTGCTCCTGCTCATCCATATCCATAAACCGTTTTTCCATTTCAAACTGCCCAAGGAGCATAAAATCCTCATAGGATATCGTGTCAATATAAACGGATTCTCCCTTTTGCTTAAGTCCCTCATAATACTCTAATGCATTCTGATTCAGCAGTACAAAAGCCGGCACATCATACTCTCTGTTTTCTGATGAAATATGCACATAGGGCTTTCCTTCCCCATCCGCTGTCTGTGAAAACATCGGGTGTCCAAAAGTCCGGTACTTATCATCTAAAATCGGATCAAATCCACGGATAAAGAGAAGGCATTTCTTATTATCTAATTTCCGCACTTCATCCGGTGTCATTATCTCCCTGCCAAGCACATCATAATTCCTTGACGAGCTTCCCTGTCTTCCCTTTGTCTCACCACTTGTCTTTTTATCTATCGTGGCTTTTCCAAGCAGCTCAGAAATATACTTATGCGTACTTTGTTCGTTACCGCCAAGATAAACAAGGGTGTCACAGTTTCCGGGAATAGTTTCCCAAGTATCCTTAAACAATGCCTTAATCTGTGCCAAGTTCTGTATGATAATCACACTGGAGATTTCCCTGCTGCGCATAGTGGATAACAGGGAACAATAATCATCCGGCAGGGCAACATTTGCAAACTCATCTAACATAAACGTAACGTGCACCGGAAGTCTGCCGCCACAGTTAAAATCTGCCTGATAATACAGTTCCTGAAAAATCTGCGTGTACAACATACCAATGATATAGTTATAGGATTTGTCAGAATCCGGAATTACACAAAACAACGCAGTCTTTGTCTTACCGTCACCATTAACACCGATTCCAAGCTCTGCCAGATTTAACTCATCCCTTGACAATAGATGCAGCACCTGCTTGTTTTCCAATGTTGCCAGCCGGGAGTTGGCACTAATGATAATCGAACGGACCGTATCCCCTGCCCCACGCATACATTTATTATATTGTTTCACCGCCGGATGGCTGGAGCCTAACGGGCTGGTTTCCTCCAAAAATTTCATACGCACGTCAAGGGGTGAAGGTTTTCCCTTTTCCATTACCTCTGCCTCTCCTATCAGCTTCAGAACGGAAGCAAAGTTTCGTTTTGCAGGCTTTTCTTCTAACCAGACATAATAAAAGAGAGCCTGTAAGAACATGCTCTCTGCCTTCTCCCAAAACGGATCAGCAGGCGTTGAACCTTTTGGGGTTGTGTTACTCATTAAATTGGTTATCAGCTTGACTACATCGGTTTCCTCCCTGATATAAGAAAATGGATTGTAACAATCCGATTTATCCATTTCCAAAAGATTAATAACCTTGACATTGTAGCCATTCTTCTTTAGCATTTCGCCCTCACTGCGGAGAATTTCACCTTTCGGGTCCGTACAGATAAAAGAAGAATTTAACTGCATCAAATTTGGCTTAACCTCATAAAATGTCTTACCAGCACCGGAACCTCCGACAATCAGCACATTATTATTTAATCCTGTGTGTCGTGTATCAAGGCTCATCCGCACATTCTGGCTTAAAATACGGTTTTTACTGTTATCCTTATCTGCAAGCATTCGGTTGACCTGTTTAATGCTTGCCAGTTTTGAAGTGCCATACTCTTTGCCGGGCATATAATTTCTCTGGCTCGTATAATACATGACTATCGCTATGGCATATATCACGAGTGCCATGCTTATCATTTTAAAAGTATACTCATTGTAATAATCATGCAATGGATATGAACACACTACGGTAAACCGTTCCAAAAACGCATTCAATTCTATTCCCTCATGCCACGCACCCGCCACTAAATAGCCAAGAAAAGCAGAAATAAAAGCACCTGCTGCAATCAGCAAAAGATTTGGTTTCTTTTTTGTCGTCTGCATCCTCACCGCCTCCTTGCTCTTTCTACTGTTTTGGAAGGCACAGCTTTCACATTTGCATAACGCTGGCGTACCGCCGCTTCTACTCTGTCATAGTGATGACTGTGCAAATCCTCACCACGGATGGTACGGATTACCCGGTTATCAGCGGAATATATCTTATACTCCTTGTTCTTATCCAGATAAGTAAGCATAGTCTTTCCATTATGAATCTCCATAATGTCTGCTTTGTTTATCCAGATATACCCTTCATTCTGACCATACATTCCCGGTACTCTCGTTTTCACTGCATGGTCGTTTTCCTGTGCGATCAGCTTCTTTGTAACGGTAATATCCAACAGGGAAGTATTGTGAGCCGCCTCAATCTGTTTCATGCGGTTGGTAAGCTCCTGATACTTTCCTATCCGCTTTTCATACGCCTCTCTGTCCATGATAACCTTATATCTTCCTGTAGCTTCCTCTTTATCAAGAACACCGATTTTGGCAAGCTGGCCAATAACCTGTTCTGCCTCCTTGGTATCTACCTGAAAGTCTGTTTTGACTGCCTCCACGCTGATTGACTGCTTCTGCAAGGCATACATTCCGACCTTTTGAATCAGACTGTCAATCGCATGCTCTGCAACAATCTGTTCTTCAGCGTGGAGCCCCCGGTTTCCCTTTTTCTGACTCTCCAGATAATTCATCAGTTTTGCAATCTGCTCCTCATTTCCATTCGTCAGATACTCATCCAGATTAAATAGCCTGCCCTGCTGTAATTTTGCCGACATCATACGGACTCTCGGTGCCGCTTCACTATGGAACATGATTTCTGTCATTCCATCCTTACGGTTGGCATCCGGCATAACAGAATAAAGTATGCCATACTTTTTTGCCAGCCTTTTAAACTTACGCATGTCCTCATCCGCAAAAGTTAGAATCTGCAAGTCACCACCCTTAGCGAGAAGTCCCTTGAGGGTGGTCTTCCCCATCGTTTTTTCATGCTCCAGCATCCCAATAATCAACTTAAGGACTTTCTGCATTGTATGGATAGATGCACCTGTAACTTTCATGGCAATTTCAATCCCATCATATGTCACACGGATAATCTGTACTGCTTCACCTATCTCCGACATAAATGTTCCTCCTCCCTTTTCTTCTCTTCCCGTTTTATTCTTAACTGCTCTTCATGAAGTCTGGCTTCCCTTGTCTGCTTTAACCTCTCCCGGATACTCTCTGCATCCGATATACGGATTTCTGCTGGCGAAATCGAAATCCCCTTTTCGGCAAGGATTGCCTGAATCCTCTCTACTGCCTGATTTTCCACATCACGATAAATCTCCAAAGCAGTGAACAGGTTATCCACTTTCTCAAGCCATTCTCCATGAATCTCCTTTTTCATCATTGCTTCTGCAACCATCTGTATTCTCCCTCCTGTTACTGATACATCTTGTCAGCCATAACAATCTCTATCGCCTGTGCCATTTCCTCGGCATCAAACCCACTGTTGATAATGTCAATGACCTCCTGTTCATTAAGACCGGACTGGACTGCTACCTTGACCTGTTCCATCTGTGCCTGATTCAGCCCCTTTCCAGTGAGCTGCTTAATCAGATTGACCTTGCTTTTTCCCTTAAAAAACTTAAGCCCTGCTAGTGCAAGCAGCCGCTCCTGTCTGCCGGAAACAGTTCTTTCTACCCGCAAAGTCCGACGGGTTCCCTTAACCGGAGCGTAATAATCTGTATTACCGGAAATCCCTGCTGTCTTGGTAGTTTCTTCCGAAACCATTACATTTTCCGTCTGTTTTGCTATCTGTGCCTGAAGTATCTCTATCTGTCTTTCCAAATCTGCTTTCTCATCAGCAAAAGCATCCTGCTTTTCTAAGATTGCAGAATACTTTGTACGAAGTTCGGCGCACTCAACTGCCAGCTTATTATTGCTTTTCTGCTGCTCCTCTAACTCCCTGTCTTTTTGTTCAATCACTGCTGCCAGTGAAGCCCGTACATCATCACTTCCCTGCTGTAACCGGTCAAGGGAATCCAGCTTTTCCATGACCTTCATCAGAAAATCTTTATTGGCTCCGATTCCATCCACCATATTCTGAATACGCTCCTGCACCTGTCTGACAAAATATGGCTCTTTCTCCGCAGCTTTTTCCGTCTGCTTCGCCGCTTCATATACCCTTTGCAATGCTTTCTGAATGGCATGGGGCTTCATATCACAGTCCGCAGCACTCTCTATCTGCTTACCGGACATTCCCTTTTCCAAAAAACGGAGCAGCACTTCCATCTGCTCTGCACTAAAATTTCCATTTTCCAGCATAGATAAAAAGTCCTCATCGCCAGTTATGCGGAGTGCCTTAGAAAACATCTGAATCCTTTCAAACTTCCAGTTTTTTAAGGCATAACGCTCAATCTGTTCTTTCGTAAGACCATACTCCAAATCCTCTGCTGCAAGCTGTAAAATCATATTCTTACAGCCTTTTGCTCTTAATTCCTGAATATATCCGTTTATTTCCTTTTTGCCTGTTTCATTCTCCATAGCTACCTCCATTCTGAACACTAAAAAAACAGCCTAACGTTTTGGCTGCTCCTCTCTATTCGTTCTATCCATTTCCTGCTGTCTGCTCTCTGCCAGTTCCAGACCTGACCGGATCTCATCTATCATACATTTTGACAATCTGAGATTTCTGCCTGCCGCTTTCCGCTTTTCATAATTGCCGGAAATCTTACCTTCAAACTGTTTGCGGATTGCTTTCAGTTCCGTTTTTGTATAACCCTGTCTATCCAGTTCTTTTCTTAACATTTCATACTGTAAATGTTCCTTCTCAAAAAAGGTATCACCTCCCTGATAGCTTTGCTCTGCCGGAAAGAACCGGTCCATTTTATCAACAATAGCAAACAGTGGTTCAAACCGCCTTTTATCACGGTATAACTGTCTCCGCTCTGTCTGGCATTCCTTTACTTTTGCCTCCAGATTGTTGCTTACTGCCACCAGCTCCACAAGGGAATGAATATCATTCTTTACCAGAAACAAATACCTCTCATGATACTCCTGTAATTTGCGTATCTCCTCCCGATACTGCCATGCTTTACTGTATGGCAGTTTTTCCAGTCTCCTGATTCTGCACACTCTTGCATAATAAGTTTTCTGTATTCCACTGAGTTTTGTCCTCCGCAGAAATTCGTCCTTTGGTGCCTCTACTTCATAGGAATTACCCTTCCGGTTCCTATTGGCATAGGAAGTCAGGAGGTCTTCTGCAATTCTCCTACGGATACTTTCTTCTGTATAATCTTCCCCAAGGGATTTACAGCGGCAGAAACGCTGCATCCCCTGCGGTTTTACCGCCAGATACTGATTCTGCTTGATGTCATAGCCCTTTTCCACCAGCAAATCAATAAACTCCTCAAAGGAATTGGACTGCATCACACAGGCATCAAGGTCACGCTTAATCATATCCCTCCAAATCAATTTACCATCCCGAAATTCGTTCCAGTCTTTATAGCGTTCGTTACGCTGTTTTCCATATTCTTCAATGTCTATGGTGGAAAGACCATACTCCTCACACAAACGGTTTGTAATCGGCTGGATTATTTTTGCCCAATCCCCTTTTTCATACCGATATTTTCTTCCCGTTGCATAATTCACACTATTAAAAATAATATGTCCATGCACATGAGCCGTATTATCGTGTACGGAATAGACTGCTTCATAGCTTTGTCCCAGATACTCTTCCACGAATTTTCCGATAATCTCAAAAGCAATGTCTGGTGTAACCTCTCCTTCCTCAAAGGAGATAATCAGATGATACCCCTGCCGTTTGTCTGTCTTTCCGTACTTTATCTTTGTAGCTTTCATCTGACAGAAGGCATTTTCCGGCTGACAGTTAATCCCTGTTACAAAACGACCTCCCTGTGTCTTTTCCCTGTCAATGATATATTCGATTGCCTGTTTTAAGTGTTTCCCGGCAAACTTTACACCACTGTCATTGATGGTCAGTATTTTCGTGATAGCCAAAATCCTCCACCGCCCTTTCTACGGTTTCATTCAGTCTCCGCATATAGGCAATGAGTCGGTTTTTATCCTGTACCCGGTAAAGATGGGAATTATTGTTATACACAATCTCATTGATATTTACCCCAATACGGTTGACCTCATTAATCAGTGACTTCAGTCCACTTCGCAGTTCAGGATAATCATTTGGCTTTTGGGTAATCAGCAGGCGGAAATAATCTGACTCTTTCATTCCTTCCTGCTCTGCCAGTTTCGAAAAAGCTTCTGCCGCCTCTATCGTCAGACGGAAGTGTTTCACAATCTCTTTCCCCATTTACCTCACCCTTTCCTGTACAGCTTCTTTCCCGTCATTCTTTTGTTTCTGGTGTAATGGTTCTTTTGTCCTATCTTCCAGAGCAACTCCTGCCTCCATGATGATAGTCTCTACCTTTTTTTCAACCACCCTGCCATATAAGGTTCTTGCAAACATCCTGTCCAGAAATACCTCATCCTCTTTTAACAGATCATACGCATCCTTATAATTACAGAAATCAATAAAATCTTTCGGGTTTGCCATCCCATTTGCAGCATGTTCAAGCAACTCATAATTCCACTCGCAAACAATGTCGATAACCTCATCTATGCTGTAAGAAACCATTTCTCCATTTTCTTCTGCAACATCTTGTCGCAGCATCTTATTTTTATCAAAGCCAAGCTGATAATCGTGCCCCTCCATATAACGCAACAGTAATTCCGCCTCACTCTCATCTACCTGCACATCGGAATTGTTTGTCTGAAGCCACTTACACAAATCTTTCGGCTTTTGAAATTCTATCATCTCCTCTGCCATCTTTTTCACCTCCTTCTTCTTATCTGCCTCTTGCCCGGTGAAAACTTCCCTCCCCCGAAACCGAAGGCTCCTGTTAAGTCCCCATCGGTTTCGCCAGATACGCATTTTGTATCACAAAATGCTACTGGTTAGGGGATACCCCTAAAACCCCCTGTTACTCACCTAATAAGGTGAGAAAATAATATAAAACAGGACAGTGACAGCATAAAATACATCACTTTCTGCAAGAGTGCTATATCCGGTGACTGCACTTTTTACAAAAACACCATCACAGTGCTACATCTTTTTCATGACTGCAAAACAGGATACATCACTGGTGCCATATCTTCTCTGCCCTTTTGCTGTCTCAGATACATCACTTTTTGCCAAAACACCACCACAATGACATTACCGGAAACGGTCTCCTAACGCTTCTTTTCTGTTTCATAAACCAGTGGTGGTTCATCCACAATACCATCTAACCTCTTGTTTGGAACATCTGTTGCCATTGTCAGTTTCCGCAAATCTTTATCATAATGATAAACATTGTTGGATAAACGGTTAGCAAGCTGGCAGGCATCACGGTTTGCCTCCTGCACTAATTCGGACATAAACTCAAGAGGTGCCATTTCTACCGATGCCGCTATCACTTCATGAAGAGATGAAGGAAGAATATAAAGATCAGTTCCTATCTTCTCTGCCAGCTTATGAAGCTCCTTTTCATAAAGCATGGATGCAGCTCCATTGATACCGGTTTCATTTGTGATTACCCACATAGATTCCTTTGGTTCTGTAACAGTCTGCAATTCTTCTGCTATCTCTGGAGGCATCCCCTCCATCATTGCCGTTTCCATAATAATTTCCTGCATGGCAGCAATCTTTACCGGAAAAATTCTCTTTGTATTTTCACTCGCATACTGAAACAGTTCTTCCTCTGTCAGACCTGCATCGCACATAATGTTATTTGTAACAATAATACTTCGCATTCCAATTGCATCCTGTGACAGCACCCACCGATATATTACAGATAAATCCTGAAACTCTTTGCTGGGAATACTCTGAAGCATCTCTTTATTCTGCTCTGAATTTATCAGACACATGACAACATTATCCTTTAAGTCAGCGGTATCTAAGACCGGTTTATTCTGATTGATATCCCGTACAGCTTCCATATATTGTTCTGCTGCATGGGACAATACATCGTCCAGATTACCATTATGCTGATAACTCTCATACATATCATTGATATACATATTGGGTGTAATATCCGAAACACCTTCCAGACGAACGGTGATACCATCCAATAATTGATTGACTTTATTCACACTACGAATTTCCGGTACACCATTTTTATACTCTTCCGGAAGATAATCAGTAAACTTTTCTTTCACCACTTCACGGAACATCTCATAACTCATCACCATAATCTTTCCTCCTATTAAAAACAGGAGAGAGCCTTTATGGCTTCCCTCCCTGACACTAAAAATCAACCTGCTCTATACTCTTTTCTTTTTACGCTTCCTGACATAAAATACACCGTAGGCAATGCAAGCACTACCTAATACGATAAAAAACCACGGATGGTAATTCCCGCCAGTCTGCGGCAATTTCGGCTTGCTCGGTTTATTTGTAACCTTTAATTCATAGACCACGACATCCGGCGCAACACCATCATACTGAAATATCACTTCATGTCTGGTATCGTCCAGAATATATCCTTTGGCTGCCTTGGTTTCCACCACATAATAATGAATATCCCTATCGAAGTCTCCCTCTTCTGTATAAGTAGCAATATCTAAAAACTCTGTCCTTGCATATCCTGTCTTGTCCGTTACCAGCTTTGCCAATACCTTATCCTTTTCATCACGAAGTTCAAACTCCACCCCACTAATTGGTTCTTTGGTATTCTTATCAGTTTTGAAAATCTCAATTTGCCCTAGCACACGCTCATCCGACATCACGACTTTCTGAATTTCCCCGGTTTCTTCCACAGTAAAGGCTGCTTCATTTGCAAGCTTATATCCATAAGGGGCTGCCGTCTCCCTTAAAACATAATCGCCCGCCGGAATTGCCTCCAACCGATATGGAGTCCCATCTGTAGTCCATGATGCATATACATCTCCATTAGCATCAAGTACCTCCAACATAGCCCCTTTCAACTCTTTACCTGTTGTAATATCCGTTTTTGAAATCTCTACAATCATCGGTGTATCCATCACCTCCAGTTGTTGTGATATCTCAGCTGTCATTCCTGCTTTATAGGAAAAGTCTACATCATAGATATTGGTATCCAGTAAATAGCCTGCCGGAGCCTCAATCTCTTTGATATAGTATTGCCCAAGCGGTAAATCGGTCTCAAATCTCGCATCTCCATTTTCATCCGTTACCGCCATATCTACCAGATTATCCGCATGGACAAGAATTTCTCCCGTCACATTCAAAATATCTGCCTTGGTATAAATGCCATAGGAAGCACCTGCAACCGGATAACCGGTAACTCCATCTGTTTTTATCAGGGATAAAGAGGGCTTTACCCTGATATTAACAAATGCTGTCTCCCCATAGACTACTTCTGTATGCTCATCGGCATAAGAAAGCGTAACCTCCTGCGGCTCTTCACAAACCGCAAATCCCTTTGGAGGTTCTATCTCTGCTACCTGATATCTTCCAAGAGGAAGATTGTCAATCAAAGCCTCTCCATCTGTATCTGTAGTAAGGGTTGCTACCACCGCTCCTGCTATGGCAGGAATCCCATTGATTACCTCTAATACCCGCTCTCCATTTTCATCTAGATGGTGGTCAGGTGTATAAATATTCTCTGCCACTACAATCTGGAACACCGCCCCAGCAAGGGATTGTTCCTCATAAACGAAATCAACGCTCCGGTTTTCATCTGTTATCTCACTAAGAATACGGTCAATAATCGTGTCATATTTGATGGAAGTCAGAACCTCACCGGATTTCTTAATAGATATACTCCCTTTCGCAGGCTTATTTTCAATAATTACTTCAATAACCGGATCACCATCAATATCTTCTTCCACCCTAACGGCTCCGTCCATACCTACCTCGAAAGGAAAAGGCTCTTCCGAAATGATATATCCCTCCGGTGCAGTAATTTCTTCCACTGCATAGTTACCATATTGCAGACGAAGCGGTGTTGTTACTGTTCCTGTTTCATCGGTCAGAAACTCACTGATTTTTTTATCCCCAACTTTTTGCTCCACATATTCGTCTGTGTCAGTGTTCTTAATCTTGAAGGTAACATTCGGGATTAATACGGTTGTTCCGGTTTCAGCATCCTTTTTTACCATACGGATATATGCCTTAAACGGAGCATCATTCAAGATTCTCCATTTCTGCTGTACTCTGGAATCCTCTGTTACTGTCACTGTAAAATCATCTGTCTTATAGAGATTCTCAGGTACTTTCGTTTCCTTTACCAGATATGTCCCATAAGGCAGCTCCTTTGAACATGCATATCCATTTTCATCCGTTACCAGCACATCACAGGTTGTTGCATTCTCCCATCCATGCTTGTCAATATCCGACTGCAGCTTAACGGTAAATTCAGCATTCTTTACACAAACAGTTTCCCCTTCCTCACCATCGGTTGACACCTTGATAATCTCAAATGGCTGCTTTTTAACCGTTTCAATCACGGTACAATTTAAAGAAATGTCCTGATGCGTATCCTGTGCCTCATTAAAATCAATGGGATACACAGTTTTATCAAGCAGATATCCCTCACTTGGCTCAATCTCCCTGATATAATAGCGGCCATAATACAGATTACCAAAGTTAAAATCATATTTATCCCCCGTTTTGACCGTTGCAAGCAATGCATCTTTATTTGCCACTACTCCGGTTGAAACAAAATCGGTTCCCTTTGTACAGGTGATATTATCATCTCCTGCATAGGTTACTGTACCTCTTCCATCGGGATAAACAATATTTTCCGCAGCATACAGTCCATAGGTTGCACCAGACAGCTTTGCATCCCCCTGTGGCTCATTTCCTGTTTCCTTATCAATTTTCACAGCAGATACGTTGCATCGAACCGGAGTATTTAGTGCGGATAAATCCGCAAATTCCCCATAGTCCGGTGTAACCTCCCATACTGTGCCATCATCACGATAACCAGGAGGAACGACCACCTCTTTCACATAATATTTATCCTGTGTCTTTACAAATTTTGAAGATGCTGCCATTTGCAAATCTTCGTCATAATAAAAAACTGGAACTTCTTCCATACCATCTCCTTTGATGGAGACACGATTTGTACAACCCACATCTGTAAAAACGGCAAAACCTGCTTCTTTAACAAAATTTCCGGACTCTGCATCTGTCTTTGCCACCATAACTCCGACAGTATCCGGATACTCATTCACAGGCATCTGTTTTCCCTGCTGGGTAACATTTCCATCACTGTCATAAATAGTAAAATATTCAAGACCTACCGGATATATCTTCTCATCTCTCAAATATCCCGGTGCTTCCTTGATTTCTTTCAGATAATACATATCCTGTGTGAGTGTTTCTATCCCAGAATATGCCAGACCATTCCCATCTGTCTTTGTAAGCCTGCACAATAAATTTGTGCACTCTGCATCTTCATACAGATAATAGGTTGCATCCGCAACAGGCTTTCCCTTATAAACATCTGTCTTAAACAACTCAAATTTACCTAATAAAAAATTTGAAGTCATTTTAATCGTAGCAGAATCCGTAACCGTATTAAATTCTTCCAAAAACGTAATCTTCTGTTGGGATACTACCGTAGGTGTCCATTTTCTCCCACCCTTTTCATCTGACTTTGCCTTTGCGGTCAGCTTAATGGTACTGCCTTCTTCTGTTATCTTCTTCATTGCATCCTCTGTACAGTATAAATAAAAGTTTGAGGAGGCACTGCTGGCATCCGTTTGTGCAACGCAGATATCATACTTCTTTAAATCCGATTCATCATCGATTTTACCTGCATCAGTCTTTAACTCTCCCACAGTCATACCATTTGGATAACCGGAAATCACATAACTTATATCCGTGATTGTTCCTGTCTTAGTACGGACAAACTTATCCTTTGAACGATAAAGACCATCTCCCATATCCTGCCATTCCGATTTCTTTGGGGAAATGGTATAACTGATGGACTTTGTCAGTCCGGTAGCTTCGTCATACTTCTTATCATCATAATTCCGAGCATCCGAAACCAACACTGAAATTTTATCAAATACTGTGCTTCCATTGTTATAATAACTTAGCTTAACCTCACCATTCAGCACATGGATAGCAGCACCTGTTATAAAGTAATCTGCTGAAGCAGAACCAGCCGAATACTTATCATTATGGCACTTCCCATTCAGTGTTCTTGCACCGTTTACCAGACAATAGGTTATTTCCGGCTTAATACTGCTTTTTGTACTGGAGCTTTCCACCGTACCATTTGTAGTATTTTTATTTAGGTCCATGCAGTACACTAAGCGATGATAGTAATCACCAGACTCAGAGATATATTTTATTCCCATATTCCGACCACAATACTTTGCATATCCGTTACATGCTACCTTCATACTGTTCTTGCTGGAAGATTTCTCAGCGGCTCTTAATATTGGCAAGGATGCCATCTGAATCATCATGGTATCCCCGGCATCAAAATTCTCTATCTCTCCTACTGATAACGGGTACTGTTCTGGTCCGGGGGCAGGCTCCTCCTCATCATTCTCAGTCGTATCCGTTTCGCTACTTTCTGAAGCAGCAGTTTTCGGTTCTCTGACAGAAATAGTTCTGCAAATCAGGTATGCATCCTTGCCACTGACCGGCTCCACCAGATAATAAGTTGCATAACTGCCTGTCTTATTTCCGTCAAAAGAACCTCTATCCGCATAATAACTGATTTTTACTGCACTCTCATTATAGGTTATGCCATCAAAGGATTTCTCTACATCAAATCCGCAGCCTGCCGCTATCACAATATCCTCTGCTACAGCAACCTCTGACTGCTCCAAATCTGATCTTCCCCCCTCATTATAAAGCATGAAGGCTTTTCGTTCTGCAACCTTTGTGCTATCCACGGCAGAATCCCTATCCTGACCAGCAGCATATGCATAACTGCTAATCGCAATTACCGCACCAAGCATAAGAACCACAGCCATTATTAACGCTGCTAAACGCTTCAACTTTACTTTCTTCATCATCACATCTTCCTTTCCTGTTTTTTGTTTTTTCATAGCGATTATCCCCTGCCCACACAAAACCGAAAGATGTCTTTCCGGCTTTTGTGCATGAAAAAGACACGCATCTTTCAGCGTGTCTTTCACCCATAAAGCCGGTTCGCTCACCAGACTTTCCCTTATTCCGTTGAAGTATTTTTCCGCATAATTTTCACCCTCCTAACTCCATTTCATCACATCTTTCATCATAACCCCATTGTCTCCAAACTCCTCATAATCCTCTGATTTTTGTTTTTTACCCTGTATTTCCAGCCCCTCTGGCTCCATAATGACCGTTTTCATACCCCCGCTTAAAGCACTCCCCGCAATGAACCGGATAACATCCTGATAAATCTCCAGCCTCAATTTCTCCCTCTCTTCGGATAACCGGCTCTCAAAGGTTGCTGTATCTATATATGTCTGGCTGCTTGTCTCTTCATCTGTTCCCTGCCGGAAATAATACTCCAATGCATCCATTACTATCTGATTTTTGGAACGCTTGTCTGTCTCTGCCAGTTCATCCAGCATATTCATTACTTCCACATGCTGGTCATTGATTAAACTGAACCGCAGGGTGACCGGTACGAACAATTTATTCTTTGCCATATAATACTCCCCCTGTCAGGCTCTTTTCTTCGCAGCCATTGCAACATAGGAGCTGCCAAGGCTTTCATATCCCTTTGCGTTTGCACATATGTCTTCAATATAGCGGATGTTGCCCTGCTCTACTCCACCAAACCGTTTCATAATAACAGCACCGCCTCCCACAAAGATAACCGGGGTAAGACTCATGTTATATCCCAGTTCCCGGATACCAAGATAGATTTTCTGAGCATATTTTCTAAATTCATTTTCAATAATGCTTGTGTACGGCTCCGGTATGTCATCTGAGCCCTTTATCATCATCTGCCGGATAACCGCCTCATCAACCTCTTCATTTAACTGCCTGACACATTCTTTATTTATCTGCCTGATACAGGTAATCATTCCGTGGGGCTGTGTCACACAGGCTGACTCATCCGGCTCATGTTCCATAATCGGCATAATGTCCACCGTCCAGCTTCCAATATCCACTACCAGCTGCTTTACCGGGAAACTGCTAATCATATCTGCTACTGCACCATAGCACTGTGGATATACAGACACCCTTTCAATCACAATTCGGTACTGCACCTTTTCAAACCTGAAAACGACTTCTCTGTCCCTAGACAGATAAGAGATAAAATCTTTCTTTTCATCACCGAAACGGGTAAGGGGCAACCCTACCGCCAGAAGTACATGAGCGTTTTTCTGTCCTCTCCCCTTCAATTCCTTTGCAAGTGCCGCTAGTGTAAGAAGATAGTAATTATCATCCGATACCTTGTTTTTCTTTACTTCTAATCTGCTGCCTCCAATCTTATAATACTTCCCTCTATATTCCAGTACATTAGAAAATAGTGCAGGCTCTGTTGTAATCTCCTTTACTCCCGATGTAAATACCGTATGGACGGTTTTCATATTTGCCCATCCGTGGTCTATTCCGATTGCTATTGTATTTCTATCCATAATTTATCACTCCATTTCTTAAATCTGATTTCTATCGTCTGTTGTATTGATATCTTGTAAACATGTTTTGCTCAAATAACCATTCAGGTTATGTAGGTATGCGTGATTATTGCTAATCCCTCTATCGCCCGCATACTTGGAATTACAGACTGGCTGCTACTGCATTCACGACACACTGTTTCCAGCATGATCTCCTCTACCGCCGTTTCGAGGATAAGGAAAATCTATTTTTCCTTTGTGGTTTATTATCCATCCGCCACATGTTACTACCTTGTTCGCTCCACCTTCATCGTTAAATCCTTCAACTCTCTTCGCATAACTTCGACTGATTGACTGTCAGGTAATGTACCGGATTTTTACCAGATGGGATTGTTCCCATACTGTCTGTAATTGATATTTAGTTGTAACAGCTATCTTTCGATTGCCGCACCATTATACTATCTTACTTGCTTCCATTTGAACATTTCCCCACATGGTATATTTTCTGATTTTTATACCATGTGATGGTATTTTGTAATAAATCAACAACTACACAAACATAAAAAGGACATTTTTCTAAATTATCTTAGAAAAATGTCCTTAAAGTACGTGTTTTTCTTAAATTGAATTCTAGCTGCAAATCCTTATTATCACGTATTATGCTGTACTATACACTAAAAATTTGCTGTACTTTTGCTGTACTCTCTACTTAGTAGCCCCTTCCAACCCGCATAAACACTGGCTTTATTTGTCAAGTGACTTCATCGTCGGGAACAACAAGACATCCCTTATTGCAGCCGAGTCCGTAAGCAGCATACACATTCTGTCAATACCAAATCCGATTCCACCGGTAGGCGGCATACCAATCTCCAATGCATTTAGGAAATCCTCATCTGTGTGGTTGGCTTCCTCATCCCCGGCATCTGCCAGTGCATCCTGTTCCTTAAAACGCTCCCTCTGGTCGATAGGGTCATTTAACTCCGAGTAAGCATTTGCCATCTCCCAGCCATTCATAAAGAACTCAAAACGCTCCACATACTCCGGATTATCCGGCTTTTTCTTGGTAAGCGGGGAAATTTCAATCGGGTGATCCATGACAAAAGTCGGCTGAATTAAATGCTCCTCCACAAATTCCTCAAAGAACAGATTCAAAATATCACCTTTCTTATGTCTTTCTTCATATTCCACATGCTTCTCATCTGCAACCGCTCTTGCCTCTTCCAATGTATGAATCTCATTAAAATCCACACCTGCGTACTTCTTCACGGCATCTACCATGGTAATGCGCTCAAAGGGCTTGCCGAGGTCCATCTCAATCCCATTATAGGTAATCTTTGTCGTTCCCAATACTTCCTCTGCCACATAACGATACATATTCTCTGTCAAATCCATCATGCCGTTATAGTCCGTATATGCCTGATATAACTCCATCAGTGTAAACTCCGGATTGTGTCTGGTATCTAAGCCTTCATTACGAAATACCCGTCCGATTTCATATACACGTTCCATACCACCCACAATTAATCTCTTTAAATACAGTTCCAAAGAAATACGAAGCTTCAAATCCTCATCTAACGCATTGAAATGAGTCTCAAAAGGTCTTGCAGCGGCACCTCCTGCATTGGATACAAGCATCGGTGTCTCTACCTCCATAAAGCCCTGTCCGTCCAGATATTTACGAATCGTACTGATAATCCTAGAACGTTTCACAAAAGTATCCTTTACCTCCGGATTCATAATCAAATCCACATATCTTTGACGATATCTTGTATCTACATTGGTAAGACCATGGAATTTTTCAGGTAACACCTGCAGACTCTTAGTCAACAAAATAACCTTTTCGGCGTGAATGGACTTCTCCCCCTTTTGGGTTAAGAATACTTTACCCTCTACGCCAACAATATCGCCAATATCCATTCGCTTAAACAGCTTATATGCATCCTCACCCAGGGAATCCCTTGATACATAAATCTGTATATTACCACTCAAGTCCTGTACATTACCGAAAGAAGCCTTACCCATCACGCGTTTTTGCATCATTCGTCCGGCAATGCTCACCTCTTTGTCCTCATATTCCTCAAACCGTTCCTTAATGTCACCTGCATGTGCTGTCACATCATATTTTGTAATCTGAAACGGGTCCTGTCCGTTATCCTGTAGTTCCTTAAGCTTTTCTCTGCGAACCTTCAAGAGCTGATTGATATCCTGTGTTCCCTTTTGCTGGTTCTGATTATTCTGATTATTCTCTGCCACTTTTTCTTCCCTCTTTTCTATATCTAATGTCAATAAAATTACAATTTCAACAAAAAGGGAACAGCCTCCGCCATTCCCTGTCCTATCTCTTGATTATTCTTCGTCCAGATTAATCTCCAAAATTTCAAACTGGAATGAACCATTTGGTGCCTCCACAGTTACGGTATCTCCAACTCGCGCACCGATCAGAGCCGATCCCACCGGTGATTCGTTAGAAATCTTGTTATTCAGCACATCTGTTTCTGTGGAACCAACTAATTTAAATATCTGTACACTGCTATTGGAAGTATCCTTTACGGTGACAATACAGCCGACATTCACCTTTTCCTTATCAACCTCATCAGTATAGACAACCTCTACATTCTTAAGGATTGCCTCCAATTCTTCAATTCTCGCCTCAATATCCTTCTGCTCATCCTTTGCAGCATCATACTCAGCATTCTCCGACAAGTCACCCTGCTCTCTTGCTTCCTTAATTTTCTGAGCAACCTCTTTACGCTTAACAACCCTTAATTCCTGCAGTTCTTCTTCTAATTTCTTAAGACCCTTGTCTGTCAACAGATTCTTTTTCTCTGCCATTTTATTCACCCCTTCATCTAAATAATCACTATCGCAGTTCGATAAAACCGCCCTCTATACAGTAAACTATTCTTCCTCTGCTTTCTCTTCTGTTGTAGTCTCCTCCTCAGAAGCTTCCTCGCTCTTGTCTTCTTCACTGCTCTCCTCAGAGGCTTCCTCCGTACTGTCAACCAACACCGCATTTTCCTTCAGAAATTCCATAACCTTATCCGACAATACACGGAATGCAAAATAATCATCTCCAAAGTATTCATATACCTCTTCCTTTGTCTGCACCTGATAGGCATCCATGTACTCCTGAACCATTTTGTCTGTTTCTTCGCTGGTCACTTTGATTCCCTCTTTATCTGCAATACAATACATTACCATTTTCTGATCCAGATAATTTTTAATATACTCCGTAATTCCCTCTTTCAGCTGTTCTTCTGTCTCATAACCATTTGCTGCTAAGACATCTTCATAGGAATATCCATAGTTTACATAAGTTTCAGCACTCTGTTTAAAGCTTTCAAACTCCTGATCAACCAGTTCCTTTACTTCCGCCTCATCATATCCTGTAATCGTAGAACCTTCCATTACCTTATTGAAAATATCGCTCTGTGCCTTCTGCTTGGCAGAATTCTCATTAGTCTCCGCCAGTTCCTCACGAATAGATTCCTTATATGCATCAATAGTGTCAAAATCCGTGTTTTCCTTCACCAAAGCATCTGTCAGCTCTGGCGTAGTGGTTACCTTAATCGAATTGATCGTCACTGCGAAATTGACATCCTTGCCAGCGAAATCAGGATTGTTGTCATAAGGGTCAGGAAACTGTAAATCCAAAGAAACCTTTTCTCCGATATTGTGACCAACCAATCCACTCTCAAATCCTGATATAAAAGAATTTGAACCAATGGTCAGATTCCTTCCCTCTGCAGAACCACCATCAAACTCCTCCCCGTCCATCGTGCCGACAAAGTCAATATTAACAATATCGCCGTCCTCTACCGCACGGTCTGTAATCTCCTCTTCCTCTGCAAGACCGCTGACAAAAGAGTCCAGTCGTTGCTGAATATCGTCCTCTGTCACCTCTTTAACTTCCTTTGTATACTCAATTCCTTTATACTCACCCAATTCTACATACTTGCTATAGGATTTCGCCTTGTTGTTTCCACAGCCAGTCATGCCAAGTACCATCACACCGGCTAATGCAATCGCTGCTATTCTTTGCTTCTTCATCTTTTTTCCCTTTCATCTTTCTTCCTTATTTATTGAAGATTCTCAAATCTTCCAACAAAATACATACAATAAATATTTATATCACAAATACCGGCAAAAATAAAGTAATTTTATTAAAATTCACAAAAATAACTTTTTTTAGATAGAAATATCTTTTTTTATTCTCCACAGTCCGCTGTTTATCAGCACTTTTATCCTTTTCATTTTCTTTTTTATACTTTATGTTGTGTTTTTATCATTTACATTCACTACATAGGGTGGTATAATAAATGTGTTTTCGGCTAAAGCTACCGGAAGCGGACATGATATGTCTGATTATGATAAAGGAGTATTAATAATGAAAGTAATTAAACGTGATGGCACAACTGTTTCCTATGACCGGAACAAAATTAAAACAGCCATTCAAAAGGCCAATGCAGAGGTAGAACCTGCTGAGAAGGTTACCGATGACACAGTGGAATATATCATTTCCTGCATTGAAACCAAAAATCGTTCCCGGATGTTAGTGGAGGATATTCAGGACATTATCGAACAGAAATTAATGGATGAAAAGAAATTTGTATTAGCAAAGACTTACATTATATATCGTTACTCCAGAGAGCTTGTCCGCAAAGCAAACACAACAGACGATTCCATTTTAAGTCTGATACAGAACCGCAATAAAGATGTTATGGAAGAAAATTCCAACAAAAATGCTACTGTCGCCTCTACCCAGCGTGATCTGATTGCCGGTGAGGTATCTAAGGATTTGACTAAACGTATCCTACTGCCAGAGAAGATTTCAAAAGCACACGAAGAGGGAGTGCTGCATTTTCATGATGCTGATTATTTCCTCCAGCCAATTTTTAACTGCTGCTTGATCAACATTGGTGATATGCTGGATAACGGAACAGTAATGAACGGCAAATTAATTGAAAGCCCTAAGAGCTTCCAAGTTGCCTGTACAGTTATGACACAGGTTATCGCCGCAGTGGCCAGCAGCCAATACGGCGGACAATCAGTGGATGTGCGCCACTTAGGGAAATATCTCAGAAAATCATATAACAAATTTAAAACCAAAATGACTGCAGAGTTTGGCGGTCGTGTACCGGAAGATGTCATTGAGCAGATGGTCAAAGAACGCCTGCAGGATGAGCTCCGTTCCGGTGTACAGACTATACAATATCAGATTAATACTTTGATGACTACAAATGGACAGTCACCCTTTGTCACCCTGTTCCTTAACCTGGATAAGGATGATGAATATATCAAAGAAAACGCCATGATTGTGGAGGAAATACTTCGCCAGCGTTTAGAGGGAATTAAAAATGAAAAGGGAGTCTATGTAACTCCTGCTTTCCCGAAATTAATTTATGTACTGGATGAGCATAACTGCTTAAAGGGAGGAGAATATGACTACATTACCGAACTTGCTGTTAAGTGCTCTGCCAAGCGTCTTTATCCTGACTATATATCAGCAAAGAAAATGAGAGAGAATTATGAAGGAAATGTCTTTTCCTGCATGGGATGCCGCAGCTTTTTGACTCCCTGGAAGGACGAGAATGGCAACTACAAATTCGAGGGGCGTTTTAACCAAGGTGTTGTGAGCCTGAATCTTCCGCAGATTGGAATTATCGCAGACGGCGACGAAGAAAAGTTCTGGAATTTACTGGAGGAACGTCTGGAGCTCTGCTATGAAGCTCTGATGTGCCGTCATCATTCACTAATGGGTGTCACCTCAGATGTCAGTCCGGTACACTGGCAGTATGGTGCCATAGCCCGGCTGGAAAAGGGAGAACCGATTGACAAGCTGCTATTAGACGGCTACTCCACCATTTCGCTTGGCTATATCGGACTATACGAGGTAACTAAGCTGATGAAAGGCTGCAGCCACACTACACCTGCCGGTCAGGATTTTGCCCTGCGGGTTATGAACCGCCTACGTGCCGCTACCGACAAATGGAAAGCCGAGACAGGAATTGCTTTCGGTCTTTACGGAAGCCCTGCAGAATCCCTGTGCTACCGTTTTGCCAGAATTGATCTGGAACGCTTTGGCAGTATTCCGGATATTACAGATAAAGGCTACTATACTAACTCATATCACGTAGATGTTCGGGAGAGCATTGATGCTTTCAGCAAATTCCGCTTTGAAAGCCAGTTCCAGAAGATATCTTCCGGCGGTGCCATCTCCTATGTGGAGATTCCAAATATGCGCAATAATCTGGATGCACTTGCTGAGGTTGTCCGTTTTATCTATGACAACATCCAGTATGCCGAATTTAACACCAAATCTGACTATTGCCACATCTGCGGATTTGACGGCGAAATTTTGATAAATGACGATAACGAGTGGGAATGTCCACAATGTGGTAATAAGGACCATGCTAAGATGAATGTCACAAGAAGAACCTGCGGATATCTGGGAGAGAATTTCTGGAATGTCGGCAAGACCAAAGAGATTAAGGCCCGGGTGCTTCATCTGTAGGATATATGGTGATTTTTACAAAGCCACACAGATGTTGTGTGGCTTTTCTACATATGCATTTCCGATAAAACGAAAGGATACCAAGCACTATGAATTATGGAACAATCAAAAAACACGATATTGCAAACGGACCAGGGGTGCGGGTAAGTCTGTTTGTCAGCGGATGTACACACCACTGTCCCGGCTGTTTCAACCCGGAAACATGGGATTTTAACTATGGACAGCCCTTTGACAGCGATGTGATAAACGAAATACTTGAAGCACTTCAGCCTTCTTATATCTATGGTTTTTCTCTGCTGGGCGGCGAACCCTTTGAATATAAGAACCAGCTGGCACTGCTTCCACTGCTAAAGGAAATCAAGAACCGTTTCCCCTCAAAAAGCATCTGGTGCTATACCGGATATGATTTTGAGGAAGACATACTAAACGACATGGCCAAGAAATGGTCTGAGACCTACGATATGCTTTCTTACATCGATATACTGGTGGACGGTGAATTTGTTGAGGCAAAAAAAGATTTATCCCTGCGTTTCCGTGGTTCCTCAAATCAGCGGATTATCTGTGTACAGGAGTCCATGCAGGAAAACAAAGTAGTTTTATGGGATGATACACCAGACTTTTCCATTCATTAATCGGCACACCATTGTGCACCCAAATCATCAATCAACAAAGGAGATAAATACTAAATGCTAAATGCTAATATATCTGTTAAAAAACTGGACTCCAACGCAGTCCTGCCAACCTACGGTTCAGCATATGCTGCCGGTGCCGACCTCTATGCCTGTATTGAGGAGCCGGTGACCTTTCAACCGGGAGAAACCCATTTAATCCATACCGGTCTCGCCATGGAGCTTCCTGAAGGATATGCAGGTCTTATCTACGCAAGAAGCGGTCTCGCCTCCAAAAAGGGACTGGCGCCGGCCAACAAGGTAGGTGTCATCGACGCAGACTACCGGGGCGAAATCATGGTAGCACTGCACAACCACAGTACTTCTCCCGTTTCCATCGAACCTAAGGAGCGCATCGCGCAGCTTGTAATCACTCCCTATCTGACTGCTCATTTCGAGGAAACCAGCGAACTGAGTGACACCCTGCGAGGCGAAGGAGGCTTTGGCTCCACGGGCAGAAGATAAAACAAAACACCCCATAAAATGGGGTGTTTTATTTTTACGCTAATTCCATTTCAAACAGATAGCTTATATTCAATCAATCCCAGATAATTCTCGCTGCCGAACAAGGAGTACGATAACCAACATTGGAAATAATAATACCTGTTGTACTACTGCTGGCATGAACCACCTGACCGCCACCGATGTACATAGTAACGTGACCAATCACGCCACCGCTTCCCTTATAGAACAGCAAATCCCCAGGTTGCAAGGAATCCAAACTCACGCTTGATAATGCCGCCTGCTGTGCTGCAGCCGTCCTTGGAAGACCATAGCCAAAATGAGCATACACGCTCATGGTAAAGCCGGAGCAGTCTGTTCCATTTGTCAGGCTCGTTCCTCCATACACATAGGGGTTCCCAACAAACTGAAGTGCATAGTTGACAACCTCCTGACGCTTGGTACTTGTCATTTCTGCAAGTCTCGCTTTCTCTGCCGCCTCCTGCTGCTTACGGATTTCTTCCTCCTCAGCCACAGAAATGGCATGGGAGAAGCCATAAGAAATATCCACATAATCTGATGACACATAGCCTTCAATATCCGAATCTACTTTGATATATGTCCAACCGTCCACGTCATCATCCCGTGGGATAACCTCATAGGATTCCCCTTCCGGAATCATCGTTAGACAATCACTGGTCTCATCCTGATTCGCACGCACATAAAGCGTTGTCGTATTCACCTTTGCCACCTTGGGACAGGTCTGCTCAGCATAGGCACCTGCCGTGTCACCAAATAATAAAAAGTCATTGCGTACATATCCTAACGTAATACCGGACTCTATCTTCGTCCATGTATCACCTTTCTCCACCACCAGTGCAATTCCGTGCACAGGGAGACTTCCCACTCGCTCAGAATCTTCATCTGGCTCCTTACGAACATTCACCGCTTCTTCCACATAAGCAAGACATTTGCCCTCAAACTCCGGATACCGACAGGTAGGTGCTTCCTCCTGTGCAATAACCTCTTCTTCTTTTACCTCTTTTATATTAAGGCTCGAAACATATTCATCCAGTGCATATGTAATTCCCACCGTAGAATCATCTAATATCTCTGCATTACTGACAAATGAAGGACATATAACTCCAAACGTTCCAGCCGCTATCATTGCAAATACCGCAATTGTATTCTTTTTCACAATTTCCCTCCTTTATAGGACACTAAACCTATATACGAATATCGATATTCTGACCTACTAATGGATTCACCGAACGCTCCAGCATGCTGGCTAACGTGTCGCCATTTGCCTTGTCTGCATCTAAGGCTTTGTTCAACATTGCCATTCCCACAGATGACTGTGTGTTGGCGTTTGCAAGTACCGTAGTAGACATTCCCAATCCTTGAATTTCCATAGTTAACTCCTTCTTCGTACAAATATATAAATTATACAACATAGATATTATAGAGCAGCCCCGTTAAAAAAGCAATACAAAATTATGGATTTTTCAATTGATTTTTCGGTAGATTTTCCCATATTTTGTGCACAGTTTCTACAGTTCTACACTGAATCCTGTATCCAGGCGCTTTGAAACCTCCAGCATTGCTGCCTCCATTTCAGAAACGTCAAATTCCCTCAGCACACCAACATAACCGTTAATAATAAAGGTCACATACAAATGATGCTGAAAAAAGGCTTCCGAATTCTCTCGCATGCCCGCCTCCACAAACTTATTCATTATCACATCAATCACAGCCCGTTCAAACTCCCGCACCAAAGGCTGCATCCCAGGGCGCTGCATCAGCATCCCCAAATCATTGGAATCCTTAAAATGTGTATCTGCAATACGTTTCCACATCTCCGGTGCCTTCCGAATAGTCTCATCATAGGGATACTCCTCAATAATAGCACAAACATCCTGAATTAAAATCTCCTGAATGGAGTTTGCCAAATCATAGATATCCCTGTAATGCAGATAGAATGTACTCTTATTGATATCCGCTCTGGCACACAGTTCCTTTATGGTAATCTCATTTAACTTCTTATCCTTGCTCATCTCGCAGAAAGCATCCTGAATTGCTTTTTTGGTTTTGCGGACTCTCCTGTCTTCGGCCATATATGCTGCCTCCTCAATTACAGAATTTTAGATATATCTGTTTAATTTACATCATTTTTAATATTTTAGCACAATAGTAGACGCCAGTCTAGCAAAACCTTTGTAAAATCCCTCAGGGAGCCCACCACGGAATCTCGTCAAACAGCTCTTTAAATGGTTCATTAGTCCAGCCCCACCCCCGGTATTCAGCGGGGCGATAATCGTAAAATTCACCATTTACCTTAAATACCGAACAGCTGTCCTCAGCAATCATGCAGGATACCTGTTCACCATTGCCCAGAGTAAAGGTAAGAATTGCATTATAGAACGGACAGCCTGTGCCCGACTCCTTCTCGGCACCGGAAAACCAGCTCTCTAACGTTGAAAGCTTCTTCTCATCCGTAATTGTCTGGCTCACCACCTCTTCTGTTTCCTTATTCCGGTAATATAAAACCGCCTCGGTAATCCCTGTCCATGCTGTGATATCTGCCGGCTCATAGCCATACCGCTCACGCAGAATCCCAAGGACATACTCACAGATATTCGTGCAGCGGGAGTCAGTATCCGGTGTCTCTACAAAATCTACAAGCTCACCATTTTCATTTTTTGTGTATGCCGTAAGGCGGTTTCCGCTAAGCAACTGCCATTCCACACCCTTATACCAGACCGAGCAGCCAATATATTCCCTCCCTATTCTTTCACCTTCACTTTCATGCACAGGCGTAAAGCCGTCAAGCGCTGCAGCAAGCTTATATGCCATGACATCCTCTGTACCGTTATGGCCCTTTTCCGGCACAAAATACCGCTCCATACCATCACCAAAGCCAACCGGGTCAAAGCCGATATTGATTTTATCAGGTTCCGGCTCCGTTGTCGTTTCTTCATAAATCCTCTCATTAAACAACGAATATGTGTCTTCCATATTCCTTCCGGCATAGCTTACCCTGCAGTCATCCGCACTGCCCTCTGCATAAAACAGCAGCTCATACTCAATCCAGTCATCACTGTTGTTGCTAAGCACACTCCATTCCAGTTGCTGATAGGAAAACAATTCATTGGCAAGCACCACCTGTCTGCACATGCGCTCAGGATTCCCCGACATACCGTCTACATCTAAGAGATACTTCCATCTGCGCCCCTTATAGATAAAGGACTCCCCATCATATTCCAGCTTATCAGCATAAGTCTCATCATCTATATTATTCTCAATAATGATAATATGCGGTTCCTTGAGCGTTCCCTTTGTGGCATTCGCTTCTTTCTTAAAGTTTTTCCATTCCTCCGCACCGCTTACAATACGCATATCCGAAAGCTTCAGGCAGGGGGTATTGCCCACCGCCTCACTGCTTTCCAATCCACGATTTTCCCCGTCTTCTTCACCTGCCAAAGATGAAGAGGAATCTGCCACAGATGTGGTTTCCCGCATGTTTTGCTGTGTGCCCCCAATGGTACAGCCTGCTGTTCCAAGCAGTATGGCACTAAATGCCAGTAATACCGGAAGTCTGTACCGTCTTCTGCCCGCAAGCGCTTTCATTCGCAGTTCCAGCTCCCTGCTGCCCCCGGCAAGTCCTGCACCGCATGCCAGCAGCTTCTCCGGCCGGAACGTATTTGTCCCAACTGCAATCAGCATTTCCCCATATGCCCTGCGCTTTGTGCCCCCAATCCGGGCAATCACGCTCTCGTCACAGGCAAGCTCACTATCCACAATCGATAATCCCGCCGCAATCCATACCAGCGGATTCCACCAATAAAGCACAAGCAGCAGACAGCGGATAAACGCCCATATATGATCCCAATGCAGATAGTGTGTCATCTCATGACAGATCATAAAGGTCAGACTTTCATCACTAAATGTTTCCAAAAACTCTCTGTTCAGATAGATTGCCGGATGGAACATACCAGTCAGACAGGGCACTGTGGTTTTATCTGTAATAAAAATGTCGCACCGCCTTTTCTTCACATTTTTCAAATCATTGTGTATGCGCGTGTCACTATCCCTGTTTTCCGCTTTCAGGGTATCTTCCAGCCTTTGGCGGTCTCCACACAGCCTTTTGTGAAAGAGCAGATTACAGGTTAACATAATACTCCCTATAATCACACTCCCCACAATCCAGACAGTCAATAAAATCTCTGACAACGTCCACCTTTGCCAACCCACAGACTGCTTATTCTTAATCATGTTCCCATTCCGTCCATTGGCAGACTTTTCGCCCTCAGTTGTATATTTCTCTCCTGTATTCAGAGATTTTTTCTCTCCGAACTCAGCGTCAGAAGAAGTCTTCCCATTGGCAATCCCGTTTCCTGCTGCAGTATTTACATTCTCCAAACCATTCATAGGGGACACCTCTGTCACATTTTTCTTATCATTCTCTTTTGCAGCATTCGTCACATTTTTATCACCATATGAAGCAGAAGTCAATTTTTCTTCCACCCCGTCTGTATATGCATACAAATAATTCATGATACTGAAAGTGTTTGGAACATTCCCAAGAGGCAGGAAAAGTCTTACTGCCACCAGCAGCCACACTGCATACATTACCCGTTTGGAAATATGCTTCTGAAATACTTTACGGATTACAAGCACTGCAAGAATCAGTACTCCTGTTCCGGCTATATGTTCAATCATCCGGCTCCACCTCCAACTCCTCTAAGACATCATAAAGCGCTTCTATCTCTTTTCTGGTGAATTCCTTTCTCTTCACCAGCGTACTCATCATCAAGCTGACCGAGCCCTTATATACTCTGTCCAGCAGGCTTTCCGTCTCCGCCACAGCCGCCTCCTCACTCTCAATATTCGGGTAATACTGCCTTGCCCTCCCGCCTTCTTTATAATAAATGCTCCCCTTTTCGAGCATACGGGCAAGCAGTGTATTCACTGTACTCTTACTCCACCCCGGATTTTCGTGCAGGCTATGATACAGCTGGGTTGTCGTCTGGGGACTTCTTTCCCATAGCTTCTCCATAACCATCCACTCGCTCTGATTTAACCGATTGCTTTTCTTTTCCATTAGAAGCCTCCCTTCTAGTCTACACTTGTCAACTACTAATCAGAGAATAGCATATAGGGTTACATCTGTCAACCTTTTCAGACGATGGATAATGTGATATAATGTCACCAACCGAAGCAAAGCGGAGGTTGATGACCTGCGCGAGCATCAGCGAGCTTCATTATAATATAATAATCCCAGCAAGCAAACACTACTTGCAGGCAAAGATAGTTGTTTATTTGCTGGGTAAACAAACATGAGCTTGGAGGACAGTAGTCCGGAAAGCGAATGTTTGAAGCGGTTGCAGAAGCACGAAGTGCGGGCAAACGCATATTATTATGAATGATATAATGAAATGAATTGCGCTGATGCGCAAGCAGGTCATCAATTTGTGCAGATAACAAGCCAAGCGTAGATACTTGTATATACATTTGGCGACTATTGCAACAAACGAAGTTTCTTCGAAAATTGTTGACATATGATGATGTAAGGGGGCTATACCATGGCAAGAATAGGTGTTATATCTGATACACACGGATTATTAAGAGAAAATGTAATAGAACATCTGAAGAAATGCGATGTAATTCTTCACGCAGGGGATATCCAATCCAGAAATATACTTGAACAGCTCGAAGCAACTGCCAAAACCTATGCGGTCCTCGGCAACACCGATAAGGAACTTACAGCCAATATTCCGTCCACACTGCATTTGGAGCTCTACGGGCTGCGTATATTTATGATTCACAACCAAAAGCATATCGAAGAGGACATTAGTAACTCAAATCTGGTTATCTATGGACACTCACATAAATACGAAATGAAATCCCATAACGGGCAGATCTGGCTTAATCCCGGAAGCTGTGGTCCGCGCCGTTTCACTCTGCCTGTTACGATGGCTGTCATTGAGATTGAACCTGACGGTTCCTACAGCATTAACCGTATTGATTTATGCTCTGATTCCGACAGCACCGATTCGCAATCCCCCAAGAATATCAAGAAGATTATTATTTCCGTAATGCACGATGTAGACAGAAGTATGTCCATCGCCGACATCGCACAGCACAACCAAATCAGTGAAGAGCTCGCCACCCAAATCTGCCGTCTGTATCTGACTCATCCAGGAGTAACATCAGACGGAATTCTGGATAAAATGGATAACCGTTAAGCTTAGTCATCAACCGACACACACAATAGAACCTATTCCATCTGTGCCTGATAAATCACCACATCGCCTTTCAGGATTTCACTGCTATCCACAGGTACAATCACTGCCCCACCTCGAACATAAGCCACTACATCTATCTGGTATTTCGTTTCAATTACTTTTACCGTCTTTCCGGCAAAGGGACTGGACTGGTCTACGGTTATGCTCACCGTTCCCCGGACACTGCTGCCGGAATTATTTTGATTCTGCAGTTGTGTATACTGCTCTACAAAACCAGCAGAAATGATACCGGTGGGTATAGCCACTGCCCCAACCCCCAGAAAAGAGATAACAATCGCCATCATTCTCCCCAACGCAGTTATCGGATAAATATCCCCATATCCAACAGTAAGAATGGTGGACATACTCCACCAGATTCCTGAAAAAGCATTACGAAATACTTCCGGCTGAACCTCATGCTCAGCACTATACATACACAGTGACGAAGTCATCATCAATATCAGAATAATAAATATAGAAGAAATGATTTGATTCTTCTTCTCCGCCAAAACGGATGTAATAACATTGAACGAGTCATAATAGGCATTTATGCGGAACAGATGAAAAATTCTGACAACCCGCAGCATTCTAAGGGCAATAAATCCCGACAGGAAGAAAAAAGGAAGAATTGTACACAAGTCTACTATGCCGTCAAAGGATACTAAAAATTTAAGCACTGCTCCCGCCCTGCTCTTATCTGGATAAAGATACTGTGCTGTCCATATTCTCAGCATATACTCCACACTAAAGATAACAATGGTGACCAGCTCTGCTCCCCGGAGAAAAGCAGTATATTCTGCCATTTCCTCAAAGGTTTCCGCAAACAGAACCGCTATATTGACAAAGATTACAATGACAATAAACAAATCAAATGAACGGCTGGCTAAATCCTCTTTTTTACCAATCTGTATTATGTCAAAAATCCGCTTTTTCCACTTTTCATCCACCAGTTTTCTCATATACTCCTTACTACCTCCAACTCC
>CAMWYM010000032.1 GCA_947178475.1 uncultured Clostridium sp. | reverse complement strand
TATCCCAAACTCGGTTTTGCATCAGCCATTATTTTTTCAAGATAATGATACCCGTTTCTATGGTTAGGAAAGAAACGAAGTTTATATATATCAAAATAATATTTGCTCGGAAGAGGTGTTTTCATTTTTTTTGCATTTTGCCAAGTTTGTTTTATCTCATTAAAATCATATTCCAGTTGCTTGCTCTCTCTCATTCTTTCCGCAAGCGCAGATATTTCTTCCAACCCAAATTCCTCTTCTATTTCTTTCATCCACTTATATTCTAATTCTCCACCCATCGGAATATTGGACGACACCGATGCACCTGACCCAAGAATAAAGCAAAATCTTTCTGAATTGCGTAATCCTTCCTCAACTGCTCTAACAAGCTGCCTTGATGATATTATCCGATAATCCTCAACATTTTTTCTACCCATATACCCATTTTCCTTCTCTTTTGATAGATACATCTTACAACATTATTTAATTGTTGTAAATCAAATCCATTAGATTAAATCACATTTTATCAGTGTATAACCATAAACCCCCCTCAAGCTTTATTTCAAGATGATAACTATGCCTAATATCTATACAATAGCTACGTGGTAGCTATGAACTATTACAGTCTGCAAATCTTCTAAACTCTTAAACCCGTATAAATTCAGCTTTTTCTCTATTTCTCGTGGTTGGTGCGCCAGTCGCTCCAACCAATATCTAAAAGCTCTAAAATATTTCTTTAATCCTCTTAATTATACGAAAAAGCACCGCAACTTTTAGGAATCACGATGCTTTTTCAATCTTTATTCTTTATTTTTCTTCATTCTAATATATTTTTCTTAGAACTTCCCAGCCTTAGCAGCTTCCTCAATCGAAACGGCAACAGCAACAGTCATACCAACCATTGGATTATTACCGGCACCAATCAGTCCCATCATTTCAACGTGAGCAGGTACAGAAGAAGAACCAGCAAACTGAGCGTCAGAATGCATACGTCCTAATGTATCTGTCATACCATAAGAAGCAGGACCTGCTGCCATGTTATCCGGATGAAGTGTACGTCCTGTACCACCACCTGAAGCAACGGAGAAATATTTCTTGCCCTGCTCAAGGCATTCTTTCTTGTATGTACCAGCTACCGGATGCTGAAAACGTGTTGGATTAGTAGAGTTACCGGTAATAGATACATCTACACCTTCCTTATGCATGATTGCAACACCTTCCGGTACTGAATTTGCTCCGTAGCAGTTAACCTTTGAACGAAGTCCCTCAGAATAAGACTTACGGAATACTTCTTTTACCTCGTTGGTATATGGGTCATATTCTGTCTCAACAAAGGTAAAACCATTGATACGAGAGATAATCTGCGCAGCATCCTTACCCAAACCGTTAAGAATAACTCTCAATGGTTTCTGACGAACCTTATTTGCTTTCTCTGCAATACCGATTGCGCCCTCAGCAGCAGCAAATGACTCATGACCTGCTAAGAATGCAAAGCACTCTGTTTCTTCCTCAAGTAACATTTTACCCAGATTACCATGTCCCAAGCCTACTTTACGGGTATCTGCAACAGAACCCGGAATACAAAATGCCTGAAGACCCTCACCGATTGCTGCTGCTGCGTCAGCTGCTCTCTTGCATCCCTTCTTGATTGCAATTGCAGCACCTACTGTATAAGCCCAGCAAGCATTCTCAAAGCAAATCGGCTGAATACCCTTAACCTGATTATATACATCCAAGCCAGCATCCTTCGTAATCTTCTCTGCCTCTTCGATAGAGGAGATACCGTAGCTGCTTAATACTTCATTAATCTTATCAATTCTTCTTTCATATGATTCAAATAATGCCATTATATCGTTACCTCCTTCTATTATTTAGCAATCTCTTTGTCTGTACGTGGGTCGATTAACTTAACAGCATCATCTACTCTACCATACTGACCACAAGACTTCTCATATGCAGTGTTCGGATCGTCGCCCTTCTTGATAAAGTCTGTCATTTTACCAAGATTAACGAACTTATAACCAATAATCAAATCTTCAGCATCCAACGCAATTGCCGTAACATATCCCTCTGCCATCTCCAAGTAACGAGGTCCCTTCTTAAGTGTACCATACATCGTACCAACCTGTGAACGGAGTCCTTTACCTAAATCCTCCAGACCTGCTCCTACCGGAAGACCCTCCTCTGAAAATGCACTCTGTGTACGTCCGTATACAATCTGTAAAAATAACTCTCTCATCGCCGTATTAATTGCATCACATACCAGATCAGTATTGAGTGCTTCCATAACCGTCAAGCCCGGCAAAATCTCTGATGCCATAGCTGCTGAGTGTGTCATACCGGAACATCCAATTGTCTCAACCAATGCTTCCTGAATAATACCTTCCTTAACATTCAATGTTAATTTGCAGGCACCCTGCTGTGGAGCACACCAGCCAATACCGTGTGTTAAACCAGAAATATCCTTTACTTCTTTTGCCTGAACCCATTTTGCTTCTTCAGGAATCGGCGCACAACCATGATGTACACCCTGAGCTACTGGGCACATGTTTTCTACTTCCTGTGAATAAATCATGTTGAAACTCCTTTCAATATGTAAAAATATTATCGGCATTACGAATACGCTGTCTGCCGTAACTAAATATATTTTCGCATATATTGTCAAAAAAATCTAGTCCTATTTTGGCGAAAATTGGATAAATTGTTACCATTCACTGCTTTTTTTGTATCAGATAATTTTTCTTGTTATCTGCCTCAATAGCCATTATTTGCCATGAAATTTCTCTGCTTGTCTCGGTACATGTGTTTATGTCCGAAACCGGAAATGTTCTGTCTTGGCGAAGGCAATTAGGATTTTGTGAAAAGCCATGCCCTGCAGTGACGTATCTGTGCGTGCTCGTAAGGGTGTCCGAGCACCATGCGTGCAGTTTGTAGAAACATACAAACGCTGCATGGTGGGAGTTCCCTGTAGAGCACGCAAATATACAATACGGAACGCAGGGCATTGGTTTTTTCAAAATCCGTAGGTTGCGAGCCAAGACAGAATACTTCCGGTTTCAGACATTATACAAATACAGAGCACAAGCAGAGAAATTTCATAGCAGATGATATCCAAAAACGGTAGATAACAAGAAATTATCCGTAGAAAAAACGGTGAATAGTAACGATAAATCCAAAGAAAAACAAGGGGAGACCTTTTGGTACTCCCCTTGTCAATTCATCTTATCAAATTATATTTGCATTAGTCTTAACAACCTCTGCCTCAGCTAATACCGCTTCTTCTGTCAGCGCATCAGCCCTTAACACCACCGAGTGCAACACCGCCTACAATATGCTTAGAAAGAATCAAGTAAACGACTACAACCGGCAGAATTGAGAACAAAATCATCACATAAACCTGACCCATATCAAACTTCAACCAGTCAGCTGCACGTAACTGCGCGATCAAAATCGGAAGAGTCTTCTTATTATCTGAGTGTAAAATCAAAGCAGGAGTAAAGTAGTTATTCCAGCTTGTTACAAAAGTGAAGATTGCCTGTACTGCAATACTTGGTTTCATCAGCGGCAATACGATAGAATTGAAGGTTCTAAACTCTCCTGAACCGTCAATACGTGCTGCCTCAATCAATGAAATCGATAATGTACTTTCCATAGCCTGCTTCATATAGAATACCGTTACTGGTGCTGCCACTGAAGGTACAATCAACGGAATAAATGTATCATCTAATTTCATATTGTTCATCAAACGAACAAAACCAAGTGCCACTACCTGAGTAGGAATCATCATAATTGCCAGAATAAATGTGAACAAGAACTTTCTCAATGCAAAGTCATATGCATGAAATGCATAAGCAGTCATAGTTGAGAAATATACACATAAAACTGCACTAAATGCCGCAATAACTACACTGTTTAACAGACCGTTAAAAACCGGCAAAGTTCCATGAACCAAATTTGACCAGTTCGTAAAAAGATACTTACTTGGTATAAGCCTAAAACCTGTTGCCAATTCACCATTTGATCTAGTGGAGTTAATAATCAAAATATAAAACCAAATCAGGCAGAAGAATGTAATAATTCCAAGAACAATGTAGGCAATGGTTCTTCTGGTCTGAATTCCTAATCCCTTATCCAATTCCTGTTTTGCCATATCTACCTACCTCCCGTCATCATTATTACCAGTAAATCTAAATACAATAAAGCTCAGTACACCTGTCACGATAAGCAGGATTACAGACAGTGCACCACCCATACCATAGTTCTTATTAGCCAAATGCTTATTCAGGAACATAATCAGGGTCATAGATGAACGCATCGGATCACCGGTACCATTCGTCAGAATCTGCGGTACATCGTACATCTGCAAACCACCAATCAGAGAGGTAATCATTACATAGATTAAGATTGGTCTCAAAATTGGTAATGTAATCCGGAAAAATACCTGTGTAGAGGTTGCACCATCCACCTGTGCCGCCTCAAACAGAGCCGGGTCAATACTCATCATACCAGCCATCAACAGAATAGTTGTATTACCAAACCACATAATCAAATTCATAGATGCAACCAAAGCTCTTACACTTCCTGCATGTGACATGAAAGAATATGGTTCTGCAAGTGCCCCTATACTTACTAAGATAGAATTAATCGGACCACTGTCAGCAAACAACGTAAAGAATAACATTGAAAATGCAGATGCCATAATCAGGTTCGGCATATAGATTACCGTCTTAAAGAACGGTGCACCCTTGACATTTAAACGACCATCAGCAAACCAAGAACCCAGCAATAAAGAAACCAGAATCTGTGGAACAAAGCCCATAATCCACATTAACAGTGTATTCTTCAAATACACGATAAAATCTCCACCTGAAATCAATGCGCCATAATTCTTAAGTCCAACAAAGTTTGGTCCAATCTGAGTCAGACCTGACATATAGTTTTCGAAAAAACTATTGTACAATGTACTAAATAATGGAATAATCTGAAAGATAAAATATACCACGATAAATGGTATCAAAAATATGTAGCCCCATTTATTAAAGCGAACCACATTACTTTTCTTTTTCATAGCATTTTGCCCCCTTTTCCCATTTCATTACAGAGCTCACAGCAAATCTTCCTGTCTTCCTTGTGCAAACCTGCTGTCAACTCTGCACATCCTGACTGCTTCGCTTTGTAATATATGTATTTTGACAAAATTATAGCCGCGCCCGCCCAAACCGACAGGCACGGCCATGATCATTCAAATAGTTGGAATATTATATTGCTATATAATTATTCAACTGTCAGCTCCGGATACTTCTCCTGAATAGCTTTGTAGAACTGATCTAATGCTTCCTCATAGGTAGCATTGCCATCGAAGTAGTTCTTCATAGCACCCTGGAACTCCTCGTTACAACCCTGATCATAAGCTGAAAGGTTGCTTAAGTCAAGACCTGCAACACCTGCAGAATACTTACCAAGTGGATTCTGACCACCTAAGATCTTGCTAGAGTAATCAGAGTTAGCCATTTCTTCGATGACTGTCTGATTGTTAACAAAATCATCATCCTTCTCAATAATCTCTTTCATAACTGCATCATCTGTTGTCATTGTAAGGATAATATCTCTAACTAAGTTTGCATTGTCTGTACCGGTTGCTGCTGCAGCCCATGTACCACCCCAGAAGAAGCCCTGAGGTCCTTCTGTAGCACCCCAGCCACCGTTGTAACCGATAGAGCCTTCTACATCAGCAGACATAGAGAAGTTAACTAACCAAGCTGGTCCAAAGTAGCAGAATACTTTACCATCTGGGAAGAAGCCCTTCTTCCAGTCATCTGACCATAACTCCTGAGTACCTGTAGCACCAGCATCAACTAATGCCTTAGAATCGTCAACCCACTGCTTGATGTTGTTATCAATAGTAACCTTGCCATCAACAACCCAAGGTGTGCTAACGTTGTTAGAGTATACACGATAAGAGTCGTTAACTGTAGCAGTCATCTTGTAGCCTTTTTCCTTCATTGTGTTAGCTGTCTCATTGAATGTAGCCCAATCCTTAACATAAGCCTGAACCTCATCCGGATCATCACTTCCTAATACTTCCTTAGCAGCCTCACGGTTGTAGAATAACACACCTGGGCAACCCTGCCAAGAAACACCCTTAAGAGTTCCGTTAGAATCAGTTACAACATCCTTTGTGTACTGATACTGCTTAGATAAATCAGCATCTGTAATGCCCAAATCTGAAATTGGCATTGTGTAATCAGAATCAACATACTTCAAAGCGTAGTCAGCCTCAATCAAGAACATATCAATCTTGTCATCATCTGCTGCTGATTCCTGCTTTAACAATGTCTCATCCAAGTTGTTCTGGTATGCATTGTCATCTGAAGGAGTAATGTTCCAATGAACCTCAACATCACCAATCTTACCAGTAGTTGCATCAACTTCTTCGTAATCTGCATAGTGGTCAGTAATACGTGTCTTGAACTCCTCATTCCAGCAGTAGATATTTAACACCTTACCTGTATCCTCTGGCAAATCAACGCTAGAACCTTCGTCAGTTCCCTCTGTAGCTTCCTCAGTATCACCTGCCTCATCTGCTGTTGTAGGTGCTTCTGTTGTCTCACTACCAGCATCATTACCACAACCAAATAACAAGCTGGCTACCATAGTTGCTGCAAGCAAACCGCTTACCATTTTTTTCTTCATAAGTTTTTCCTCCCTTTGAGAATTAAATAATAGATTTGCATTTATATAATTATTATGATGTCTCATAATACAAATGCCATAGGTACTATTTCACTACCGTTACTCTACTATATATCATTTTGAACAATTTTGCAAGTCCTTTTTTCGTTTTTTATTGGTAATTCCGCCATAATATCTTAGTTTTCTATTATTCTTTATGCAAATTGCCGCATAGAAATGCCTTTTCTATCCAATATTAACTATTTCTACCTTTTCAAGACAGCACATTTCACAATCTACCACGATTTCCACTGTCCTGCTAAGCCTTCCTATGCCTCATCCTTAGTGGATACCACATTCATAATCTGACGTTTTCTCGCCATTTCATCACTTTCCAGATATTCGTCATAGGTAGTCATCTTGTCAATCAGACCGGTAGCCGTTATCTCCATAATACGGTTGGCAGTAGTCTGGATAAACTGATGATCCTGAGAGGAAAACAATACAACTCCCGGGAACTTAATTAAACCATTGTTAAGTGCCGTAATCGATTCCATATCCAAATGGTTTGTCGGCTCGTCTAGCACTAATACATTGGAACCCATAATCATCATTTTAGAGAGCAGACATCTGACCTTCTCACCACCCGATAAAACTCTGACCTTCTTCACCCCATCATCTCCGGCAAACAACATTCTTCCCAAAAAACCTCTTACATAGGTAGGATCCTTTTCCTCTGAGAACTGTGTCAGCCATTCCACAATGGTAAGGTCATTATCAAATTCCTCCGTATTATCCTTCGGGAAGTATCCCTGTGATGTAGTCACACCCCACTTATAGCTTCCCGTATCTGGCTCCTCCTCGCCGGTCAATATCTTAAACAGCATTGTAGTGGCCAGCGTATTCGGTCCCACAAAAGCCACCTTATCCTCCTTGCCAATTGTAAAGGAAATATTGTCCAGAATTTTCTCGCCGTCAACAGTCTTCGAGATACCCTCTACTGTTAATACCTCATTTCCTATTTCACGACTTGGCCGGAAATCGATATATGGATACTTACGGCTGGATGGACGCATTTCCTCCAGTTCGATTTTCTCCAGCGCACGTTTCCTCGATGTGGCCTGCTTGGATTTGGACGCATTTGCCGAGAACCGCTGAATGAATTCCTGCAGTTCCTTAATCTTCTCTTCTTTTTTCTTGTTTGCCTCTTTCATTTGCTTAATCATCAACTGGCTGGATTCATACCAGAAATCATAGTTCCCGGCATATAACTGAATTTTCCCATAATCAATATCCGCAATGTGTGTACAGACCTTATTCAAAAAATAGCGGTCGTGTGAAACTACGATAACCGTGTTGTCAAAATCAATCAGAAATTCCTCCAGCCACGCAATGGCATCTAAGTCCAAATGGTTTGTCGGCTCATCCAAAAGCAATACATCCGGATTGCCAAATAATGCCTGAGCCAACAGCACCTTTACCTTAAGCGTATCCTCCAGTTCCGCCATCAATTTATAATGATGATCTGTCTCTACGCCAAGACCGTTCAAAAGCGTAGCCGCATCGGATTCGGCCTCCCAGCCATTCATCTCTGCAAATTCTGCCTCGAGATCCGCCACCCTTGCGCCATCCTCGTCCGAGAAATCCGGCTTTGCATAAATCTCCTCTTTCTCCTTCATCACATCATACAAATGCTTATTACCCATAATAACCGTGTCCAGCACAGAATAGTCATTATACTTAAAATGATCCTGCTGCAGCATGGATAACCGTTCTCCGGCATTCATCACCACATCACCCTTAGTCGTTTCAACCTCACCGGATAAAATTTTAAGGAATGTGGATTTACCGGCACCGTTTGCACCGATCAGTCCATAACAATTCCCTTCGGTAAACTTGATATTCACATCCTCAAATAACGCCTTCTTACCAAATCTCAATGTCACATCGTTTGCACTTATCATATTCTCACCTCTCTATTTATTACGGAGCTGTCTGCAGTTCTGGGTCTATGACCATTTCTATTCTCTCAATCCTGTTCTTGTCCATTGACAAAACCTTAAAGGTAATCCCATCCTTTTTGACGGTTTCTCCCTTGTCCGGAAGATGATCCAAAAGCTCAATTATATATCCCCCCAACGAATCATAATGCTCTGATTCTAATGTAACTTCCAAATTACTCTCGAGGTCACTCAGCTTCATCGCAGCATCCACTTCATATTTGTTCTCAGCCAGCCGGGTAATACTTTGAAGCTCGTCCATATCGAACTCATCACGAATCTCTCCAACAATCTCCTCAAGCAAATCCTCCAATGTAATCAAGCCGACTGCTGTTGCATACTCATCCAGTACAATGGCAAGTGAGACAAAGCGCCCCCTCATTTCTGCCATAATAGAGGATGTCTTCTGGTATTCATACACAAAAAAAGGCTCCCTCATTATATTTCTCAAGGAAAAAGACTCCTGTCTCTTACTGTTCTGATAGAAAAATAAGTCTTTCAAATAGACAATACCGATAACTGTATCCTTATTATCATCGTACACCGGAAGTCTGGAATAATGGTCCTCCTGAAACGCCTCAAACACCTCATCAAAATCGGCCGTCACAGACACCAGTGTCATATCTGCCCGTGGAACCATCACATCCTTTGCTTTGGAATCACCAAAATCCACTACATTATTGATCATGGACTGCTCTTCCTTTTCAATCACCCCGTCCTCTACACTGACATCTACTATCGTTCTAAGCTCTCCTTCTGTCATCTGATTCTGCACGCTCTCCGTATCAACCCGCAAAAGAAAAAACACAATACCACTTAATTTATTCACAAACCATATAACCGGAGTCAATATCGTGGTAAGGGGACGGATAATATGGATATAGATCAGCGAGAGCTGTTCACTGTACAGCGTTGCAAGTGTCTTCGGCGTAATCTCGCCAAAGAGCAAAACAACTAAAGTCAGAATACCAGTGGATACACCAATAAATTTGCTTCCAAACACTGCCGGCGTAAAAGATGTTGCTAGTGCTGATGCCGAGATATTTACGATATTATTTCCAATCAAAATTGCGCTAAGCATTTTTGACGGGTTATCAACCAGTTGCAGCACCTTATCTGCATTTTTATTTCCTTCCTCTGCCAATGCCCGCATTCGATGACGGTTTACTGTCGTCAATGCTGTTTCTGCAGAAGAAAAAAACGCAGAAAGAAAAACAAGAATTACCAATGAAAAGATTTCCATCATACTCGAGTCAGGCTCCAAAAAAATCATCCTCCTAAAAAATAAATTTGAAGTAATTTTACTGAATGAAATATCTCTTGTCAAGTCATACTATATTTGTAACATATTTTGCATTATTTCAGGAGGTATCGAAATGAGAAGTTCCAAAAGGGAATATGAGGACGTAGCACAGCGATGCAGTTCCTATGACAGAACCACTACCAGCGAGCTTTCTAACTGTGTGGACTGTGATTGTACAAGCTGCTTAAACTGTAAGCATTTTGCCTCAGATGAACACTGTAAACTGGACCTTTACGATGCAATCGCTAAGGACATGAAGTAACTTTATCACGCAAAACAAAAAACAGCAGATATCCTCAGAATGTACTTCTACGATATCTGCTGTTTTCATCTGCCAGACAAAATTCTCTACCATAACCGCTGTCCTTTTCACTGAACAAACTGGTCTATCGTTATACTATCCCACAAATCCTGTTCCTTATACTCCAGATTATGTGCCACATAAAGACTGTAAAGTCGTTCCAGCTCCTCCTCTGCCCGGTCCTGTTTTTCCGTCTCCTCCTCATGCTCAGACAAGGCTTTCTCATAGTCTTTTGCATCTGATTCCAAGAGTTTCACCACATAATATCCATAATCCGATTTAAAGCTGTTACTCACACCACCTTTAGAAAGACGATCAATCTGCCTTTTGTAGTCCGGCGACAAATCTTCATATCTAAGATACTGCTCCGCTGCCGTCACCTCTGCAGCATAATCCCTGACCACTGCTTCGATATTTTCTCCGTCCTCTATTCTCTGGGCAAACTCGTCAGCCTTTTCCTTCTTTACTTCCATTTTTGCCGAAGACACCTCCAGTGTTTTTCCGTTCTCATCAGACTGCAGCATTCCGTTTTCATCCAGCTCTACCGTAGGAAAAATCACCTGATATACTTTAATATAGCGACTCTCATCCGCCCCATCCTCATCCTCTTTCTTATCTTCATCAGAAAAGGTCTCAAGATAAGAATCTGCCATCAAGCGCATTTTATAAACCCTTAAGACATCTGACTGTGTAATACCATACTTTTCTAATGCCTCTTCACCTATATCCTCCATCAGCACTTTAGACAATTCCTCTGCCTGTTGTGGTTCAGATAATTCCATTCCACCAGTCTGCGCCTCTTTATACAACAGAAGGGTATTCACTATCTCATTTTCTAATTCATCTTTATAATACTTTCTATAGGTTACTTTTCCCTCATAATTATTATCAAGCGTAGCCTCCTCAATATTGTATTCCCTTGAGAAGATATAACCAAATATCATTACATCTTTGTAGGTAAAGCTTTCTCCATTGACCGTAAATACCTTTTTATCCTTTGTCCCGCAGGCGGTCAAGCTCACCAGCAAAACAAGCCCCATAACCATTGCAAAAACTTTGTGATATCTCATGTTTCCTCCACATAAAAACCAAACCGGCCACAGCAAAAGCTGCGGCCGGTACAAATCGGTTAATCATTAATTGTTAATTAACTTGTCCTCACCATTCCAGCTGTACAGCTTGCGAACCTCCTCGCCGATAACCTCTGACGGATGCTCTGCTGCCAGCTTCCGCATTGCTTTAAAGTGTACCTGACGACCGGCCGGTGACATATCCAACAAGAACTGCTTTGCAAATGAACCGTCCTGAATATCTGAAAGAATCTGCTTCATCGCCTTCTTCGTATCCTCTGTAATAATCTTAGGTCCGGTAATATAATCACCATACTCAGCAGTGTTAGAGATAGAATATCTCATTCCTGCAAAGCCTGACTGATATATCAAATCTACAATAAGCTTCATTTCATGTATACATTCAAAATATGCATTACGTGGGTCATATCCAGCCTCAACCAAGGTCTCAAATCCAGCCTGCATAAGTGCACATACACCACCACAGAGTACTGCCTGCTCACCAAACAAATCCGTCTCTGTCTCTGTGCGGAAGGTTGTCTCAAGAACACCCGCTCTTGCTCCACCAATAGCCAGCGCATATGCCAGCGCAATCTCCTGTGCCTGTCCTGTTGCATCCTGCTCAACAGCAACCAGACAAGGAACACCCTTTCCTGCCTGATACTCAGAACGTACGGTATGTCCAGGTCCCTTAGGTGCAATCATCGTTACATCCACATTCTTTGGCGGTACAATACAGCCAAAATGAATATTGAAGCCGTGTGCGAACATCAGCATATTGCCTGCCTCAAGATTCGGTTCAATATCGTTCTTATACATATCTGCCTGCAGCTCATCATTGATAAGAATCATAATAATATCTGCTTTCTTTGCTGCTTCTGCTGCTGTATAAACTTCAAATCCCTGAGCCTCTGCCTTTGCCCATGATTTGCTGCCCTCGTATAAACCGATAATCACATTGCAGCCTGACTCCTTTGCATTTAGCGCATGCGCATGACCCTGGCTACCGTAACCAATAACTGCGATAGTCTTGCCATCTAATAATGATAAGTTACAATCTTCCTGGTAAAAAATCTTTGCCATTTTCTATTTCCTCCTACTATGAAATATATTATTGCAGCTATTCCGGGCATAGTACTGACTACCTTCCCGGATAGATACATATCCTGTACAACATCGGTTATCTGCTTCCCATATTTCCCCTTGTAAGTCCGGTGAGACCGGTTCTTACAATTGATTCAATTTCAAATCCATCTAACAAACCGATAAAAGCCTCTATCTTATTGGCATTTCCCGTCAATTCAATCATCAGCGAATCAATCGATACATCTACAATTTTGGCGCGGAATACATCTGTAATCGCAATAATCTGCTGTTTTTCTTCACGGTCTGACTTAACCTTCACCAACACCAGCTCTCTGCATACAGACTCACCGTCCTTAAGCTCCGTAATGTCCACAACATCCTCAAGCTTGTTAAGCTGCTTTGCAATCTGAGAAAGTGTCAAATCATCACCACTTACTGCAACAGTCATTCGGGAAAATTTGGGGTTCTCCGTAACACCAACCGACAAACTGTCAATATTATAACCCCTTCTACTAAATAATCCTGCCACGCGACTCAGCACACCTGAAGTGTTGTCAACCAACAGGGATAATACCATTTTCCTCACTTTCATTCCACCTTTCAACATCAAAATGTGCTCTTTCACACAACTAAGGACTAGTTTAGCAACTATTATACAGATTGTCAAATATTTTCTTATCCGATGCATTTTTTATTATATTTTTTTACTTTCTGCATATCCTATCTATAGAAATCAGAACAGAAAATTTAAATAAGAAAGGAATTCAACATGAAATATCCATTTGAAATTGAACCGTTACCCTATGAATATAATGCGCTAGAATCCTATCTCAATGAAGAAATTCTACATTTTCATCATGATAAGCACTATGCCACATATGTAAACAAGCTGAATGAACTGCTTAAGAATTACCCAAATCTGCAAAATATGACTCTGGACGAACTGTTGATTCACACAGAGGAACTGCCAAACGAAGCTAAGGTCGCTATACAGAACAATGCCGGCGGTGTCTATAACCACCAGCTCTATTTTGCCTGCATGAACTGCTGTGATTGCGAGCTGCCTACCGACAAGCTGGCTCTCGCCATCAATGCTGCCTTCGGCTCCATAGACCAGTTTCACGCTGAGCTTGCCTCAGCTGCCATCAATCAATTTGGTTCCGGCTATGCCTGGCTGCTTCTCAGCAACGGAAAATTAGAAATTCTTTCTACTCCTAATCAGGATGTTCCCATATCCCTGACTGTCACTCCACTTTTATGCATTGATGTCTGGGAGCACGCCTACTACCTGCAATATCAGAACCGCCGTGCCGATTATGTCGAAAACTGGTTTAATCTGATCAACTGGGATTTTGTCGGCGCACGCTATATGTCTCTTGCAAAGGAAGCCTCCCACTAAGGAAAGACAAGACAGGCGGGAATAACCTTCCCGCCTGTCTTGTTTTATGACCCGACTTTTTACCATGGTCTGCGATTTATTTTTTCACAAATCCCACCGCACCACTCATTGGTGCCTCTACGCTAGAATTTCATTTCCACATCTTGTTTCTTATAATCCTCAACCTCAAACAGTTCGCGCTTATGTGCACCGATCATTCCTGCCACAATGGAAGCCGGAAACATAACAATCTTTGTATTGTAGGCCGTAGCATTGGCATTGTAAAGCCTTCTCGCTGCCTGCAGATGCTCCTCTACATCAGTAATGCTGTTCTGCAGCATCATATAATTATTGTTTGATTTCAGTTCCGGATATGCCTCTGCAGTCAAACGAAACTGGTTTGCAACCTCTGACATCTTGTTGGCTGCCTCTGTCTTTTCATTAACGCTCATTCCAGAGCGAAGGCGGATAGTTTCAAACAGAACCTTGCTCTCATGTGAAGCATATTCCTTCACTACTGCTAACTGCTTTGTCAGCACGTCATACCTCTTTGCCAACGCCACATCAATTCCCGAATCTGCCTCATCCACCTTAAGTCCAAGCGCTCTCAGCTTATTCATCGTACCGACAAACCATATTATCAAAATCAGTACAATAACACCAATAATAATTCCTCCAGTCATAATAATCTCCTCCTAGTATAATAATGAATCGCCCCCTCACCTTGGGTTCGGCGGCAGGTCGTCGGAAGGCATTTAAAAAATGCTCTGCATTTGCCTTCCTCCTATGCTTTTGTCATGTCTTAAACAGGGATTGTAATTTCTTTTCACTCCTGCAATAAATAAATCTTCTTTATTATATTATGTTTGCAAATAATAAGCAATTAGAAATATCGCACACTATCTAATCCTATCGTGCAGGATTCCACACAATAGCAAAAGACCGTATACACGATCAATTGCCACTGGCACTCTTTATATATATATCCCGCCTAAATTCCTTCCGTACCATCACTGCTGCTACCACTGCTGCCAGACCATCCGCAACCGGTCCTGCATACATAACCCCGTCAATCCCCATAAACAGCGGGAATACAACTATTAATGGCAGCAAAAATATAATCTGCCTTGTCAGCGCCAAAAAGCTTCCCCTTTTGGGCTTACCAATGGAGGTAAAAAAGTTAGAGCTGATTGGCTGCATAAAATTCACAAACGTGAAAAACAGAAATATGTGGAAATAATTCATTGCAAACCGGAAATATTCCTCGGAACCATCGCCAAATAAAGAAATGATCTGCCTTGGAAAAAGCTGAAACATCAGGAACGCCGACACCGCCAGCACTACACCACAGCTTATCGCTTTTAGGTAGGCCTGTCGTACCCGCTGATATTTCCCTGCTCCATAGTTAAAGCTGGTAATGGGCTGCAGCCCTTGAGAAATACCAATGATAAAGGACATAAAAACCATATTCACTTTGGATATTATACCTACACAGGCAATGGGAACCGCCTCACCATATACCGATCGGGCACCGTAATATTTCAGAGATTTATTCATGACAATCTGAACCACCATCATAGCAACCTGATTGCTGCAGGGTGCCATGCCAAGAGACATAATCCGGACTACATTTGCCCAATGTATGCGCAGATGGCTGCGTTCAACAGAAACTGTCTTACAATGCGCCAGACACCATACCACCATCAAGCCTGAAACCGCCTGCCCAATAATTGTGGCAAAGGCCGCACCGGACATTCCCCAATTAAATCCAAACACAAACAGCGCATCCAAAATAGTATTGACCACTGCTCCACTCAAATTACACGCCATTGCAACACTCGGACGACCATCTGCCCGAATCAGATGTCCCCCTCCGGTAGATAAAATCAGTAGAGGAAAGCCTATAGCCGTAATCCTGGTATATTCCATGGCATACTCCAGCACGTTGTCCGGAGAACCAAAAAACTGCAATAGCTGTCGCAAAAAAAGCTGCGTAATTATGCAGAGCACTACTCCACAGGAAAACAACATGACAGCAGCATTACCCAGATAGTGTACTGCCTTTTCCCGTTCACCTTTTCCCATAGTAATATTAAATGCAGAAGCCCCTCCTATTCCGAACAAAAGCGCTATTGCCACACAGGAGGTTGACAGTGGAAATGCAATGTTTGTCGCTGCATTGCCCAGCTCTCCCACCTTCTGTCCGATAAAAAACTGATCCACTATATTATAAAGGGAACCCACCAGCATGGAAATGATACTGGGTACCGCAAACCGCAGCAAAAGCTTACTAATCCGCTCCTCTCCCAAAGGATTGCCTGTATTGTCCTTCCCATTTATCTGTATACTGTCTTCTGTTGTACTCATATCTACCCTTTCTACCCCAGCTCTGCCTGATTTTGACTGTACTATCGGCGGCCTCTGATTCTCCACCAACTTAAATATAGGTCCTGATGACTTCCATTCTGTTTCTCACAGTCTGTCCAGCAATCCTCTTAAGCCTTCAGTTTCATATACTTTTTTATAATATTTAACTTCCTCTTGTATTAAATCATCAATTACCTGCATTCCCAAGAGCTCCACCGGTGCCTTATCGTCTGTCATCAGATATTGTCCCGGCTCATAAACCTTAAGCCTGTCAACCACCGTTGCCATCATCCCTGTTAATTCATCAGACGGATGCTCTTCTATATTGGTCTGCATAAGCTCCAATATTTCTTCCGAATCGGAAGCAAACAGCTCCCGGTTGGTAGAGCCCGCTACATCTGCGGTATATACACTTTTAAACACACCGGAAATTGTATCGGCAAGATACTGATTAATATTGCCTTCTTTATCCCCTCTCATATTCATGTTGACAACCATTACGCCACCCTCATTTAAATGCTCCTTAACCAGCGTAAAAAATTCCACCGAGGACATTTGAAAGGGGATAGTAATATCCTGGTAGGCATCAACCATAATCACATCATACTTTTTATCTACTGCATTTAAGTATGCCCGTCCGTCATAGGTGGTAACGGAAATATCCTCTGGAAGTTCAAAATACTGCTCTGCCAGACGGGTAATCTTTTCATCAATTTCAACGCCCTCAATATTCATATTGTCAAAATATTTCCTGCACTGGGTGGCATAGGTTCCCGTCCCCATACCAAGAATCAGCACCTCCATGCTCTCCTTGTCCTGTACCCCTGCCATAAACGGCGCCGCCATGGCGTAATCATAATACATACCGGTCAGGCTGTCATCCTTAATCCGTATTGACTGAACACCAAACAACACGTTTGTGGAAAGAATCACATTTCTTTCATTCTCCTTCACCTGTAGATAATTGTAAACGGATTCCCCCTCATAGGTCAGGTCCTGCTCCCAGAAGGCAAAGCTGCCATCATGTCCAAATACACAGCAGACAATAAATAACAACACTCCCACAACTGCCTTTTTGGTACCTGTCCCTGCACTGACAAAATAAATAATTGCCAAAAGCAGCAAAATTCCCGCAAAAATCAGAAAGGTTATAGATGTCCCCACCGCTGGAATTGTGACAAAGGTAGGAAGAAATGTGCCGATAATACTTCCGATTGTATTTGCAGCACCAAGCATTCCCACGGTACTTCCGTTATCCTCCAGACTGTCCACCGTATATTTTACAAGGGACGGTGTAACTGTTCCCAGCAAGAACAGAGGAAACACAAACACCACCATACAGGCCACAAAGGCAGCCCACACCAAAAAATTACTGTTTACTGAAAAGATAAGCACCGCAGATATTCCAAGAATAATGTATTTCCCCAGCACCGGAATAGCGGCTATCCACACTGCCGCAGCAATCATTCTTCCGTAAAGCTTATCCGGGTTAGGATTTTTATCCGCCGACCTTCCACCGTAAATATTCCCCAGAGCCATGGCAATCATAATTGTTCCGATAATGATTGTCCAGACAATCTGTGAAGAACTGAAATACGGGGCAAGCAGTCTGCTCGCCCCAAGTTCCACCGCCATTACTGACATACCGGCAAAAAATTCTGTCAGATATAAATATATTTTATTTTTCAGTATCGCTCTTTCTTCCTTCACTCAAGCTCCTCCTTCACGATATATTCTATCGCTAAGTCCCATTCCGTCACGACTCCATTTCCTCTATAAGCATAGCCCGCAAAAGCCCTGCACATTCATACTCTCTCTTCCCGGCACCCAATCCAAGCCTGTGAATCAAAAATCGCTTCGGCAGCTGTCCCGAGGTTCTTACCGCCGCTACCACCGCAGCCCCTGTAGGGGTCACCAGTTCTCCCATAATATCCGTAATTCTGATTGGCAGCTCATAAGCCTGTATAATCTCCGTCACCGCCGGCACCGGCACCGGCAGGATTCCATGCTGGCACCGCACAGTTCCTCTGCCCTCCCAAAGCTCCGGTACAATCACCTTCCGGATATTCAGATTGTCCAGACAAACTGCTGCAGAAACAATATCCACAATGGAGTCTACGGCTCCTACCTCATGAAAATGTACCTCCTCTACAGGAACATTGTGAGCTTTGGATTCCGCCTCTGCCAGCACCGTAAAAATTTGCAGTGCAAGCCGTCTTGCTCCCTCTGTCATATTCCCCTGCTCTATAATTTCCCGTATCTCCTTCATTCCTCTATGCACATGGGAATGGGTATGCTGTTGTCCTTCCTCATTCCCGTGTACATGGGAGTGGGTATGCTGTTGTCCCTCTTCATTCACATGTCCATGTGCATGCCCATGCATTCCATCATGACTTTGCTTATGAGCTTCATCATGTGAATGCTCATGCATTGTGCTATGACTATTTCCATGCAGATGCCCATACAGATATTCCATATCATGGTCATGATTATCCTCATTTTCCAATATTACATCAAAATCACAGGCATCAATACCCGATTTGGTCACCCGGCTTATTTCCACATGATATCCCTTTAGCGGCAGACTATCCAACACCTCTCTCAGAACATTCTCCTCTGCCCCTAAATCCAGCAGAGCTGCTGTAACCATATCACCACTGATACCGGAATAACATTCCAAATATAATGTCCTCTCCATTTGTATCCTCCTAACGCATTGTCATCTATGTCCGTCTGTTATCCTACCCAATCAAAAAACCAAATGCCGCTTGATATTTGTCAGAAGTGGTCGTCACCACCTTATAGGATTATTGTATATTCATTATCTAGATATTACCATACCTCAGCAAATTATTCCATTATAAATCGCTCTTTTATACACGCAGCATTTCATCATCTTCGAGGAAGATACTGTACTGCTATTCGGTTTTCCGGCTTTGCATCACAGAGATAAATAACAATCAAAAACATCCACTCCAGCGGTTTCATCAGTATATATACGATATCTGCCGCAAGTTTTGTCCGAATCAGTCTGGCAACGGGAAATCCACAGGTATCATATACATACCTTACAAAACGGTGGAATCCTGGTAGTCTCTCCTCTAAAATCTGCTCAAATGCATTGGCAATACACAGCTGACGGTTTACCACCACGCGATGCCCATGCCGTTCTCCCATCCGAAGCGGCTTCACAATTCCCGCATGCCCCCCTGCGGCAACCGTACACAAATAATGCTCATCCACCTGGACATTTGGCGGAGCAATTTGCTGTGACAGCCGCCAGTCCGCCGTCTCGGTCCACGCTTTTATCAGATAATCCGGTCTTTGCCCAAATAACACAAGGATACAGAGAACCACACCCAACAGCGGAAGCATCATCACCAGTGCAAGAACCGGCCAGCAGGCGGCATTCCTCAATCTATTATTCAACGCATGTAAAGCAGTTTTCTCCTCATAGCTGACATCACTCTTATTCTCCATAGAGTTCCACTCTGCTATTTTACAGCGAATGGTTTTCATTGCAATAATAATACAATTAAACGGAAACAGGCAGATCAAGCAGGTACTTATATCACAAATCTGCACGCACCACAGTATGCACTGTGATACCCCTAGATACATTGCCGACATGGACAATACGATAACCAATGGCGGCAGCTTCTCTAATTTAAACAGGGATAGTACCAGATAACCAAGTATTCCGACACCACACAGGACAAGCACAGTCGGCATTGCATCCAACCATACTGGCTGATGCTTTTGATTATTGTATAATACCTCATTCCACTCTGCATCCATTATGATATCTAGCACATCCATGGCAGACAAAGCAATACAGGAATAAATGACTCCCAAAAGCAGTGTAATATATTCAAATCTTTTAAAATTCTTTTTCCAGATTATATCCTTTGGAACAATAAATAATGCAACCAGATTAATCAGTGTCAGCACAAAGGGATAAAGCAGGAATAATCCAGCAAAAAAACCGCCAAATATACCCGATCTAATAAAATTAGTATTTAAAGAAACTACCTCAAACCCTGTCATGCCAATAATACAAATGCTAATGCTTAATGCCAAAGAGTACAAGACCGGTCTCTTTTTTATGCGTTCCCATGTTTTATTCATTTCCGTCTTCCCTTCTCATAAAAATATTCCGCCGCAAACTGTGTTTTCGTCGCATTAAAAGCATCCTCTAATGGATAAATAAAATAGGAATTATCCCTTGTGGATAATACGAAGCACTGCCCTTTCCCCCGGTAATCATACTCTGTATGAATGGAAGTCAAAGAAGCCGATGTAAACATTAACTCCTTTTCCGTTTCGTCCTCATAATCGGTAAAGGTGAGTACAAAGCCCTTTTCATCATGATAAATATGTCCCACCCCGCAGTCGATAAAATTTATGGCATTGGGAAGCGCTTCTATCCGTACCTTCATATCCAGCAGATAAGCTCCATCATCAATCTCCTTTTCCACAAAGCTTCTCTGCCACTCATACCAGTCTGGAATATAGATTTCTTTTCCTGATTTATCATCTGCTAACGTTCCATATTCGTCCATTGTCCAGCTTTCACCACAGCAGGTACAATATATTTTATCTCCCTCCGTCTGCATACTGTATTCTGCCTTGCAGGAATAACACTGGTACAAAGGCATATGCAGACCCTCTGCCCGTTTTTCATAAGTTATCTTAAGCTTTGTGTCCCGCTGCCATTTATACTCATCATAGGACAACAATTCGGAAATCCGGTCATAGATATCGGACACCGTCATTCCCTCTATATCCTCCACCGTCAGTGCATAGGTCATATCCGTATGCAGTCTGGCTTCCTTGCGCCTTGTCAGATTCCAGATAGGGGACTGCAAATAATTCCCTTTCATGTTAAGGGTTACCACCGGCACCTTCAAATACTTTACTAGCTTGGCAACAGCTATCGGAAGCTTCGAGGACGTCCCTACATTGGCATACCTTGCCTCAGGATACAAAACCAGTATTCCTTTCCGTTCCAATACCCTTTTAATATTTTTAATCAGCGCCATATCGTCCACAAATTTTCTCGTTCCAAGACAGCCCGCCTGCCGGTACAGCCATTCTCCATAATTTTCAAAGCCCTCTAACTCTGATATATAATTGGCTCTGTAAGGAAACAATGCCAGCGGTGTCACATAAAAGTCCGTAAAGGAGTGATGTGTTCCCAGCACCAAAAAGGGCGGCTTGATTCCCCGTTTATCTGACTTCACGATTTTCAATTTAGCAGACAGGGTAATGAGAAAGCAGCCAAGCCATATCACTGGCATCGCAATCAGGTTCTGCTTTGGCGGCTCCTTTTTCCGGTCAAATGGTTTTGTATCCGGATTCACCGAAGCATCTTTTCTCACATATCTTCTGACATTTGGCAGCTTACAGAGCAAATAGTACAGCAGTCCCGTTCCGATCAGGGAACAGCCGGTCGGGGTAAACATAAAAAAGAATTTGTTATGAATCTCGCCTGTTACCGGATTATAAATCAGTAATGATATGGCAATTCCCACCACAAGACAAATAAGCCCTATGATATTAAAACCTCCCGTGTACCGGTAATTGTCATGCCCCTTGAACTCATAGGCACTATAAAAATCCAGCTTCTGCTTTCTTACAAAGAAGAAATCCACAAAAAGAAGCGCTGCCAACGGAGCATACACACATGCGCTGATTGTCAGAAATGCCCCGAAATATTCCACAATTTTCCCCCATACACAGAGCAGTCCTACATAAATGCCCAGCACCAAAACCAGCACCCGGTAATCTGCCTTCTTAAAGGTGGATTTTAACATGACACCATAGATATAGGAGCCTACTGCCTGGGTTCCGATGTTGGCAAATGCCACCAGCAGCAGAGAGGTCAGGCCTAATGCAGGAATAGACAGGGTAGCCATCATAACCGTAGGGTCATCTATCATTTGTCCCGTCACATACTCCATGGCAATTGCCATAACTGCACCTACTACAACAAAAAACGAGCCTGCCAGCCCCTGCCCTAATACTCCGGCATAGTATCCCGCCTTTTCACTTTTGCAAAGTCTTGGTATCTCTGCCATGCCACCCACCAACGTAATGACAAACGCAAAATTCGCTTCAATGGATAATATATATGGAATGATAGAATCAGAATAGCCGGTATCCTTTGGCATATAATTCCAGATTACCTGTGCAGGCACAGAGGTAAAGCCCACGATTACTACAATCACTCCCACCACAAGCAATGCCGGAACCAGTATTCTGGTGGTCCATGTAATCGTCTTTACTCCCCGGTAGGCAATAAAGGTTCCCATTATAACGCAAAGAAGTGCCAGCACCAGATGACTTCCTGCCGGAAGCTTTATATGGAACAATGCTGCCAGGGAATTCATGGAGTCTGCAAACAAATCACAGCATACGGCATACCACGGAAAATTAATCACGATAATCACAAGGGTCATCACCTTGACACCCTTTGTTCCAAATACACTCCTGAGCCATATCCATATATCAATTCCATACCGGACGGATAAGATAACCGGCAGCTGATAAATCATAAGCATCAGAATCGCCCCAAAAAATGCTCCAATCAACAGCTGCTTAAAGCCCACTAATGTAGCCAGATAAGACCCCTGAGTATAACTCCATGTAGCGATACAATATCCCGACAGCACCAGCAAGGCATCGATAAAGCCATAGGTTTTCTCCTTCGGCGTTACCGGAAGAATCCCCAGATAGGCTTCTCTTTCTATTTCCTCATTTGTACTCTTCATATTTTTGCCCCTTACCATTAATTTATCAATAAACAAGCCTGTTACGCTGCCATAAATGCACCAGCCACCAATACACACAGGCAAATCACAATTATAATTGCCAGCTCTATATAATCCTTTTTGTCCATGGTCTTGGTCTCTTTCTCCCGGTAGTCACTATTTTGTAATTTAATCAGCTTAATCCGGGCAGCCAATGCTTTATAAGCCAGCTCTTCCTCGCTCAATTCTTCCGATAACTCCTTTTGCTCTTCCATCTTCTCTTCTCCTAATCATTTATCATTTTATTGCCACATAAATATAATAATATCTGCTATGGTCCATTTTCGCAACACCTGAATTCTTTTCACAAAAAATAACACCATCAAAGCAAAATGATGGTGTTAAATTTATCTGGTTACTCTGCGCTGATAAGCTGAATGAATTCCTGTTCCGGAATCGCCTTGGAATAATACCAGCCCTGCATATAATGACAGCCAAATTCTGCCAGACGCTGCTTCATCTCTTCATTCTCCACGCCCTCTGCCACAATATAAAGCTCCAATGCATTCAGCATGCCTATTGTATATTCTAAGGTAATTCCCGCCTTACTGTTCTTAAAAGAGTCCCACACTATAAACTTGTCAATCTTAATAATCTTAAACGGCATTTTGTTGATGTAATCAATATTGGCATATCCCGAACCATAATCATCCAATGAAAAGCTGATTCCATAATCTACCAGTTTGTTGATATTGTCATTAACCGCAGCAACGGAATTAAGGGTTGCTGTTTCCGTAATCTCAATGTTAATCTGATCAGGACGGACATCATATTTCTCCATAATCTGTTTCACCCGGTCCGCAAAATTCATCTGAACCAGCTGAACCGGACTGATATTTACCTCTATGTACTCCACTGTAGTTTCCGACAGGTTAAAATCCTGAATAAAACGGCATACCTTTTCTAAAATCATCTCACCCATTTCAAGAATCATACCATTCTTCTCTGCAATAGGTATGAAATCCTCCGGTGAAATCCATCCAAGCTCCTCATCATGAAGTCTGACCAGAGCCTCTGCAGAATTATAAACGCCCTTACTTACAGAAAAGATCGGTTGATAGTAAACCAGCAATGCATTTCGATCAATAGCAAGCTTAACCGCCTTCTCAATAGCCTTATCCTGACGTATTTTGTCAAGATTAATCTCACTTGCCATCGTCACCCGCCCTTTTTTGGTTTTCTTCGCAATACTCATGGAGTAATCCATAATCTCTATCAATTCCCTAAAGGATGCCGCATCCTTTGGACATTCTACACAGCAGATGGAGGCTGACATCATAATAGCTGTCTGTCCCTCATCATACCACGGGTGATGAAATCTCGACTGTATCTGTTCTGCAATATCCGGTATGTTCTGGATACCTTTATTCAACACAACACAAAACTGGTCTGAACCAAATCGAAATACCGTCTTAGCCACATTTAATTGTCCTAAAAACTGCCCCACCTGATAAAGCAGATGATCACCATTATTCACACCATAGGTCTTATTGATAAACTTGAAGTCATCCATGGCAATCATAATCACCCCGAACGCCTTGTGGTCTGAAAATGTACTCCTGACATATTCACCGAAAAATTTGCGGTTAAACTGCCTTGTCACGGCATCTGTCACCGTTCCCGGGTTCTGCTGGTAATAATACAGCGTCAAGCATATTGCTGCCAGCATAAAATTCAACATTGGAATATAGAAAAAAATCTGCGCAATACAGGCGACTATCCCGCAAAGAAAATTAAAGACCAACGGAACCATCCGTATAAACAGGAAATTCTCCTTCGCCATAACCATTGTGACAATACATGTGACAATCATAACCACATCGATTGCATACATCACCATACCGATACGACCAATCCGATACATCTCATTTTCAAAGGTAAATGCCCACTTCAGCTTAGGGTTTAATACAGTAATCACCAAATCCGTCATAACGCCAAGCTTAAAAATCAGATTAAGTCCTCTGTTTTTCTTTATGTCAATATGCGCCAGTAATAACAAATAAAAGGTAAAAACAATTGGCACAAGATTAATCGCCAGTGTCTGCAGGGTAAGTACTATATAGAACCGCTCATACCCCACTGTGTTCATGCTTCTCGCCATCCATGTTGAAATAATTTCCAGTCCCGTTGCAAGAAATGTAGTAACCACCAATCCCAAAAATGCCCGATGGCTTCTTAACGGAACACGCTTCTCATTAAAATACCACACTAGAATCAGAATAAGAAAAAAGCCTGCTGCATAGTCAAATGATAAATTCCAATCCGTCATATACCTTCTCCTTTCTCCTGCTACCCTTTCCGGATAATGTAAAAGTCCGACTCAATGTGCGACAATACAAATCAGAGAATTATTCCTTCCCACCAGTTACAATTCTTTATTATAACACAATTCTACAAATAAAACCATAACCTATTTCCTTTTTTGCAATTTCTTTTCTTTATTTTGATATTTCCTATAGATATTTTCTACGTTTGACGGTTGTAAGGATTTTTTAGAAATGCTATAATAGACGAGTGTGTACGGGAATATTTCATTAAACCTATCTTGAAGGGTAAATCCTGTACAGATAAACTATGACATATAAATAAGGAGAGTTGCAATGGGTAATTATTTTAATCCAGAGATTGAGACAATGCCGGTGGAGAATATCAAAAAGCTCCAGAGCGAACGGCTGACGGAACAGGTAAGACATGTCTATGATAACGTAAAATTTTATCATGACAAAATGGACGAGCTCGGTATAAAACCAGAAGACATTCATGGAATTGAAGATTTACATAAGCTTCCGTTTATTACAAAGGACGATTTAAGAGACCAGTATCCCTATGGACTTTTGGCCGTTCCCCTTTCAGACTGTGTTCGTATTCAATCAACCAGCGGAACTACAGGACGACGTGTAGTAGCATTTTATACACAGGATGACATTGATATCTGGGATAGCTGCTGTGCCCGTGCTATCGTAGCTGCAGGAGGAACAAAGGATGATGTCGTACATGTCTGCTATGGCTATGGCCTGTTCACTGGTGGCCCCGGCTTAAACGGCGGTTCACATATGGTTGGTTCGCTTACTCTGCCAATGTCCTCCGGAAATACAGAACGTCAGATTCAGTTTATGACAGATTTAGGCTCTACCATTCTCTGCTGTACACCGTCCTATGCTGCCTACCTTGGAGAGAGCATTGTAGAACACGGTCTACAGGATCAGATAAAATTAAAGGCCGGCATTTTCGGTGCGGAAGCATGGACTGAAGAAATGCGTCACAACATTGAACAGACTCTTGGTATCAAGGCTTATGATATTTACGGACTGACTGAAATTTCCGGTCCCGGTGTTTCCTTTGAATGCGAGGAGCAACGGGGTATGCACATTAATGAGGACCACTTTATTGCAGAGATCATTGACCCAAAAACAGGAGAAGTTCTTCCCGAAGGAGAAAAGGGTGAGCTCGTATTTACCTGTATCACCAAAAAAGCATTTCCTCTTCTGCGCTACCGTACCCGTGATATCTGTGTACTTTCCCGTGAAAAATGTTCCTGCGGCAGAACTCATATCCGCATGAGCAAGCCTCTCGGACGAAGTGACGACATGATGGTGGTTAAAGGTGTCAATGTATTCCCGTCCCAGATTGAAACGGTTCTGTTAAATAACGGCTACGAGGCAAATTATCAATTAGTGGTTGACCGTGTAGGCAACAGCGATACCATTTCCTGTGATGTGGAATGGCTTCCAGACAATCCACCAGCTGATGATGGAGATAAAGCTGCCCGGGAGAAAAAGCTTGTCTCTGCATTGAAATCTATGCTAGGCATTGCTGTAGATGTACACTTGGTTGCTCCTAAAACTGTACCAAGAAGTGAGGGCAAAGCTGTCCGTGTTATTGATAAGCGTGCTCTGTTTGAAGAAAGCCAGTTCAAAAAGTAATTCTCTTTATTCAATACAGCAGTCAGGAAAATATGACATATATCATCCCCCTGTGAGCAGTCTGCCACAGGGGAATTCTTTATCCGTTTAAATCTGCTATAATTAAGAAAATTACTGCTCTGCCAGAGATTGATATACAAGGGAGATTTTTATGAAAACTACAGTGAAATCAAAGAAACGCCATTATGTTTTAGGACTATTATTACTCATCGTCCTCTATACAGCAGGGAATGCCGTAAGCATATGCATTTATTCAACGAAGGACGAAACCCGAAGTGCCGATACCGCTATCATCCTGGGTGCAGCTGCTACAGACGAAGGCGTTTCCCCAGTATTCCGGGAACGCATAAATCACGGAATTTGGCTATATCGAAACGGCTATGTCAAAAAGCTGATCATCACCGGCGGATACGGTGATGGAAACCACTATTCGGATTCCTGCATTGGAAAGCAATACGCCGTTGGGCAGGGAATTCCAGAAGATGACATATTAATTGAAGAGACCTCTACTATTACAGAGGAAAATCTGGAAAACGCAACGGAGGTCATGAAGAATAACCAGTATGATACTGCACTAATTGTCAGTGACCCATTACACATGAAAAGAGCAATGCGAATGGCAAAGAACAAGGGACTAAACGCCTATACCTCACCAACCCGTACTTCAATGTATAAGAGCCTTTACGAAAAGTCCAAATTCACCGCAAGAGAGGTATTCTTTTATATAGGATACAAATTTTCGTTGTTTCTCCCCTTTTTCTGACCTGTAAATTGTCAGCTCAAATTTATTCAAATCCGCACCTTTTATATGCAATTGTAAATAATGCCACGAAAAGAAGCATATTTGTCACAATAATACAAATATTACCTACCTCAAGCTGCAAAGCACTGATTCGATTAAGCATAATACTTATTTGCTCAGAATAGATAAATTTTGCCACTTTCGCTATAGTAGCGTTAAACATTGACAACATAGGCATAAATGAGAAAATCATCATAACAGGTACCGTTATCGAGGTAGCCATCATTTGTGTTTTACTCCAAGTACCTATAGCTGCCCCTATCAGTAACGAAGCTAAAATACCAATCGCCATAACAGCCATAAAAGCAAGCCTTTCCTGTAGGCTGTAACCGCCTGCAGCACAGATTATAGCAGCTCCAAGCATACATGCAAGCCAAATATAGCTACCAACTCCTGATAAATACTCGTAAGGCTTTACGTTTGACATTAGCAACACACGTAGTGTATTTTTTTCTTTCTCCTCTGCTATGACAGCCGCCATACTTGTCAATGGTGCCATACCTATGTACATGGTTGCAAACAAATTTACAAAAAAATCATCCGGCATCCCCTCTACCACGATTACATTATTCATAATCAAAGTAAGCACCGGAAACATGATAAAGTGAATCAGGATGGTTTTATTTTTAAATGTATCTTTGCACTGCTTTTTGAAAATTGCCCAAATATTGTCCATATCAGTCCAGTCCCCTTCCTGTAAGTTCAAGAAAAACGGTTTCAAGCGTTGGCTCTGTAGAATGTATCGCTTCAATTAATTCCTTCTCTAAGTATTCTTTCATTTGGGAAGCAGAGCTTCTACTATTTTCCAGAAAAATGCTTTCCCCGCCTTTTAAGGTTAATTGAAGTTTATTTAAATGATTATATTTTCTGCAAATATCGGCTGGATTTCCATACTCTATAATAAGCCCTTCATTCAGCAAAGCTACATTGTCACAAAGGCTCTCTGCTTCAAACATATTATGTGTTGTGAGAAAGATAGAAGCTCCCTTTTTCTTTTGCTCTGACAATATATTATGAATTTCTCTTGTTGTAGCAGGATCAAGTCCTGAAGTCGGCTCATCAAGAAAAAGTATTTTAGCATTATTCATCAATGCTCTTGCCAATGACAACCTGTTCTTCATTCCCTTTGAAAGCTTTGAAACAGCCGTTCCTCGTGCTTCATACAATCCCATACTTTTTAGTATGTCCGGTATCTTATTATAGGGAACATGATAGATATCCGCATAGAACCGTAAGTTATCGTATGCAGATAATCTGTCATACAATCCAAAGTTATCCATCATGATTCCAATTTGTCTGTGTTCCAAAGTACTCAAGTCTTTCGTGTCTTTTCCGAGAAGCTCTGCATATCCGTTATCTTGCCTAAGCTGTCCTGTAAGGAGCTTTATAAGTGTTGTTTTTCCGGCTCCGGACGGACCCAGCAGACCAAAAATCTCTCCTTGTTTTATTCTAAAATTAATATCACTTAAAACCTGTTTTTCTGCAAAGCTGAGTGAAAGATCCCTTGCCATAATTGCACAACTCATTTTGTATTTCCCTCCTTCTCTTTTAACCGCTGCAAAGCCTCAGCCATTCTTTTGTTTTCAATGTTTTGCTTTATTATCATTACAAAATAGCTTCCGAGAAAAGATATTGCAAAACAGATAAAAAACATTACCCACGGTTGCCACATATTTACAGGGAACCAATGAAATACTATTATAAAAGCTGCAATTATTGTAATGGCTGCAATAAGCATACATATTGTTCTTAACCCAATAGGCATCTTCTTTATAAAAATATCAGTAAAAAACACAAGCCTAACACCTGCAATCAATGCAGTTACACATAAAAGCTGAAAAGCAATTTCTATTGGAACACCTTGGTTTCCTAGTTTAAACATTGCAGAAAATTCTTTTGCAGAATCTCCAAAAGCAAAACAGAAAATATTCATTATCAACATTGTAAATCCAAATATAATAAATACCTGTTCCAAATAATCTAAAACGGTTCTCTTATCTTCCATTTACATCACCCCTAATCTTTTTTTCAATTTATCAGAATACTGTCTTGACGCAATAATTTGTTCTCCGTTTGACATCGTGACACGAATTTTTCTGTTAATTTCAGCTTTTAAGGATTGAATGTTTTGCAGGTGGATAAGAAATGATTTACTCACACGGAAGAAACCAAATTCCTCAAGCTGATGCTCCAGTTCATATAATTTAAATTCTGACTCATACATTTCATCTTCTGTGTAGATAAAACATTTTCTATCCACGCTTTCTATATATATAATTTTTTCAATATCCAA
>CAMWYM010000031.1 GCA_947178475.1 uncultured Clostridium sp. | reverse complement strand
AAATATGCCTCTTCCTTAGCCGGCTGTACCTCTCTTCCGCAATCCGGACATTTTCCGTCTACAAGCTGAGATTCGGTGAAAAAGGATTCACATGGAGTACAATAAAGCCCCTCATAATTTCCTTTATAGATATCTCCCTTATCATATAATCTTTTAAAAATCTTCTGTACCTGTCTCTCATGATTCTCGTCCGTTGTACGGATAAATTTGTCGTATGAGGTGTTCATCAAATCCCAGATACGCTGAATCTCTCCCGCTGTCTTATCCACAAACTCCTTCGGCGTAATTCCCGCCTCTGCTGCCTTTAACTCAATTTTTTGTCCGTGCTCATCAGTTCCTGTCTGGAAACGGACATCATAGCCTGCAAACCTCTTGTATCTGGCAATACTGTCTGCAAGTACGATTTCATAGGTATTACCAATATGCGGCTTGCCCGATGTATAAGCAATCGCAGTGGTAATGTAGTACGGTTTCTTTGCCATTATAATTTCCTCCTTATAATCCGAATGAAAGATTTTGTACAGCTTTCAGAAAATGAGCTGTCTGCTGCACCAGAGATTGATCTGCTGCCGTGAGTAGACAATCGTTTTTACCTCGTAAAAAAGAGCCCGCCCTTAAAATACTTAAAGGCGAGCTTTATCTCTCACGGTACCACTTTAATTCATCTGCATATCACTATGCTGACCTCTCTGACTGGCTGCTACCAGTCTACACGTTAACGGGTGTACCCGTCTCATGCTTAGAATCTATTAACTATGGTAAAATTCCTCACACAAGAAGCTCCAAGACCATCTTCAATCTGTTCCGCCTTTTCCTGTTCTCAGCTGCTCAGGTTCTCTGTTAAAGACTTTCCAAATCTACTCTTCTCTTCATCGCTCATTCTTTTTTTTACTGATTCTCATTATATTAAAAGACCACGTCAGTGTCAAGCAGGATTATTGATACAAAAAATTCTTTCCCCCCTTTTTTCGCTATTCTTCCCTGTTCTCCACCCTTCCTCCAACATCTTGTGTATACAATTTTATTATCGTTCAAAATCTTGATTTTCTTATGTTTTTTCGAACTTTTTATCTTTTTAAAACTCGATTTTTGTACTTAAAAAAGTACAAAAATCAGAAAATTTCCCGTTGACGTGTATACAATATAAATCTATAATAGAGACATGAGAATTTCACCGCTTGACAATGAGGTGAATTTCATAAATTTATATTAAAAGGAGGATTTTTTTAATGAGATCAGAATGGAATGGTTTCACAGGTGGTAACTGGGAGAAGTTTGTGGACGTGCGTGATTTTATCCAGAGAAATTATACACCTTATGAAGGTGATGATTCTTTCCTTTGCGGACCAACTCAGAACACTACAGACTTATGGGCACAGGTTATGGACTTGACAAAGAAGGAGAGAGAGGCAGGCGGTGTTCTGGATATGGATACCAAGATTGTTTCTACTTTAACTTCTCATGGCGCAGGTTATCTCGACAAGGATAAAGAAACCATCGTAGGTTTCCAGACAGATAAGCCTTTCAAGAGAGGAATGAATGTATACGGCGGACTTCGTATGGCTATGAAGGCATGTGAGGACAACGGCTACAAGGTAGATGATGAAATCGTTGATTTCTTCTCTAAGCACAGAAAAACACACAACGAAGGTGTATTTGATGTATATGATGCAGAGATCAGAAGATGCCGTTCTAATCATATTGTAACCGGTCTTCCGGATGCATACGGTCGTGGACGTATCATTGGTGACTACAGAAGAGTTGCTCTTTACGGAACAGATTTCCTTATTCAGGATAAGCTGGCACAGAAAGAATCTTTCGGTACTGTTTACACAGATGATGTAATTCGTGGTAAGGAAGAGATTTCCGAGCAGATTAAAGCGCTTAAGGAATTGACAAAGATGGCTGAAGCTTATGGCTTTGATATCTCTCAGCCGGCTAAGAACGTGCAGGAAGCTATCCAGTGGACATACTTCGGATATTTGGGCGCTGTTAAAGAGCAGAACGGTGCTGCAATGTCACTTGGTCGTACAGCAACCTTCCTTGATGTATATGCAGAAAGAGACTTAGCTGCTGGTACATTTACAGAGGAACAGATTCAGGAGTTCATCGACCATTTTGTTATGAAATTAAGATGTGTTAAGTTTGCACGTACACCAGAGTACAACCAGATCTTTGCTGGTGACCCAGTTTGGGTAACAGAGTCATTAGGTGGTATGGGCGTTGATGGACGTACATTGGTTTCCAAGATGTCATTCCGTTATTTAAATACCTTAAATAACTTAGGTACTTCACCAGAGCCTAACTTAACTGTACTTTGGTCCACAAAAGCACCTATGGGCTGGAAACAGTTCTGTGCTAAGATGTCTATCAAGTCTTCTTCTATCCAGTACGAGAATGATGATATGATGAGACCACTTCACGGTGATGACTATGGTATTGCCTGCTGTGTATCTTCAATGGTTATCGGTAAGGAAATGCAGTTCTTCGGAGCTCGTGCTAACCTTGCTAAATGTCTGCTTTATGCTATCAACGGTGGTGTTGATGAGTGTACAGGCGTACAGGTAGGTCCTAAATATCGTCCGGTTGAAGGCGATGTCCTTGACTATGATGATGTAATGGCTAAATTTGATGATATGATGGATTGGCTTGCTAAGGTATATGTAAGTGCATTGAATATCATTCACTATATGCATGACAAATATGCTTACGAGAGAATTCAGATGGCTTTACATGACAGAGATGTCAAGAGATACTTTGCAACCGGTGTAGCAGGATTATCTATCGTTGCTGACTCCTTATCAGCAATCAAGTATGCTAAGGTTAAACCAATCCGCAACGAGCAGGGTATTGTAGTAAGCTATGAAACAGAGGGTGACTTCCCTAAATATGGTAACAACGATGACCGTGTAGATGAAATTGCAACCTATATTGTAACTACATTTATGGATAAGATTAGAAAGAACCATGTATACAGAAATGGTGTTCCTACACAGTCAATTCTTACTATTACTTCTAACGTAACATACGGTAAAAATACTGGTGACACTCCTTGTGGTAGAAAGCATGGTGCTCCATTTGCTCCAGGTGCAAACCCACTTCACAAGAGAGATACTCACGGTGCAGTAGCTTCTCTGGCTTCTGTTGCTAAGATTCCGTTTAAGGATGCTCAGGATGGTATTTCCAATACATTTACCATCATTCCGGGTGCTCTTGGTAAGGAAGATCAAGTATTTGCCGGGGATATTGATATTGATTTAAGCAAATAATAGTTTTATCCATAAACTATATGGACAATGAAATCTTGGAGGTTATATTATGGATGACAACAAACAAGTAGAGGACATTGTCGCAATGCTTGACAACATGATGGGAAACGGACATGGACACGTCAATGTATCCATAGACGAAAACATCAAAGCCGGTGAGAAATCGGAAGTAACAATGGGCTGTACCGACTGTGCCAAGGGGGATTTAGCTTGCAGCGTTCCCACTCTGATGGAAGGTATGGACGAAGAATTAAGGGAGGACTAATCCCTATAGTATTTAATGAAATATAAGGAGGTTTTTTACAATGGCAGGAAGTACACAACAAGTTGACAACTTAGTAAATATGTTAGACGGTTATATTGATAAAGGCGGATATCATCTGAATGTAAACGTACTGAATCGTGATACTTTATTAGATGCTCAGCAGCATCCAGAAAATTATCCACAGTTAACCATCCGCGTTTCTGGTTATGCAGTTAACTTCATTAAGTTGACTCCGGAACAGCAGGCAGATGTTATCTCAAGAACATTCCATGAGGCTATGTAATTAGCTTTTAGAAATGTATGTAAAAGAGGCAAGAGTATGACTCTTGCCTCTTTTTACACAATTGGTAAAAGGAGTTTATCATGGTTGGACATATTCATTCGATTGAGACCTGTGGTACCGTTGACGGTCCGGGTATGCGCTTTGTCGTATTTTTCAAAGGCTGTCCGATGCGATGCCTGTACTGCCACAATCCGGATACATGGGAACCGGGCGGTGGCGAGGAACATACCGCTGAAGATTTATTGGCACAATATGATTCCTTAAAGCATTTTTATACTAATGGCGGAATCACTGCAACTGGTGGCGAGCCACTTATGCAGATCGACTTTCTCACAGAACTATTTGAAAAAGCAAAGGCAAAAGGGATTCATACCTGTCTGGACACATCCGGTGTAATTTTCCACCGGGACAATCCGGAACTTTTAGCAAAATTTGACCGCCTGATGAAGGTAACGGATTTGATTATGCTGGATATTAAGCATATCAATCCCGAGGAACACATGAAGCTTTGCAAACAGCCAAATAGCAATATTCTGGACTTTGCAAAATATATTGATGAAAAGGGAGTTGATATATGGATTCGCCATGTCATTGTCAAGGATATTACATTAATTGAGAATTATCTGGATGAGCTTGGTTATTTTATTGGCGGTCTAAAGCATTTGAAGGCTTTAGATGTACTCCCCTATCACAATATGGGAGAGGTCAAATACAAAAATCTGGGTATGGAATATCCGTTAAAGGATATGGAGCCTCTTACCAATGATGATGCAGTGTATGCCAAGGAAATTATCCTAAAGGCGGCTAAACGTCGGCGTCAGGAAGAAAATAGCACAAATTAAATAAAACTATTGAAAAAATATAATAATCTGCTTTTAGTCTTGCATTAGACAGCAAGATGTTTTAAAATACATGTATTGAAACATTATTATTTATATAAAGGAGGATAAAATTATGGCATTCGTTATTGGCGATAATTGTGTATCTTGTGGCGCTTGTGCAGGTTCATGCCCTGTTGGCGCAATCAGCGAGGGTGACGGCAAGTTTGAAATCGATGCAACAGCTTGCATTTCCTGCGGCTCATGCGCTGGAACCTGCCCTGCCGGAGCAATTTCAGAGGAATAAAAGAACACATATAAAGAGATGGCATAGCCCTTTCACCTAGTGAAATAACGGGCTATGCCATTTCTTTTTTCAAATCAGCTCTTGTACTTTCTATCTCACATAACTGATAAATACATTTCCACTGTCTTTAACCTTATCTTCAAACTCTCCTCTTGACTCAACAATATCAACGGTCTCCAAAGGATTAATATATCGAATTTTCTGTCCGTTATAGCTGGTCACTAGCACATAGGTTCCATCTGCAAAACGGGTTATAACCGGTGCATCCTTGCACAGATAATATAATCCATTTTCAAAATCACAGCCGGTAATATCCGTCCCCTGTCTTCCAGTATAACGAAGTATCACATCCTCAATCAGAATATCCTCATTTGCGATATCCTCCTGCATGGCAGAATACTCCGGATTTTTCTCCTCATAAATTCCCATCATATAAATGCAGGCAGCCAAAGTATCCTCCGTATTGGTGACATTATATATCTTTATTTTATCAGCAACCGTATGATAATCCTTAATTGCAATTTTACGCCATACGATAACTCCGTTTTCATCCAATACCACACCAGCATTTTCATATGCCACCCGCACTGCCGCATTCAAGCTCAGATAATCTGTCATATATTTCCCCTGACCGTAAGCATAGAATTTCTTATTTGTGTGGTCAAAGGTTACCTTTACCGTAGTATCCTCTTCATTAACTGCAGCTCTGGTTATCATCAGCTTTGGCTTCTCTGTTACAAATATATAATCAGGAAACGTCATATAAAGCTGATTATAAGCCTTGTCCGAATATTTATATGCTGTTGTCACCTTATCGGTAACCTCTTCCTCCTTATAGGTAATGAAATCCTGCGTTGTTTCCTCAAACTCACCATTAATTTTACGCATACGATTCAAATATACCACATTATCCCTAACGGTTGCATCCATGACATATACACCTGTAGTGCCATATGTCTTTATCACCCTGTTGTTTTCATCAATAATATCAATAGTGGAAATGGGACAGGTGACCGTTCTATCCATAGCCACCTCAATATCCACTTCTCTAACTCGTCCCAGCACCAAATCCTGATCCATAAAACCGATAGCTTCTAACCGCTCACCTGCGTTAGCAGCAATCTCTTTACTCTTTTGAGTGTCCAGATTCAGGACAGTCACCATATCTGTCTCTTCCGGCTGTATACTGTTGGGATAACCAATTAAATGATTGTCCTCCGATACCGCCAAATGCTCATTTAACACGTCCTCAATAAAAATCTCCGGCTGCAGAGTCTGTGTATCTACTCTTACCACACAGTCGTTGTCAAAATAATAAAACTCTCCGTCCTCGTTCAGATAGAGAAGGGTTTCCATATCTTCCTTTAAAATATTATAAGGCTTATTATTCTCAATAAAGAGAATCTCCTGCATTTTATCTCTTTCTGCCGTAAACTGATAAACGGAAATACCCACCTTGCCCTCATGGTCACCCCGATTCATGTAACCATACACAGCAAAGGTTATATCACCCTTATCCGTCATACGCAGAATTTTGATGTTATTTTCATCATTTGTAACACGGCTGTCTGTATAGTTATCGGACATACAAAAACCATATACATTAGTAATTGTCCCGCTGTTATAGTCATAATACCAAAGCTGTCTGGCCTGGGTAAATGCCACCTTCCGCTCATTGTCACTGGTAGTATATTTATAATTATCCTCATCAATCACACCGATTTTAAAGGTATTCGCTGTCGTATCCACATTGTCAATGGTAAACATTGCCTCCTGAGTGCGATTATAATCCAGCAAATATACATTATCCTTATCTACATAACGGACACGATAGTCCTCTGTAACATAGAGATTCTGTAGCACCCTTTTATCTTCAACTGATATCAGATATTTCAACTGAATAATCGCATAGCTGTCATCAATCTCCTTGATGCTGGCCACTGGCTTAGTCAAGCGGACAGGCGACATTCCGGCAAAGGTAATTGTCTCAAAGCTGGAATGGATATTAATCTCGGAGAGATACTCATTATTACCGTCCTCGTTGGGCTCAATACTCTTGGTAATGACCTCCTCAGCCTTTTCCTTGTCAAAAATCGCCTCACTGAAATTATCTACAAAATTCAGCAGACTTTCTGCGTGAAAATCATTTTCCACTACCACCCGGGTGTAATACCTGACTGCCGTCTCTTCACCCTCCATAACCTTTAGCACCAGAACATATTCCTGAAGCTCCTCTAAGTCCGTCCGAAAGGTAATCCTAATTTTGTCGTATCCTTCTGCATGGGATATTTCCGTAACTGCACCGTTTTCAATCAGGTCGCCCTGATACTGGCTTCGCAGTTCATACTCATAAATCTCATAATCCGTGCTTTCCTGGTCCACCCATAGCTCAATGGTCTTTCCATAATCCATGGGAGTAATTGTATCGCGAAAATAAGTAGTATCAACCTTACCGGTATATCCATGCAGCATATTCACAAATCGGTCACTATACCGCACATATACAATAGGCAGGGTAGCCTGCTTCATCTCGATGGAAACCTCTTCCACCCCTGCATTGTCAATTCGATTTACAACAAAGATGGTCCCTATAAATATACATAGTAATACCAGTATTCTTGAAATTACTCTTCCGTCCATTTTGCTTTCCTGGTTCCTTTCAACATGCAGCATTTTACCTGCCGGCATTAAATCCTTCTTCTATCCGAAAGTGCTGCAAACTTCCGGCAGAATTTATCATGCCGCCGTCTTCTCACATACATTTCCTGACACACCATTACCTGTATCAGCTCTTTTATCTTTGAAAGCTCCTTATCGCTTCCCTCATATTTTAACTGTTTATAAATCTCTCCGGCAATCCGATAAATGGTCACCGCATCCGGATACTGCGCATACATTGGACTTCCCTCGTATTCCAAGCGGTCTAAATACTCCTCTAAGACAGAGGTAATGAGTCGGATCTCTCTTGGATACAGACGCTTTAAGTATTCATAGTCCTTAAGGCAAATCTCCTCCTCTTCCAGAAAGTCCGGCTCATCAGGAAACATTCCGTCCAAATCATAATGTATTCCCCTCATATCCATAAACAAATCTCCTTACAAACACATTCCATATTACTAGAATATGCCTGCTTTAAAAATTTGTTCCCTAAAAATTCTATTACTTAGTCTCCAAAGGAAATTCCCAGCATTCTTGCATTCTGCACAATACTATCTTCAGGAGAAACATATTTTAGTTTGCCTGCGGAATCAGACAGTGCAATGTCCGTCACATCATTATCCTTCAGCACTACCAGCCGTCCGTACTTTTCATCCTTAATTAACTGAGCCGCATAGGCACCAAATCTTGAAGAAAGCACACGGTCAAACGCATCCGGACTTCCACCTCTCTGGGTATGACCCGGAACGGCAATTCTCACTTCACAGCCACAGGTATCCTTAATCTGGTCTGCAATCTCATAAGCAACGGAAGGATATGGACGATTTGCGATTTTCTCTTTTCTCTTTTTCTTAGGAAGCGCAGCATCCTCCTTGGAAATAGCACCCTCAGCCACTGCAATAATAGAAAATCCCTTTCCCGCCTTACTTCTCTTTTCAATCGCCTTGCAGACACTCTTAATGTCATATGGTATCTCTGGCAAAAGGATAACATCCGCACCACCTGCAATACCGGCATGCAGAGTGATATGCCCCACCTTATGTCCCATAATCTCCACAATAAATACACGGTTATGGGAAGCTGCCGTTGTGTGAATACAGTCAATTGCCGACGTAGCGATATCCACAGCAGATTGGAAACCAAAGGTCATATCTGTTCCCCAAAGGTCGTTGTCAATAGTCTTGGGCAGACCAATTACATTTAATCCCTCTCCACTGAGAAGATTGGCTGTTTTCTGGGAACCGTTACCACCTAGTACCACCAGACAATCCAGCTTTAATTTCTTATAAGTATCCTTCATTGCCTTAACTTTATTAATACCGTCTTCGGTTGGCTGGTCCATCAGTTTAAAGGGCTGGCGTGAGCTGCCTAAAATAGTTCCACCCTTTGTCAAGATTCCCGAAAAATCCTCCGCCTTCAACAGCTTATAATTATTTCGGATTAAACCCTTGTAGCCCTCAAGGAAGCCATAAATCTCAACCTCCTTATACATATTACACAGACCTTTTACAACACCCCTCATTGTTGCATTTAATGCCTGGCAGTCACCGCCACTTGTCAACATACCTATTCTTTTCATACGCATTCCTTCCTTTCTGCTGTGCCAACTTCACTCTGTGGCATTTTTACTCATATGCCGACCTGTAACTCCGTTATCGGAAATCATTCCGGCAAATGCTATAGGCAAACCCTTCCCTCTAAAGCACGAAAAAGGGTAACCTCATCAATACATTCCAGATCACCGCCCACCGGAATTCCGGAAGCAATTCTGGACACTTTAATCCCTGTGGGCTTTACCAGCTTGCTGATATACATAGCGGTAATCTCACCCTCCACTCCGGAATTAGTAGCGATAATCAGCTCATCGACATCTCCCCGGAGACGTACAATCAACTCTTTTAATTTGATATCGTCCTGCCCTATACCGAGCTTGGGAGAAATCGCTCCATGCAGCACATGATAGACACCGTCATATTTGCCTGTACGCTCATAGGCTGCCAAATCCCTGGGGGTTTCCACCACCATAATCATTTTTTTGTTACGATTAAGGGAAGCACATATCGGACAAATCTCCCTGTCTGTCAAAGTAAAACATTCCTTGCAGTATCTTACATTCTCTTTAGCAGTGATAATTGAATCAGACAATGCCTTCACCTGATCATGGGGCATATTAATAATATGGTATGCCAGCCGCTGGGCAGATTTACTTCCTATTCCCGGCAGTCTTCCTAATTCTTCCACCAAACGATTTACCTGTTCACTGTACAAATCCATTAGAACGGAAGTCCTCCTAATCCGCCCATATTACCGGTAATTTTGGACATCTGCTCACTTTGATCCTCATCCTGCATACGAATCGCCTCATTAGTTGCCGCCATGATTAAATCCTCCAGCATCTCAATATCATCCGGGTCTACAACCTCCGGCTCCAGATGAACCTGCAGTATTTCCTTCTTTCCGGAAATGGTAACCTTCACTACCCCACCACCGGCAGATGCCTCATAGGTTTTCTCCTCCAAAGCTTTTGCCTGCTCTTCCATCTGCTTTTGCATTCTCTGTGCCTGCTTCATCAGATTATTCATATTACCGGGCATACCTCCCGGAAATCCACCACGTTTTGCCATTATTTCATATCCTCCTATATTTTATTCTACTCTCAGTCCCTCAAATTTAACCTTGGATAAATTAATACTTCCTATATCCGATTCAACAAGAGAAGACTTCAATTGACTGGTTATCTCCACCTGTTTGCCGGTAAGCCGTCCCAATAAATCCTTCAAATCCTGCATATGCTTTTTTTCAGAAGAAGAAAACTGTTTATACGCCAAAGCACCGTTTCCCTGATCCTCAAAGGTGAGTATCAGCGACTTCTTATCCTGACCAATATTAATACTTGCAAGCCCCAAATAATTTGCCGTGGCAACCCCCAGCTGCTTTCGGAGCTCCTCCTCGGATAAAATCCGCCGGATACAGTCCATAATGCTTTTAATATCCTCACATTGTGCAGGAGTCAAAGCCTGACGGATTATCTCCTCCCGTTCAATCGGCGGCTCCTTACTTACCACATTATCCTCTGTATCCTCAGCACCTTTTATTGTATTATGCCCATCGGCGAGTGCTGCAAGCTGCGCCTCACTCATGGAAAAGACTCCCTCTTCCATTTTCTTTTCCAGCATACGGATACGGTCTAGAACAGATTCCATATCGGTTTCCATCTGCGGAGTTGTCAGCTTAATCACTGCAAGCTCTAAGGTTACCCGTTTCTGGGTTGCATACCGGATTTGACCGGACATCTCAGAAAAAACACGGATATAGCGCATCAGCGATTCCAGTTCCACCTGCCCGGCAGCCTGTTTCATGCTTTCCAGATTCTCAGCAGAGATATCCAGCTGGTCATTCACATGATCCGAGGTTTTAATCAGTAAAAGATTACGCATGTACCAAATAAAATCAGTTACAAACTGCGACAATTCCCTCCCCTGCCAGACAATCTCATCCACAACCTCAAGTGCCTTCATGGTATCATTGGCCGCCACACAGCAGATAAGCCGGTTAAACACCTCCACATCTACCGCACCCAGCACCTCTAACACCTTCTCATAGGTAAGTGTCTGACCAAGATAAAAGGCTATGCATTGGTCCAAAAGACTTAAGGCATCACGCATTGAGCCATCCGCCGCCTTTGCCACATAACGGATTGCTTTCTCCTCCGCATCCACATTTTCTCTTTCCAGCAAATCTGCCAGCCGTTTATAGATAGTCTCTAAGCTTATCCTTCGAAAATCATAGCGCTGGCAGCGGGAGCAGATTGTAACCGGTATCTTATGCACCTCCGTAGTCGCCAGAATAAAAATAATGTACGACGGCGGTTCCTCCAGGGTTTTGAGAAGTGCATTAAAGGCTCCTGATGAAAGCATATGTGCCTCGTCAATAATATAGACTTTGTATTTCCCTTCTGTCGGTGAATATTGTACCTCCTGACGGATATCGCGGATATTGTCCACGCCGTTGTTAGAGGCCGCATCGATTTCCATCACATTTAGCGAATTGCCAGCATTAATTGCTTTGCAAATTGTACATTCATTACAAGGGCTTCCATCCGCCAAAGGATGCTCACAATTTACCGCCTTAGCAAACAGCTTTGCCACTGTGGTCTTACCGGTACCTCTGGTTCCGCAAAACAGATATGCATGACCAACCCGGTCATGGGTAATCTGGTTTTTCAGAGTGGTTACCACATGCTCCTGTCCCTTGACCTCCTCAAATTCATCCGGTCTCCATTTACGATATAGAGCCATATATGACATATTTCTTCACATCCCATCTACTCTGTCAAATTTCTTTATCCCTGCGAAAACGTAAAAATGGTATCCAGCATACGAAGTATCTTAAAATTACCCTTTGCAGAAATCGCTCCTGCCATAAAGCCCTTCTGGAATGTGTTTTTGCCTTCTAGTATCTTATCTAATACTGCAGTCGTTGTCCTTAAAATTACATCTGCCTCGTCAGTTGCGGCATAAAAGCATTTTATATTTTCCGGTATAGCCTCTATATGAAGAGTCTTGTTCTGATCCGATATAATTACAGCATAGGATGCTGAGAACTCTGGATCCGGCTGATAATGGCTGACAAAAGCAGAAATATACTTATCATTATCGGTATTGGCCCGACTGCCTTTGCCCTGCGTATTCCCTCCCTTTGCAGATGCCTTCTTACTGTTCTTACGACTAGTTTCCTCTTTGCCATTGCTACCCTCTTCCTGATCTGTATTAAGCATTTTCTTAAATATTGCCGATAATTCCTCAATATCTTCCTTCTGCTGCTTTACATAGGTCTCATTGCTGACAAACTTTGAAAGCTGCTCACTCTCCTGTGGTGTCAGCTCGATAGTTTTGGTCTTTAACAAATTCATTTTTACCGCCAGGCTGCTGGTAGGCAGATTCTGGATTTTCTGATGAATTGTACGATATAATGTCTCTGCCTTCTTCTCGATTATCTGGCTGTAGCTTTCATTTTGCTCAAACTCATCAGGATTTTCCACATAGGCGACTAATCCATCAATCGGAATACCTCCTAAGATTTCCCATGCCTTTATGAGATTAAGAGATGCATCCCATTCTCCATAGGTGGTTGCCATAACCACCGGCAGCATATATTTTCCAGTCAACTCCTGCTTGTCCCCATACAGCCAGCACATATCCAGAAACTGCTGCATATAACCACCGATTCCAAACCATTCCACCGTAGTCGCCAAAATCACACCGTCCGCTTCTTTAAGGGTTGCCGGCAATGTGGCAATTGCGTTTTTATCTTCAAAAATGTTATATCGTGTAACCTCAACCCGAAGCTCCTTCAACACCTCTGTCATTTTATTCAAAACATAGATGGCAGGGTCTTCCATAACCCCTCTTCCGCCATAATAAATATTAATCTTCGTAATGTTTCACCTCTTTTCACGCACTTACGTTAAGTATAGCGGAAAACAGCAGATTTTACAACTTAAAATAAAACATTTTACAAATCATTCATGATAATCTAAAATATGGTATAATTATTTTTTATTCTTACAACAAACTCAAACTTCGCACGTTGAATATAATAATTATCTGCTCGTCTGACATAGTCATCTGCGAAGTTTGAGTTATAAAGTATAAAATCACCAACAAAACCACAAAGGAGACCATCATGAAAAAATATTTGCTATATCTTTGTATAAGTCTTCTCTCTACAGGAATACTTATCCCTGCCAATCCAGCTAAGGCGATGGAATCCAATTCTGTTACAACCAAATCTACTGAAGCTACAAGGGAACTTACACCAGCCACCAAAAAAAGAAAGAGCAAAGTAACCAAGGTCACCATCAGCGCTGCAGGAGACTGTACATTAGGTGTGGACTCCAGATACAATAATTGCTTTAACAATTATTATGCAAATCATAACGCTGCTTATTTTTTCAAAAAGGTAAAGCCTATATTTTCCAAGGATGACGTTACCATTGTGAATTTTGAGGGTACACTCACCAATTCCACTAACCGTGCTTCCAAAGCATTTACCTTTAAGGGTCCCGCTCAGTATACCTCCATTTTAAAAAAAGGTTCCATAGAGGTAGTTAATCTGGCAAACAATCATACTATGGATTTTGGTCAAGCCGCCTTTAACGATACAAAAAACGCTCTCAAAAAGGCGAAGATTTCTTACTGTCACTACGGTACAATCGCATACAAAACGGTAAACCATGTCAAAATTGCTTTTCTGGGGTTTCACCATACCTCCACCGAGCAGATTAAAAACACAATCAAACAGGCAAAGAAAAAACGGGCAAAAATTATTATTGTCAGCTTCCACTGGGGTATTGAAAAATCCTACTATCCAAACTCTACCCAGAAAACCCTTAGGCGTTATGCCATTGACCAGGGTGCCTCTCTGGTGTTAGGTCATCATCCCCATGTTCTACAGGGCGTTGAAAAATACAAAGGACGTTATATCGTATATAGTCTTGGCAATTTTTGCTTTGGCGGCAACAACAATCCTCAGGATAAGGATACCATGATCTTTCAACAAACCTTTTATGTCAAAAATGGTAAACTGCAAAAGAAAAATGATGCAAGAATTATTCCCTGCTCCCTTTCCTCTGTCAGCTATACCAATGATTTTCAGCCAAAGAAGCTCACCGGCAGTTCAAAAAAGAGGCTGATTAATAAAATCAATAAATTAAGCAATGGTATGCACACCTCAGTGAAATCAAACGGAAAACTCAAATAAAATTCGCAGACAACGATCAGATGACGTACTGTGCAACATAAAATTCAACAGTAGAAAAGCTGACAACATCCCCTCTCTCCAGCACATACGTCTCGCCGTTGTCAATGCATTCTCCGTTCAAATAGGTTCCGTTAGTGGAGTTTAAATCAAGAACATATAAGCTCCCCTCTCTTTTTATCAGCTTGGCATGCATGCGGCTGACCCCTTTTCCTTCCAGAATATAATCGCATCCCTCCGGCATGCACCCCAGTACAACACTCTCCTTATACATGCGGATAGGTTCTCCCTCCTCGGCTTTCATCGGCATCAGACACAACTCCTCTGGCGTATCTTCCTCCACAATGACATTATCTGCATCCTGTTCTTCTGCACCCAGCAGGGTTGTCTCTCCGTATTCTATACGCTCTGCCGGCTCTACCCTGTCCTTTTGCGTAAAATTTACCACATCATTTTCCGGAAAACCGTTCTCCTGAAAGTATGCCTGCATGATATCCTCGGGACTCTCTTCCTTGGTGAGGGACATATAAATTACCGTAACAACAATCAACCCTCCAAGACTGCCAAATAAATACTTTATATAATCATAGGTCAAAATATTAAATAATAGACATACAATCAAAATAAAATTTACCCCCAGAAGAAGAAAAAATGTGCCTCTGACCATTTGTATTGACATATCCTGCCGTTCTTTTTCACCTATTGGCTCAGGTTTTACTAATATATCCACGGATACCTCTGTCTCATCCGGCACTTCTTTTTTTCCTGTGGGTCTCTCCAGCTTCTCTTCTCTAAACTGTAATAGCTGCTCTAAGGTACATTGTGGCTCTGTAATAAGATTGTAAAACTGAAGCAGTAACAAAGTCGTTTCCTCATCCTTTTTTCCCACCACCTGCAACAGCTCTGAAAGCAGCTCCTTTAAGCTTCCATTTTCCGGGCAAACCACCGGATTATAACAAAACACCAGTCTCCCTGAATTGACCTCCACACTGATTCTGTTGGACTTCCACACAATTCCTTCAAAATCCAGCAGATAATTTTCTGCTGCTTCTATCACTCCAATAATCGACAAAAGCATATTCCTCAATTTGTCAGGTGTAAAAGAAATATGCTCCATTACCGTCTGTAATATCGTGTGATACGGTAAAAGATAATATTTCATCTGCCTTCCGTCCAGCTCGCGTAATTCATATGACATAAAATACGGAACCGAATGATATTGCATTAACCGACTGCGATAGCTGTCTTCCTCTATTTCCTTATTGACCACTATCATGTAACGTTTCATTCCCTCCTTGTGAAACCAAATCGACTGCAAGCTGCCACCTCCTTATATTCTCCACCGGATTCTTCACCCATCTCTTGTACTTGACATAAACCAAAAACCGGGAGTCGGTCTCTTCAAACCACGCTGTCTCTATATCACCCTGTTTTTGTATCTGCATATTAACAGGCTTTCCTGTGTGCGACCTTTCTTCATTTGCACAATATAAATATTCTGCTGTCTGCTCCATCTGTCCCGCACTATTGATTAAGAACAAGAAAAAGGTAATATAGAAAAAAATCACTCCCATAAAAACAGAAATCAACAATGTCATTTCAATTATAGTGCTTCCTCTATTTTTCTCCATTTTACCCTCCACATCGCTGACAGGCAGGCAGCCCTCCAACCTCGCTTAGTTTTACTCTGTTCACCGTGCGCTTTAAGCCACTACATCCCGCCCGGTAATGATAAACACTACCAGTCTGAGATACATATATGGCACCGTCATTATTATTTTCCTTTCCACAAAAGCAACAGACCTTGTAACCACTTTTCCGGGTGCTGTCCAATCTACTGATATGTACCGACAAATGACTACAGTCTCTCCGCTTATGGTACGCTTCCCTGTTAGGCGTCACATACACATAGATATCCTCCTGCCCGACACCACTATAACCAACAAATGCCTTTTTCTTTACACTGTCATTTAACCTCAGCTGATACTTGCCCAGCACCGGAATCCATATTCCAGCCACGTAAGATGCCTGTGCAACAAAAATCGTATCATCTCTCTCCTCCCGGTTCACTGTAAGCAAAACTCCATATCTCCCGTTTTGTATGGTCTTCTCAACATAAAAATCCTCTCCCAGACAGGTTTGAAACTGCTTAGCCAAGAGCGTCGTATTCACAAGAGACTGCGCCGTCTGTGTTGAATCCTTTAGCAGGCTCTTCTCCAAATAGCAATATTGCGCTGTATATTCTGCTGCTTCCACCAGACTTTGATGAATATGTGCCTCAGCAAACAACAGCATTATCAGCTTACTCACCGCCAGCATGAAAAATAAAAATAACGGTACCACCATGCAGGCCTCTACTGTAGCTGAACCTCTATTTCTCATCTTCGCTCACCCTCCTTTGTTTGTATCCAATTTTCCCTTCAATTGTTAAATAATCTTACAACTCCTGCTATTTCGTCCTTTCCAATATACCCCTTTAAAAACTCTCATATATAATAGTGTTCGTACTTAAAAATTATTTTTGGGTTTGAGTATATTGAATCTTTGTTTTTTGGGTCTACTATATATAAGAGTTTATAAAGAGGTATATTAATAGGAAAACTCCTCCTCAAAATAGAATTTGTATATGTCTGGAGAGGCTCCGCTAAAATAAACCTCATTTACTCCTATTTCTCCTTGTATTGTCATACCTCCCACGCAGTCTGAAATCCGAAATTCCGGAGTACTCTGTTTTACATTTTCCTGTATGATATCCAGCATCCTTGCATAGCATCCATTCAATCTGTTCCCGCTGCGTTTAGCCAGAAGAAGCTGTAGATATTCCTTGTAGCTTAAACCCTCTGTGACCCTTTGTGGTGCGCCGGTTCCGGCAAGACTTTTCAAATCTGTTTGCCAATTTACCGCTGTCTTGACGTAAGGAATCTGTTCTCCGGATAAAAGCTGTCTCATTTCGTACAGTGTTTCTCCGTATGACCAGCAGCCAAGCAGCAGATATTTTACCACCTCAATCAGCGGAGTCGTTCCCGATGCTGTGCATATAGCGGCAGCCAACGTCAGTGCCTCACTCTTTTTCTCTGTATCTGTGAGCAGATACGCATAATTTACCGGCAGACGCATAGACACAATTTCATAAACCACCGCCTCCAAATTCTCATAGTCATTTGATTTTCCTTTCAGAATATATTCCACCTCACACGGTAAAGCTGAGTCCTCCCTCTGCTCTACTGCATTGGAAAACTGAGTGATAACATAATCTACATAGGCAGCCCGTTTTGTCAATCCATCATAATCCGATTCTTTCTGCTGGGTCAGATAATTTTTAAATATTGAAATGTCCTGAAAATCCAGCGGAATCTCCTCTGTGTACTGTTCGCTGTATTGTGCAGACGGTGCCTCACTAAAGCTTCGCTCCTCCTTTGAAACAGTGTTTCCCGGAAGAACAAATTCTAAGACACCAACGCTCAAGGCTTTTTTCAATTCCTCGCGGGGATCCGTCACCTCCACGGTACTTTCCTTTCCCTCCTCCGTAGCACTATCGGTATCCGAAGACTCATTATCCTCCTTTTGTGGCAAATCCATCTCCACACCATTATTTTCCGTCTCCGAAACTGCATCAGAAATATTATCAGCACCCTGTTTTGCCTTTTCGGTCAATTCCAATACATGGTTTACCACACCTGCTGTTTTTTCATAATCTATAATTTGTTTCTTTACCTGTTGCATCTTCTCATCCAATATATTTTGCGGCTCCACTACAGCCAAATCTCCTATCGAGAACCGATAAATTCCTGAGTCCACATCTCTTCCGTTTAATGTTACCTCTAAATAATCCGTTATTCTTTCCTCTAACGCCGCATAGCTTCCCGTTCCATAGGTTGGATCCATGAAGAGCAGATGATACCGCTCAAACAGCTCACGGTTATAGTCTGCCATAACATTGGAGCGCATACTATGAACACTGGCCATTGCTTTTACACGGCTCATACGTATTCTCGTCACCTCCAGTGCAGTGAAGGTAAGTAATAGTAAAACGCTGATAATAAGTGAAAAAAACACAGTGGTCTGACCCTTGTTGCTCATAGTATACCTCCTTTTATTGCTGAAATTTAAAGCATCCTGGTCAATTAGTTACCTGCTATGAATAGACTTTCTTCGCACTGCCGTTGATGGACTCCCAAATGCTGTTGACCAAAGTGGTAATCTGCTCTTTGAAAATAACTACCATTGCAATAAGCACTACGATGATTAGAATAATTTCCACAACACCCATGCCGGACTCATCCCGCCAAAAATCTATCCATATATTTTTTATCCAGCCCATAAGCCTCACCTCCTTTCTCTCTCCAAGTAAGCAGTAACCTACGTTTAAAAACTCATGAATGCCGGAATCATGATTATCAGCATAACAACAAGCAACAACAGAATCATTGGCCCCAACAGCTTTGTCCCTGCCTCCTCTCCATATCTTCGGGCAATATTTTTCCTCTCCTCCAGGGCATTCAGCTCCTCCTGCTCAAATACCGCAGTCAGACCCTTGATTCCTCTTTTGACATTCTGCTCCAGCAGAGTCATCAGCTTTATATAGCAGGGAAGCTGAAGCCGCCTCCCCAGCTGGTAATAGGCCTGCTCCTCCGCCATCCCAAGCTCTATACTCCGCTGTGTCTGCTGCAGCTCCTTAATCAGTATGCTGCGATAATCGTTTTCCCTGTTTTCCTTAGTCAGGAGAGCAAAAACATTTTTCACCTGCATTCCTGCTCCCAGCAATAGGACCAGCTCATTGACAAACCATGGATAGCTCTTTTTTAGCTGCTCTAACCGATATCTTTTTTCCTGCTGCCTCTCCTCTTTTTCCCGAAACAACAGTAAGCCGACAAGAAGAAAACCAAAGAGGAGAACATGCATCGGCATAATCCTGCCGTCATCCATTCTGGTAATCTGAATATTTCCTAACTGCAATGGCAGCTCCAGTTGCTCCGAATAACGCCCCTTCTCCTCTGCCTGCTGCAACTGTTTTTGAACCTCTCCAAACTGCTTCTGAATACTACTTTCCCTCTTGGGAAAAATAATCACCTCATAGATTTTCTCCTCCCTTTCCTGTCCGTAGCATAGAGCCACGGTAACGCTTGTAGCAATTCCTTCTTCCATGTCCTGATCAGAATATTTCAGTGCTTCCAGTTCTTCCCTCTCGTTGCTCACATTTCCGTCACTGTCAATCAGAGCATAATGCTCCGGATAAAACTCTACATCAAAGGGATAACACTGATTATCAAGGGTAAAATCCAGATTACCTTCCACTCTTTGCAATGACTCATTTTCTCCCTTTAAATGATCATCTATATAACCAAAGACCTGCTGCATGCGCTGACGGCACTCTTCTTTGGTAAGTTGAACTGGTTGGACTGCCAGCTGTATCTCCTCTGTGGAATCCTCCATTTGCAAACGAATTCCAACCTGCTTTTCTGCCCCGCCACAATCCTCTCTCTCAATAATGATACCCGTTTGCTGATGTTCAAATGTCATAGCAAGGCTGATGGTATTTGCCACAGCTAAAACCAGTAATAACGAAATATGCTTACGCATAAACAATATGTGACTCCCCCACCGGCAGTCCTTTCTCCTTTGTGCCGCCACCCATAAGAAAAACCAGACAGACAATCCGATATATACTACCCCGTTTACCAATCTCATACCGATATCTCCATAATTCTTGAAGCCCATAAATCAGCTGCATAAATCAATATGAGAAAAAACGTCATTAATAATATGCCTAGGGTATTGTGATATAGCACGTCAAAAAACGCTCCGTTTCCAAGCCGCAGGTAAAAAATAATTCCGTAGGGCATTACCATCATAATGCTTTTTTCCAGCTTCTTTGCTGCCACCAATGTCTCTATCTCTTCCTCCACCGCAAGCTTATCGGTAATACAATTTACGGTCTTTTGGATAATCCGTATCAAATTTCCACCGCTCCTTTTTGCCGCTGCCACTACATTAGAAAAATCCTGTATGTCGTCAATACCGCTGCGCTTCCCAAAATCCTGCAGCAGCTTCTCCAACGGAACGTTCATTTTAAGCCCGGTCAAAATCCGGTCCAGCTCATCAAATATAATGGCATCACTGTCGTAAACTAAAGTCAAATCCCGCTTTGATGCCTCGAAAGCACCCTCCAGAGAATAGCCTGCACCAAGAGAGTTAATCAGCGATTCAATCATGGATTTAAACTGCTGTGTCAGTTTCCTCTTTTGCTCCTCCAATTTTTTAACCCTTAACATCCGGTAATCAAAAACTGCAAAGGGCGCCAGCAAAAAGAACGCTTTACCGGAGTCATAAAACAGATAGCAGATTACTACTCCTTTCACCGTAATCCGCAGCATATATTCCACCCAGTCTCTCCACGTAAAAAAATATGTATGATAATCCTTTGTTAGCCTATTCCTCTTTTTCACTCTTAACCTCCTTCCATCCACTCTGTATCAGCTTTTGTTGATGAATCAATTCTCCGATACGCTCCAAAGCACCTGCTACTTTTCCCTGCTCCTCTGTATATTCCTTAAACTGAAATAATGTATTCATCTGTATCTCTCCATCCTTTACTCCGATAATTTCACTGATTTCCAATACTCTGCGGCTATGGTCTCTGAGTCTTCCCAAATGCACAACAATATCAATCGCCGCCGCCAGCTGCTGCCGGATCGCCAGCACCGGCATATCATATCCCATCAAAATCATTGTCTCCAGCCTTACCATCATCTCCCTTGCAGAATTTCCGTGACCGGTGCTGATGCTTCCATCATGTCCGGTAAGCATGCTGTTTGCCATATCCATCGCCGCCATATCCCGAACCTCCCCAACAATAATCCGGTCCGGGCGCATCCGAAGTGCCGCTTTAATCAGCTGTGACATAGTGATGGCATTTTCCCCTTCCACATTTGCATTGCGGGTTTCCAGCCGCACCAGATTGGGAATACCCTTTATCTGCAGCTCTGCTGAGTCCTCAATGGTAATCACCCGCTCATTACCGGGTATATAATTACTCAACACATTTAAAAAAGTGGTTTTACCGCTTCCTGTTCCTCCGCTGATAAAAATATTATAGCCTGCCCTCACCAGACACTTTAAAAATTCCGCTGCCTCCTCCGTAATGGACTCCATCTCAATTAATCTCTCCATGGTGAAAAATTCCTTTGGAAACTTGCGGATAGTCATCACCGCACCATCCAATGCTACCGGCGGTAAAACCACATTTACCCGGGACCCGTCCGCCAGTCTGGCATCCACAATAGGAACCGTTTCGTTGACAATACGGTTACAGCTGCTGACAATCTGCTGGATAACACTGCGCAGCCGCTCCTCGCCCACAAACACTTCCTTGGCTTCAGACAGAATCCCCTGCCTTTCGATAAAGATATGGTGAGGACCATTAATCATAATCTCGGAAATATCCTCATCCTCCAAAAAGACAGAGAGAACATCCAGGCGACGAAGTGCGTTAAACAACTCTCTTTTTAACTGCTGCTTTTCATCGACACTTAAGTAGATGTCCCGACTGCGCTCTACTACCGCCTCTTCAATAGATTTTTGAATTTCCTCATCCTCCAACTCCTGACTCAGATTAAATTTCTCCATTAAATCTCTCTGTAATTGTTCCTTTTCCTGTTCCAGATTCCTCCTCACTAGCTTCCTCCCCCAAAAATTCCCCTTATCTTCATCTTTACCTCCTTCGCATCACTCATATTGATAAACCACATCCTCTCCTTGATTTCTTCTATTCCATATACCTCCAGCATCCACTCAAAATGCTCTCTTTTTAACATAGCACCCTCTTCCTTGAGATACGGAATAATAATATAATCAAATAAAGTAAAAATCTCATAATCCCGCAATACCCCGGTACCGATATCAAAGATGACTCCACTAAACCCACTGTCCTGAAAAACCTCCCGAAGCCACACCATATCCTCTCTGTCTATCTGCTTTGTGTCAAACACAGACCGTGCAGAGCCTATGACTCTCCTGTCCTGTCCCACAAAGGACAATAATTTCTCCCTTTGCCGCTCCTTTAAATAGAACAAAAATTCATCTGCCGGAATTACAGCTTTCTCATCTATTTCCTCCTGCCTGTATGCAAAGGAGCTGTAGTCCTCCATACCGATATAAAGCCACCGACCATAGACATTACTTTGCACAATCTGCAGTGCCATCGTAGTCTTTCCACACCTTCCCACCGGAGAGTATACTGCCACCAACGGTCTTTGTGTTTCCACCAAAACCTGCAACCGTATCACGATATCCTGAATAGCTTTTCCAATAGCCTGCACACTCTGATATCGGTTTACTGCTATAAATTTATCCTCTTTTTTCCGGACCTTGTCCTGCTGCTCAGTCAGCCATAAAAAAGTAAGTCCCTGATATGTTTCTTCCAGCTGCTCCAGCTCCTGCAAGTCCGTCCCTGCCAGCAAATCCAGACTCTTGTGCTGTAGATAAGTCTCCAACGCACTCAGGTTGGTAAAAGCCGCCAGCATCCATTTTCCCGCTCCTAATCTGCTAAGACGTGCTGCCAATGCCTCTGCATATTCCTTTTCTCTGTCTAAAATACCAATCCGTACCGCCTGCATATCATCCTCCTCTCACACCCATTCCGCTATCCACACCAGAGCAATTCCCACCGCTATAGGCACAGAAAAATGCAACGCCTCCCGTTTTTTAAACATGGCCCTTTTACGGCAAAACCTCACAAGCATCCGCATAACGATAAAGGCCGCCGTCGTTAAAAATGCCATGACAATAACGGATAAAATCTTTTCCGGCATAAATACAGCCAACACACTGAGAAGCTTGATATCCCCTGCACCTAATCCCTTTATCACAAACAGGATAAACATAGAGAGCATTACCAGCACAGACTGCCTGACACTAAGTAATAGTCTATCCAAGCCACCAGTCAGACAGGCTGTCACAATCCCCATGACAAGTCCCGCTGCAATCAAAGAGTTTTCAATTTTTCCCTCCCTTATGTCGGTATAAACTGCTCTTGAAAGTATAACCACAACAAAGACTTTCCCTATCCATTCCAGCATCCACTTCCTCCTTTTTGCTGCTTGTGTTTTGCCATTATATCCCCCGTTTTTCCGGTTGTCTACGATTATGAATGACTTATCAGAATAAACTTTTTTTGTTTAAAAATTGGGATTTTTTTGAACGCAATATAAGTGATTTTGAAAAATTTTTCAGAAGTTTTTATACAAAATGTTACAATAGATAACTCTGATTGTTTCTTAGATTAGTCAATAGAAATTTTCATGTAAACACACAAAAAAGAAGCCCTTGCTTCCGTTCCAAGGGCTCCCTTAAGTATAACCACTTTAATAAAACCATCTTATTCTGACTTATCCACGTACTTATTAAGAATTTCCACTACGTCATTGAGATTATACGGCTTTGCAATATAGTCATCCAGCTTTGCCTCTAATATCCGTTCCTTATCTCCAAACATCGCCCGGGCCGTTACCGCAATAATTGGCAGACGTTTCTTATTCTCCTGAAGCTCAATGGCACGAATCTCCTGAGTAGCTGCCAGACCATCCATTACCGGCATCTGTACATCAAACAATGCAACCTGATATTCCTTCTGTTTAAACAGCTCAACAGCCTTCTCTCCGTTCTCTGCAATATCATAGGAGTACCCTGCCATACCTAAGAGTTTTCCGATTACCTGCTGATTAACCGGCTCATCCTCTGCCACCAGAATTCTTGCTCTGGAATGACCTGCCAGAGAGAAGACTGCGGCATCCTCTTCCTGTGCATTAGCCGCATCCTCAGAGCTCTCCGCCGGTTTGATCAGCTTAAGCGGAACTTCCACAATAAAGGTTGAACCAAGTCCCTCCTTACTCTGAACGGATATACTTCCTCCCATAAGCTCCACAATCTGTTTGGTGATCACCAGCCCCAGACCGGAACCGCCATACTTACGGGTATCCGAAGCATCTACCTGTGAAAACCGGACAAACAGTTTATTCCGGTCTGACTCTGCAATACCGATACCTGAATCCACAACCGCAATGCGAAGCTTAATCGTATCTACTGTATCGTCCAAATGTGCCACCTTAACACGAACACCACCATCATTAGTAAACTTAATAGCATTAGAAAGCAGACAGTTTAGCACCTGTTGTATACGCTGTCCATCACCCTTAACTACCGCTGGGAGATCACTGCCAAATGTACAATCCAGTTCTAATCCCTTATCTCTGGCCAGCGGTATCTGAGCAGCCACCGTCTCCTCAATTACCGCCTTGATATCAAAATTCTCCTCCCGGAGATTATACTTTCCTGCCTCTAATTTCGAGATATCCAAAATATCATTAATCAGTCTCAACAAGGAATCTGCACAATTTTTAGCCGTGGTTAAATTGTCGCGATAATCCGCCTGAAGGTCATCCGCCATCAGTGTCAGTTGCAGCATACCCAGAATTCCGTTAATCGGTGTCCTGATTTCATGAGACATATTGGCAAGAAACTCTGACTGTGTCTTATATGCTGCATTGGCATCCTTGATTGCCGATGACAATTTATTTTCTGTTTCTTTCTGTTCGGTGATATCAATAACCACCATATTGATATAATCATTTTCTGATTTATACATTACTGTATTAAATACCTTGTCAAGCTTCTCCATGGTAATTTCCACAGTCAGAAGCTCTCCAAGCTTAGTCCCGGAATTATTGTAGGCCTCAAACCATGCGTTAATATCCTGAAGCACCTCTACGGGGCTCTCAGAAATTATCTTTCCATAATAGTCCGACAGATCCAGGTTAAAATACTTTCCAAAGGTTTCATTTGCATCGGTTATCCGATAGCCCATGTTCCGTCCCGATTGTGCCTCCCTTAAAATCTGTGCCTGAGCAAAGCCCACCGGCAAGTTCAAAAATAATTTTTTATATTTGTCGCTCTTCACGAGGGAAACCTTCTCTTGATCTGCCACGAATTTGGACATTACCACACTTAGAATGATGGACAGAATAATTTCAATAATGGATATTGCCATCATCATTGCCTTCAGTGTGCTTGAAGCGTCTGTGACATCCACCTCCTTAAAGATGACAAGGTCGCCTACAATAACCACCACAATCAGCATTGCAATCAACAAAAAATAAACAATTCTCAGTGCTGTGTTTCTCTCATTTTTCGCCATATGTGTTTCCCTCCCGTTTTTGCGATTTTTTCTCTATTTTACCAATTAGCCAAAAGCTTAATATTCCCATAAGGGTAATCAAACATCCCTCCAGCAGTCCCGGACACCGATAGACCATCTTAATATCATATTCCCCTGCCGGCAGCTCTGCTCCCAGAAAACCAGTCAGTATCGGCTGTGTCCTGACCTTTTGTCCATTTGCATACATAGTCCAGCCCTCATCATAGGGAATGGAGGTCATAAACACACCATCCTCCTTTGCCAAAACAGTTCCCTCAATCTTTCTGGAGCTGTAATCGGTAACCGTCATACTCTGGCTGTTCAGTATATCATATGCCGCCAAAAACTGTTCTTTTTCATATTTCATCGGATAGCAATACAGATTGCCGCTCATATCATCGCCATCATTTAAAATAAACTGAATATCTACTGTCTGTCCGGCAGTTACCTCTCCCACATGGAAAAGCTGGCTCTGATAACGGTCATAGGCAACCTCATTTCCACCAATTAACAGAGCAATTTTATTTACATTACTTCCCTGACAGCTCACATACAAATCCATATCGCAAGGAACGGTATATACCATATCTGCCCGTGCACTTCCATTTGCATTCTTATAATCAATGTTATGGGAATCCCTTAAGGTTACATCCATATTTGTACCGTAGGCTTCCGGCTGCATATCCTGCTGAATGGACGTAAAAATCGGCTCAATCCCCGTCAATGCCCCGCTAAGCTCATTTTGCACAGTAAAGGGTCCGTTATCTTCTGTATCAAAAAGCAGAATGTCCTTTTTGACCATATATCCTATCGGCAGAACATATGAATTCCGATAAACAGACACATTACCCTCACTGGAAAAATGCTGCATATCCACATTGACAAAATCACCCTCCCGGGTATATACATATTTCACCCCCAACAGAGCATTTGTAAAGGGAGTGGATCCATAATACAGGTATTCGTTTGCCCCAGTGTAAAAGCCCAGATCATTCATCACATCCACCAGCTCTCCCCGCACAGTGGAACCAAAAATTCCTACACTCTTTAAATTATACCACGTAGCCTCATCAACCAAAAGCGGCTCCAATATATCCGAACGACACCAATTCGTTTCCCCTTCTTCTACCTTGTCCTTAAGTGCCTCAAAGGTATCTGTACCTCCGTAATAATAGACTGGGTCTGAACTTCCCACCTCTTTAAATCCAAACCAGCCATTAACAGCCATCTCAAAAACTGCCATTACCACCAGTGCATAGCAGATTCCTTTTTTCCCCCTGTCCCATTTACAATACAGAACAAACAATACAAGATAAACCGTCAACAGCACACCCGTAACGATATAGGTCTCATTCTCATAAACCACTTCTGCATTATAATAACAAAATACGACAAACAGCATACTGATGGTGTAAGCAATCACCACCATCCACATGCGCAGTCTGTCTCTCTTTAGATATACCTCATAGGCCATAATCAGTAAAATAAAAATATATAAAAATGCAAAACGGTTAGGAATCCCATACTGATTATGAAAACCATGCCAAATATAATTTAACAGCTGATTGTTAAAACTCACCACCAGTAAAACCAGCAAAATCCCGTATTTAATTTTCTTTGCCAGCGCAACATCCCAGACAAAGAAAAACATAAAAGCCAGCAGCACCGTAAAAATACCACAATACAGATTTGTTCCCCCGTCTCCCACCTGATTGGTCATCACCTCCGAGCAAAACAGCTGGGAACGCAATGTATCCGCAAAGGAACCATAAAATTTCCATTCCGGCAAGCCAAACTCGGCAGATGCTGTTGTCATAATTCCCAGATATGCCGGAATCAAAACTACAGCACCAAGCATAGCCGCCGTCAGTGATGCCACTGCAAATCTCATTCCTCTCATCACAAAGCTTTTAAGGTCATGAAAGGGAAAGGTAAAAAACCACAATACTAAAAACAGACATATGATAAAGCTGATATAATAGTTACAAACCATGCTGTAAAACAATGCCAGTATATAAATGCGGCTGTTATTCTCCGTAAACATCTTCTCCATCCCGAGAATAATAATCGGAAAAATAAAAATGCTGTCTAACCACATCAGATTCCAATAATATCCCACCACAAAACTGCTAAAGGCATAGAACAGAGAAAAAGCAATAATTCCGGGATTCTTTTCCGGCCGCTTTCCTGCATGCATCAAAAAATACGCAAAACACAGGGCAGCAAGAATAATTTTCACTGAAATAATAATATTTAACGCCATGGGCAGATGTCTCTTGCTGCAAAGCATGACAATCAGATTGAAAGGGCTGGATAAATAATATGACCACAGCGACACAAAATTATTCCCCAATCCCACATCAAAGCTATACTGCAGACTCTCAAAATTCTTCAGCTTTTCCTGATATTCAGAAAAGAAAGGAAGATACTGGTGCACACCGTCCACCACAACCAGACATCTATCTCCGAAGGGACCTATCTCACCGATATACCATGCACCAATCATCATAATCAACGCAATACCCAACGTAATCACATATACATACTTGTCTTTAATCCATGTCCAAACCCTTTGCGTATTCATTTTCCCTTTCCAATCTATTCACCAGATAGCCTTTGACCTATCCGGTCTTCAAAATCAATAAACATATGCGCGAATTATTTTAATTATGGCTGTCCATCATACGGATAACCTGATCATAATTTAAGCTGCCGCCAAAAATATCCAGTGCACTTCCTATCGTCACATCCAGCTTGCCCTTTCCCAGCTTCCTGATTACCTCAATATCTTGATAAGAGCCAACTCCCCCTGCATAGGTGACCGGGATATCTGCATATTCTGAAAGCATTTCTACCAACTCCTTCTCGACACCCTTGGCCTGCCCCTCCACGTCTACAGCATGAATGAGAAATTCATCCGCATAATCCTGAAGTCTGGTCATCGTCTCCTTCGATATGACTTCCTCCGTAAACCGCTGCCATCTATCCGTTACAATATAATATTTCCCGTCTCTCCTTCTACAGCTTAAATCTAACACCAGATGTTCTTTTCCCACAGTATCAGAAAGCTTTTCCAGACGATTATAATCTACTCTCCCATCCCGAAACACATAGGATGTAACAATGACATGGCTTGCACCCATATCCAGAAACTGTACGGCATTCTCCGGAGTAATTCCACCGCCAAGCTGCAGCCCTCCGGGATATTCAGCCAATGCAAGTTCCGCCTGCTGCCGGTCCTGCTCATAATATTCGGTTCCCACCTTGTTAAGCAAAATGATATGGCCACCCTGAATATGACTTTCTTTATAAAGCCTGGCATAAAATGCGGCATCCTGCTCTGCCACAAAATTCTCCTCTGCCAGATTACCATTATCTCTCAGTGACCCGCCCACAAGCTGTTTTACCTTTCCATTATGTATATCTATACAAGGTCGAAAATACATTTTAAAAACACCTCTTCTGTATCAGTGTCGATAAGTACCCATATAATACCACATTTCTTACAGAAATACAATTAACACCGGTTCTTCTTTTCTCTTCCCCGATTAAGCTCCCTTTTCACCGTTTCCATTCCTCTGCAAAATTGCACCAGAAACGGATACCGGCATTTGAGCTCATAAAAGATTCCGCTAAACCTACAGTCTGCCTTTCTCATGATTTCCGCACCAAAATTTTCTTATTATCATCATATGCATTTTAAAAAGAAAGGTTACGGTTTATCCCAATAATGACTATTTTAAGGCAATAACCAGCCTGCATATGGCATTTCCTTTCTCCACAAACCGCTCCTCATATTCTGTCATGATATTTCCCTCCACATACTCGGAGTGATGAAGGTCATAGGTGTAATTTAGCAGCTTCCATTGTGCCTCCTCCACCTGCTGTAAAGAAAAATCAAACAACTCACGGTTATCGGTCTTAAAAACAATTTGTCCATCATCTGCCAGAATTTTCTCATATCTCGCTAAAAACTGCGTTGAGGTCAGTCTTCTCTTCGCATGGCGATCCTTCGGCCAAGGGTCGGAAAAATTCAGATAAATTCCTGCCACCTCTCCCTGGTCAAACACCTCTGTTATATTCTCTGCCTCCATCCGGATAAAATAAAGATTTGGCAAATCCTTCTCCTCCTGCTTCTCGATAGCTCTTACCAAAACAGAAGAATATTTCTCAATCCCCACATAATTAATGTCCGGATTATTCTCTGCCAGTGTCATGATAAACTGTCCCTTCCCCATTCCGATTTCCACATAAACCGGATTATCATTACCAAACACCTGATGCCATTTCCCCCTACATTCCTCTGGATTTTTCATCGTAAACCGGCTCTCGGCGATAACATCCCTTGAACCCGGTACATTCCTAAGACGCATACTACTTTTCTTCTCCTCTTCCACATTTATTTCGGTAATTGCAAAACTCTCTATTTCCAAAATCTAGTTGTGCAATTATTCATTATTTATTATACACATATATTC
>CAMWYM010000030.1 GCA_947178475.1 uncultured Clostridium sp. | reverse complement strand
GTATTCGGTTCGCTCAGGAACGGCGGCAGAAAAATTTCCGACCCAGATACCGGAAGAGATAAAGACAAAACGAAGTGAAATTCTCCTGCAGCTTACAGCGAGGCAGAAAAGGGAATATGAGACAAGCCTAAAAGAGATTGTGGACGAAGCATTGATTGAACGGGAGTTTGAGCCGGACAAAAAAATCCTTCAACCGATAAATGCGGTTATAGCGGGAGATGAAAAACGACCGGAAAAAGATAACCGGGTAAGGGAAGTGCATATCGATAAAGGAAAACATTTTACCGGACATACAAAGCGATATGTGGAAATCAAAGTAACTTCGGATAAAAATATAATCAATGAAATTGTTGCGGTAAGGATTGTATCAGTTGAAAATATTGCGAATTAGCCGGTTAATAAGCCTATTTTGTCAAATTTTCATGAAACTTCTGACGAATTTATGATATGGGTTTAAAGATACGGCTTGCAACTTTTGAAAAAGTATATTATCATAGAGGTATCGAAATAAGGACGTGATGAAGATGAATAACCAGAATACATTTAATACACAATTTGTGGAAGTTGTTAAGGACAATAATCTGCCGGTGACAGATATACTTGCCGATGTATATATTGCATTGTCGGAAAAAGGCTATAATCCGGTCAATCAGATAGTGGGGTATATAATGAGTGGGGATCCAACTTATATCACCAGTTATAAGAATGCCAGAAGCCTGATTATGAAGGCGGAGAGAGATGAAATAATCGAGGTTTTGCTGGAGAACTATATCGAGACAAAGCTGAAGTAACAGGAGACTTGTGATGCGGATTATGGGACTGGATTATGGTTCTAAGACGGTTGGGGTAGCACTTAGTGATGAATTGGGAATTACTGCACAGCCTGTCATGACCATAGAGAGAAAGTCGGAGAATAAATTACGGAAAACCTTAGCCAGGATTGAAGAAATCATCGATGAGTATGGGGTTTCTTTTGTTGTGCTTGGATATCCCAAAAACATGAATAATACAATAGGTCCCCGTGCCGTAGCAACGGAAGAATTTAAAGAGCATATTGAAAGGAGAACCGGATTAGAGGTTGTTTTGCAGGATGAACGTCTGTCGACGGTGGAATCGGAGAGAGTTTTGATGGAGGCCGGGGTTCGCAGAGAGAATCGAAAGGAGTTTGTAGACAAGATGGCGGCGGCTGTGATTTTGCAAAGCTATCTGGATGCAAATCACATATCCGGAGCAGATAGCAGAAAGGAATAATGATGAGAGAGTTCGATATGGACGAATTAGAGACGATTGTAATCACTTTTGATGATGGTGAGGAAGGGGAGTTTTATGTGCTGGAGCAGGCACGGATTATGGAGACGAATTATTATCTTGTGGCTCCCGCAGACGAAGAGGAGACGGACAGTGACGAACTGGAATGTAATATTTTAAAGGAAAATACAGACGAGAAGGATTCCGATTATGGAATGTATGAATTTGTGGAGGATGAGAAAGAATTAGCGGCACTCTCGGTTATCTTTGATGAGCTGCTGGAAGATTAAAATGGAGGTAGAGAATTGAAAATGAATATTAGAAAGGGTGAATCTTCTAAGAAAGGTAAAGATAAGAAGGTTCCCGGCGTGAAGATTATTCCTTTGGGAGGACTTGAGCAAATCGGCATGAATATTACAGCCATCGAGTATGAGGATACCATTGTTGTAATTGACTGCGGTTTGGCATTTCCGGAAGAGGATATGTTAGGAATTGATTTGGTTATACCGGATGTGACATATTTAAAGGAGAATGTTGAAAAGGTTAAAGGACTTGTAGTGACTCACGGACATGAGGATCATATCGGTGCAATTCCCTATATCGAAAAAGAGTTAAATATGCCGATTTATGCAACTAAGCTGACAATGGGGCTGATTGATAATAAATTGACTGAACACAATATAATCAGCAAGGTGAAGAGGAAGGTGGTAAAGCACGGACAGACCATTAATCTTGGGTGTTTCAGAATTGAATTTATCCGTTCAAACCATTCTATCGCAGATTCTTCGGGATTGGCAATTTATACGCCGGCAGGAATTTTGGTGCATACTGGAGATTTTAAGGTGGATTTTACACCGGTATTCGGAGAGACTATAGATTTACAGCGCTATGCTGAATTGGGAAAAAAAGGGGTTCTCGCACTGATGGCGGATTCCACTAATGTGGAACGTCCTGGGTTTACTCCAAGTGAGAAGAAGGTGGGAGGCACCTTTGATATATTATTTGCGGAAAACAGAGACCATCGTCTGATTATCGCTACCTTTGCGTCTAATGTGGACAGAGTACAGCAGATTATTAACAGTGCAGACAAGTATGGACGTAAAGTGGTTATTGAGGGAAGAAGCATGGTCAATGTCATTAATACGGCATCAGAGCTTGGCTTTATCAAGATTCCTGATAATACACTGATTGGTATTGAGCAGCTGAAGGATTATCCGGATGAGAAGGTAGTATTGATTACCACCGGCAGTCAGGGCGAAAATATGGCGGCACTAAGCCGTATCGCTGCCAATATCCATAGCCGCATCAGCATTAAACCGGGGGATACCGTTATTTTGAGCTCCAGTCCGATTCCGGGTAATGAAAAGGCAATCAACAAGATTATTAATGAGTTGGAGATGAAGGGAGCAAAGGTTATTTTTCAGGATACCCATGTATCCGGACATGCCTGTCAGGAGGAGTTAAAGTTAATTTACGCACTGACAAAGCCGCAGTATGCGATTCCGGTCCACGGGGAATACCGCCATTTAAAGCGTCATGCAGAGCTGGCTGTGGAGATGGGGGTAGAGAAGGAGCGTGTGCATATTCTGAGCAACGGTATGGTTTTGGAGGTGTCAGAACAGGCGGCCAAAATAACGGGGCATGTCACATCTCAGGGGATTTTAGTGGATGGCTTAGGTGTCGGAGATGTGGGAAATATTGTGCTTCGCGACCGTCAGCACTTATCACAGAACGGGTTAATTATCGTGGTAGTAACCCTGGAAAAGCACAGCAATCTGTTAGTGGCGGGACCGGATATCGTATCCCGTGGATTTGTATATGTCAGAGAGTCTGAAAACCTCATGGACGAGTGCCATGATGTGGTGATGGATGCGTTGAATCACTGCCTTGACCGTAATGTTACGGACTGGGGGAAGATTAAGACATCCATCAAGGATGATTTGGGTGAATTTTTATGGAAGCGCACCAAGCGTAATCCGATGATTCTTCCGATTATCACTGAGGTATAGCAGCAAAACAAAAGCAAAGAGTAGGAGGAATGCTGCCATGATTATGCAAGAGGCAAAGCGACTCAACCAGATTATCAGGGAAAGTGAAGAATACAGAAATTATGTTCGTACAATGAAGAGAGTTAAAGAGAACGAAGAGCTCTATCAGGCGATGAATTCTTTTCGCAGGCGTAATTATGAGCTTCAGAGCTACGAGGATGGAATCAACCGTTATCAGGAAATCTGTAATCTGGCACAGGAATACGAGCGGGTACTGAACAATTCAGTGGTAAATGATTTTTTGGTGGCAGAACAGATTTTTTCACGAAAGCTGGCGGGGGTATATGAAGTAATAGCAGACGGAATGGAACTGGATTACGATTATATGGAGTAGGTGTGGATATGACAAGAGATGATGATAGTTTTACAAGTAAACTTCTATGGTTTAGTCTGCGGATGCTGATTAATATGGTTCTTTTGTTTGTTTTGGTGGAAGGCTTTATTACGGCATATCATTTTTCTTATAAGGTGTTTGCGGATTTTCCGTATATATCAACCTCGGATGTTGTAGTCAATGTTGCGGTTCTTGAAGGGGATACGCCAATGCAGGTAGCAGTCACATTGGAACAAAGTGGTGTGGTGGAGAGCAGATATCTTTTTCTGGCAAGAGTATATCTGGGCAGATATGGCGATAAGATTCAGGCGGGAAACTATACATTGGGACCGGGAATGACACCGGATGAAATCTGCAGGAAACTATGCGGGGCAGGAAGCGGAGGCGCAGCATGATTACGGATGAAAGGATTGAATCCTTTATCAATTCTATGAGTATGGATGAGGAAGGGGTTATCGGGGAGATAGAGAAGGAGGCAGTTGCCGGTGAGGTTCCGATTATTCGTAAGGTGACTAGAGAATGGATGAAAACCATGCTGCTGATTCATCAGCCAATGCGGGTGTTAGAGGTGGGAACGGCAGTGGGCTTCTCAGCGATTTATATGAGCAGGTATCTGCCCCCCAGTGGACATATAACCACGATAGAGAATTGGGCGCCGCGTATTGAACAGGCGAAGGAAAATTTTAAAAGAGCTGGTGTAACAGACCGGGTCACACTGATGGAGGGGGATGCGGCAGATATATTACGGGACTTGAAGGGACCTTATGATTTTATCTTTATGGATGCTGCCAAGGGACAGTATATTTACTATTTGCCGGATGTAGTCCGATTGTTGACAGAGGGCGGCGTATTAATATCGGACAATGTATTGCAGGATGGAGAAGTGCTGGACTCGAAGTATGTAGTGGAACGAAGGAAGCGAACAATTCATATGCGTATGCGCGAATATTTATATGTACTTAAACATCACGAATTGCTGGAGACCGCTATTCTGCCATTGGGAGACGGAGTGGCTTTGTCGGTGAAAAAGGTAAATGATGTATATGAATAGAGAAAACCACACAGAGTCAGGAGAAGCAAAATGAGAAATGTAGAATTGTTGATTCCGGCTGGAAGTCTGGAAGTGTTAAGGGTTGCAGTGGATTATGGTGCTGATGCGGTATATATCGGTGGTGAGTCATATGGTTTGCGCGCCAAGGCACATAATTTTACCATTGATGAGATGAAGGAGGCAGTCGATTATTGTCATGGACATGAAGTGAAGCTTTATGTGACGGTAAATATCTTTGCCCATAATGCCGATCTGGCAGGGATAGAGGACTATTTTGAGAGGCTGAAGCCTGTGGGAGTTGATGCGCTGATTATTTCCGATCCGGCTGTTTTTATGCTGGCAAGAAAGGTTTTGCCGGAGGTAGATATTCATATCAGTACCCAAGCGAATAATACCAATTACGGAATATATCAATTCTGGCATGATTTAGGAGCTGTCAGAGTGGTGTCGGCGAGAGAACTTTCTCTTAAGGAAATTAGGGAAATACGGGATAAAATTCCGGAGGATATGGAGATTGAAAGCTTTATCCACGGTGCAATGTGTATATCTTATTCCGGCAGATGTCTGCTCAGCCACTTTCTGACAGGAAGAGATGCCAATCAGGGTGAGTGTACCCACCCGTGCCGATGGAAATACAGTGTGGTAGAGGAAAAACGCCCCGGAGAATATTTTCCGGTGGAGGAAGATGAGCGGGGAACATATATTTTTAATTCCAAAGACCTTTGCATGGTGGAGTATATTCCGGAACTTTTTGAGGCGGGAATCGACAGCTTTAAGGTGGAGGGCAGGATGAAAACGGCGCTTTACACCGCAACAGTGACCAGAACCTATCGGAAAGCTATTGATGATTACAGAAGAGACCCGGAAATCTATCGAAATAATCTTGCATGGTACAGGGAGGAAATAGGTAAGTGCACTTACCGGCAGTTTACTACCGGTTTTTATTTTGGCAAAACCAATCAGGATTCCCAGGTCTATGATAATAACGAATATGTGAAGGATTATATTTATATTGGAAAGGTCGAATATACGGACGAAAACGGTAGTCTGCATTTTATCCAGCGGAATAAATTCCTTGTGGGAGATGAGGTTGAGGCGATGATGTTTGATGGAAGCAGCCGGCTGCTCACTGTTCGCTCAATCAGGAACGAAAAAGGAGAACAGGTGGAAAGTGCTCCGCATCCCAAGGAACCGCTCCTTGTGGATTTGGGGGAGGCGTTGGAGCCGGGGATAATTCTCCGCCAACGTGCTGGTTCGTCTTCGGCAGAGGGGTGACCTTGGCAGGCAGTGAACCGGGCAGATAGCAGATAACCTAACTCCTCTACGCTGCCGGACCGTCAAACTCCCTGCGCAGCTTAAGGAGAGCCTTTTTTTCAATTCGGGATACATAGGAACGGGATATGGACATCTGTTTTGCCACTTCACGCTGTGTTAGCGGCTGTTTGCCGAACAGACCATACCGCAGTGTGAGCACCTGTATCTCCCGGCTGTCGAGCTGGCGCTCCAGGATGTCGTAGAGCTGACGTATATTATCCTCCAGAATAACATGCTCGGCAATATCGGTATCCTCATGTTCGACAATGTCCAAAAGGTTAATCTCGTTTCCCTCCTTGTCGGTACCGATGGGCTCATATAGGGAAAATTCACGGGAGCATTTGCGTTCCTGCCGAAGCATCATTAACAGTTCGTTCTCGATACAACGGGAGGCGTAGGTGACCAGACGGCTGCCCTTGTCAATATCGTAGGTGTTGATTGCCTTAATAAGACCGATGGTGCCGATGGAGATTAAATCATCGGTATCACGCTCAAAGTTATTATATTTTTTCACAATATGGGCAACAAGCCTTAGATTGTATTCTACCAGAATATTGCGTGCCTCTAAGTCGCCTTCCCTGCTTCTTTTCAGATAATAGAGTTCGGATTCCTTGGACAATGGCTGTTTGAATGTCTGCATAGGAGTCTCCTTAAAGGGCTTTTCATTATTTTATGAAAAAAACGCACAAAAGTGCTTTTCCACAATTCTTTTTGTGCATTTAAACAAAATTATAGAAAAGGTTTCTTTTTTTTTCGTGATGTGGTACAATATCGGTAACTAAACTTATGAGAGGATTTTGCATATGCGTATCGGAGTAGGAAGAAAAAAACTTAGAATGGGTGATTTGCTTGTTGCGGCGGGCGCAATCACAGAAGAACAGCTGCAGGAGGCATTGGGTCTCCAGAAAGAAAAGGGTTTAAAATTAGGTGCAACACTGGTACAGGAGGGTTTCATTAGCCAGGAATTGTTAATTGCAGTGTTGACACAGCAGCTAGGAGTAGAATTTATAGATTTAAAGGGATGTAAGTTTGATGATGAGGTATTATCGCTGATACCGGAAGATATGGTCATGAAATATAACGTAATCCCTTTAGGGTATGCAGAGAATAATCCGAATGTGCTCAGGGTAGCTATGGCTGACCCAATGGATATTATTGCCACAGATGATATCGGCATTATTACCGGTTGTCAGGTGGAAGCACTTTTGGCAATGGAAGATGATATCCAGTCTACAATCGGAAAATATTACGGCAATCAGCAGGCGATGGAGGCTGCTGAGGCTTATCGTAAGGAACGTGAACAGAGCATGCTCTCGGATGCTGAAGAGGAAGAGATGAATGCGGATATCGAGAATTCACCTATTGTGTTGTTGGTAAAGGGTATTCTTGAGGGCGGCGTCCGCCAAAGGGCATCAGATATACATATCGAGCCAATGGAGACCTCGGTGCGTGTCCGGTATCGTATCGACGGTGTGCTCAAACAGGTAATGTCATATGATTATTCGCTGTTATCCGGTATCTGTGCCCGTTTGAAAATTATGGGAGGTATGGATATTTCAGAGAAGCGTAAGCCACAGGACGGACGTATATCTATTATGGTAGATAGGCGGGAGTTTGATATCCGTGTGTCCATGCTGCCTACGGTATATGGTGAGAAGACGGTTATGCGTCTTACTTCAAAGGAAGGTCTTACAAGACCGAAGTCGGGACTTGGTTTTACACCGGATGAGGAGAAGGTGTTTGATGGAATCTTAAGTAATCCACATGGGATTATTCTGGTAACGGGTCCTACAGGTTCCGGTAAATCAACTACACTGTATACAGCGCTTAGTGAGCTGAATACGGAAGACGTGAATATTATTACGGTAGAGGATCCGGTGGAGGCAAATATTGATGGAATTAACCAGTGTCAGGTTAATGAGAAGGCGGATATGACCTTTGCTGCTGCATTGCGTTCCATTCTTCGTCAGGACCCGGATATTATCATGATTGGTGAGATTCGAGACGGCGAGACGGCGGATATTGCGGTTAAGGCGGCTATCACCGGACACTTGGTGGTATCTACACTGCATACGAACTCGGCAGCTTCAACGGTAACCCGTCTGATTGATATGGGTATCGAGCCGTATACTGCCGGTGATGCGCTGGTGGGCGTTATTGCGCAGCGTCTGGTAAGAAGACTATGTACCTGTAAGCAGCCGAGATATGCCGAGGACTACGAAAAGAGACTGCTGAATGTTCCGGAGGATGAGGAGGATGTAGTTATCTATGAACCGAACGGCTGTCCGCTTTGTAATGAGACTGGCTTTTCCGGGCGAATTGGTGTATATGAGATGATGCCTGTATCCAGAGGACTCCAGCAGGTTATTGCCCAGAATGCACCGGCAAATGAGATAGAAAAACAGGCGCTGACAGAAGGAATGTCTACATTGAAGCTCAGTGTTGGCAGGCATGTATTAAACGGAATTACCGCTATGTCGGAGATGCGTAAGATTGTATACGAAGCCGGAGATGAATATTAAGATTATCGGACAGGGATATGAATGGCATGTGATGCTGTTAAATATAAGGTAAGTGAAAGGGGAAGGACAATGATTGACATCAAAGAACTATTAACATTTTCAGTGGAACAGAAGGCATCCGACGTACATATTGCGGTAGGAATTCCGCCTAAGCTCCGTATCAATGGTAAACTGATTGAAGTGGAATGTCCGCCATTAGAGCCGGTGGATGCAGCAGAGATGATTGGTGCAACAATGCACGAAAGGCACAAGCAGATTTTAAAAGAACGTGGAGAGGTAGACTTTTCTTACGATTCCGATGAAACGGGGCGTTTTCGTGTGAATGTATATATGGATCGGGGAAACATGGCAGCGGCCTACCGACGGGTGGAGACGATTATTCCAAGACCTGATCAGCTTGGTATTCCGACGGAAGTGGTGGATTTATATAAGAAGAAACGTGGTCTGGTACTGGTGACAGGACCGACAGGTTCCGGCAAATCTACAACACTTGCCTCAATTATCAATAAAGCGAACGAGAACTTGACTGATCATATTATCACCCTGGAGGATCCTATTGAGTATGTTCATCATCATAAGAAGTCGGTAGTAAATCAGCGTGAGGTTGGTATGGATACGCTGAGCTATGGTAATGCATTGCGTGCTGCACTTCGTGAGGATCCTGATATTATTCTTTTGGGAGAGATGCGTGATTTGGAAACAATTTCCACAGCAATCACTGCTGCAGAGACAGGACACTTGGTATTTTCAACACTGCATACTATTGGTGCAGCGAGTACAATTGACCGTATTATCGACGTGTTCCCAACGCATCAGCAGCAGCAGACCCGTGTACAGCTTGCGATGATTTTGGAGGGTGTAATTTCCCAGGCACTGGTTCCGGCAGAGGATGGCAGAGGACGTGTGGCAGCCTTTGAGGTTATGTTTGGAAGTCCGGCGATTCGAAGCCTGATTAGAGAGGCGAAAGTCCATCAGATTCAGTCAACTATCCAGACCAGCCGTCAGATGGGTATGATTACTCTGGATGACCATTTGTATGATTTGTACAGAGAAGGGGCTATTAGTCGTGAAAATGCACTAATTTATGCTCAGGATCAGGTGGCACTGAAGAAAAAGATGTAGAATTTTATACAAAAATGATAAAAATTCAATTTTATGTTAATTTATTATTGCAATTATGACGAAAATGGAGTATTATCATATTAGGAAATAGAATGTTAATAATTTGTTCATATTTTGTTTGGTATCCATATATATAATTATAGATATGATGCAGAATTTGAACAGAGGATGAATGGTGGAGGAATTATATGGCACAGTTTAATTACAAGGCGGTTGACAAGGGCGGTAAGAACAAAAAGGGTACCATCGACGCAGCTGATCGCGATAAGGCGATGGAGAAACTGAAGAGCGAAGGTCTTTCTGTTACGGAACTGCATGATGCTGGAGAGGCAAAGGCGGGATTTACACTGGGAAAGAAGAAGGTGAAGAGCCGTGATTTGTCCATTGTCTGTAAACAGATGGTGAGTATTCTGAATGCTGGTGTTACGGTGATTACAGCGCTGGATATGCTCTCGGAACAGATGGATAACAAGGTGCTTAAGCAGGCACTTATTGAAGCTAAGATATACGTGGAAAAGGGAGGTAATTTCTCTGATGCAATGCGATTGAATCCTACAATTTTCCCACCGATTATGATTAACATGGTGGCTGCCGGTGAAGCGTCAGGTAGTATGGAGATTGCTTTTGAAAGATTATCGATTCACTTTGAAAAAGATGATGCATTGAAGGGGAAGATAAAAGGAGCTTTGACGTACCCAATTATGGTTATGATTGTAGCGGTTTTGGTTATCATCGTGGTTATGATTGCAGTTATCCCTAACTTTGTGGAAATGTTTGCAGATATGGGAACAGAGTTACCGTTCGCAACCCGGGCAATGATGGCAGGAAGTGATTTTATCTTGCATAAATGGTTTATTCTTTTGCCTATCCTTATTGGGATTGGAGCGGCAATCAAGATGTTTTTTGCTACACCTACAGGACAGCTGCTTGCTGCTAAAGTAGGAATTAATGCTCCGATTTTTAGCGATTTGGTGATTAAGTCTAATGCAGCGAGGTTTGCAAGAACACTTAGTACATTGATGGCAGCAGGTATTCCGATGCTAGATTCAATTGAACAGGTTGCAAAGATGATGAGTAATGTTATTTTCCGGGAAGGATTGATGAATGCCAAGGCACAGGTAGCAAAGGGACTTCCTCTTTCTAAACCACTGAAGGATATGGAAGTGTTTCCGACTATGTTGGTACAGATGGTTAAGATTGGTGAGGAGACTGGTAACATTGAAGATATGATGGAGAAGGTTGCGGATCTCTATGATAGAGAAGTGGATCTTGCAACAGAATCCTTGACTCAGGCAATGGAACCGCTTACCATGGTGTTTATGGCAGGGATAGTAGGTGTCATTGTGGCAGCAGTATACGGACCGATCCTCAGTATGTATCAAGGAATCGACAATATGTAATGTCTTACGAGCAATGCGTCAAGGTATATCAATATATCTGTTACAAGCTTGCTTGTGAGCAGGTGTATTGATATACCTTGACATATGGCGACAAGCCGCATCGAGCCGAAAGACGAGATGGCATTGCGAGTTGTAGCTAATACGGCGAATAGCCGCAGCGAGATGGAGCGAGGCGAAATCGAGCTGGCATAGCGACAAACTTTTTATTAGGTTAATTCTGCCGAAGACCACGGCAGTTTTAATAAAAAATTTTTATAAGTAAAGGAGAGATGATTATGAAAAAAACAAACAAAGGTTTCTCAATGGTCGAGCTGATTATCGTTATTGCGATTATGGCTATCTTAGCAGGTGCTCTTGCACCAGCGTTGATTAAGTACATCAACAAGTCTAGAATTTCTACGGATATTCAGACAGCAAACACAATTGCTACATCTATTCAGACAGCACTTGCTGATGAGGCTGGCTACGATGCAGCTAATAATGCAACTGGAGCTTCTGTGGACGACATTTTTGACAAGAGTGGTAATGATTTTGAAAAGGCATTCACTACTGCATGTGGTGGTTCAAGTGCTCCGAAGACAAAAGCTAGCAAATGTATGAAGAAAACTGCAATGTCAACAGGTAACTTTGTGTATGACTTGGATAAGGAAACCAGCGAGATTACAATTTATAGTACTGATGGCAAGCATATTTTGTATCCGACAGCTTCTGACTGCCTGACAAATGATAATGCTTCTAGTTGCCCAGGCTGATGAATGGTGTTGACAAAGGTTTTGTTTAAAAACAGAGATTGTTAATAAACAACAATATTAATAGCACATCCTCTCTTTGATGAGGGGATGTGCTGATGTTGAATAAGGGAAACAAGGCTGAAATGATAGTGTATGGTATTATAATAGGATTGATTGCAAGTACAGTGTGCTGGTTTGCCATTCCGTTGTCTGCTTATATTGAAAGAGTAGAGAGTGGAGAAAAGTGCCGGCAGTGCGGGCGGTTTGGATCTTGTTTGGCGATGAAAGAAACCCGGAGGGGAATGTCGAATTTTGTCAGCGACTGGATGCTTTTTTCTTATTTAATGGTAAGGAAGAATTGTTCCTGTGTGAAACAGAGTAACTATTTTTACAATATAACAGCAGTTATTCTTGGCTTTTTATTCTTTTTTATTCCTTTTTGGTCAGAGGGAATGGAGTTTACGGGGATGCTGATGGGATTAGCTGCAGTAGCATTGTTTTTCTTATCAATTGTGGATTGGAATACACAATATATTCCATTGGAATGTAACATTTTTATTTTTGTATGTGGATTGATTCATTTATTTGCAGATTTTTCTAATTGGGTTGAGTATTTGATTGGTCTTTTTGCGGTCAGCGGTTTTTTATGCATTGTGAATTGGATTGCTGCACCAATACTTCGCAAGAAGTATGAGGGTGAGCAGGAAATTGGTGATGTGATAGGGGACGGTGACATCAAATTAATGGCAGCAACCGGCTTACTGTTAGGCTGGAAACTTAATTTTTTGGCATTGGGAATCGGATGCGTTGCAGGGTCAGTAATTCATTTGATACTAATGAAGGTTAAGGGGAGCGGGCGGCAGTTTGCTCTTGGTCCGTATTTATCTTTGGGTGTTTACATTACAATGATATGCGGAGCTCAGCTTGTGGGCTGGTATATGAACTTAATGGGGGTTGATCCCCTGTAAAATAACTTCTGATTAGCGAGGGAGGCTACGATATGGCGAAAAGTAATAAAGTCTTAACGGTAGAGATTACGAACGAAAGTATTACAGTTATTGAAGTGACGCCTTCAATAAAGAAACAGACAAATGTACATAATGCGTTAATTTTTGAAACCCCTGAGGATGCTTACGAGGATGGCGCACTCAAGGACGTGGACCGGATTGCAAGGGTAATTCGGGAACAGTTGGATGCAAATGGAATAACAAATAAGAATGTCATATTCATTCTTTCCTCATCGAAGGTGGTAAATCGTGAGGTGCTTATTCCAGAGGTGAAAGAGAACAAGGTGAAGGGAATTGTGGATGCAAATGCATCAGAGTATTTCCCGGTTAATATAGAAGATTACGTTGTTTCTCATTCTATTCTTGAACATGTAGTGGATGATGATAAGTCAAAACAATTAAAGCTTATGGTGGTAGCTGCACCGATTGTAATGGTGAAGGGCTATTATGAGCTGGGCAGTATGCTTGGACTGAATGTGCAATCGATTGACTATGTCGGTAATGCGATGCTTCAATTGATCAAAACACAGACCAGTGCCACAATGACTACTATGGTTATCCAGTTGGGAAGTGAGTCCACAATTCTTAATATTGTAAAAGGAGATACTTTGTTATTGCAAAGAACGGTGCCTTATGGAACTAATGCGGTGGTAACAGAGGTGATGGACGAAAAGGGTGTTGATGCGACAACGGCAATGACACTTTTGCAGAATGAGAGACTGATTACAGTAGACTTTGATGACAATGCAGCGACCGGTGCATTTCGTTATCTGATTAACAATATTGGTCGTGTGATTGACTATTATGTAACAAAGAATCCGGATAAACCGATTGATGATGTTTTTCTGACCGGTGACGGAGCTTTGATTCGAGGTATTGATGGTCTGTTTAAGATTCAGTTGAATATTCAGACCAGAGTTATGGATAGTCTTTATAACATTAAATTTGACTCTAAGATTGATTTGAAAATTTACAATCCTGTATATTTGATTGCACCGATCGGTGCTGCTTTTGACCCGATGGGATTTGTGCAAAGCACGGCAAAGACGAAAGGGTCCAGTGATATAAGTGCTGTAAAGGCGGGAACAGGTGTACTTGTGGTAGGGGTTATAGCTGCTGCGGCTATGGCAGGCGTTACCATTGTCATGAAAAATAACGCAATAGCAGAGCGTGACAGTTTAAATCAGCAGATTGCAGCTATCGCAGATATTGATCAAATTGTCACAGATTATGATGCGGCGAAGGCAAGGCGTGATGATATGCATAATATGTATGATCAGACAAGAACGCTGAATGAAAATGTTTCTATGTTTTTTGAGGCGTTAGAGGAGAATTTGCCCAAAACTATTGCCATCAACAGTTATGAGTCTAGTGATGAGGGGGTAATGTTAAATGGTGTTACCGATGACTATCCTGCAATTGCGAAATTTATCAGACAATTGAAAAAGATTGAATGTATACAGGACGCTTTTCTGGTTGATTTGGTAGAGACGGAATCAAACGGTACCGGAGCCGGTGAGAATCAAATTACAACTACTTATTATGAGTTTAATATCACTGCCAATTTTGTATCTATGGTGGAAGAGGATACAGAGGAAGAGTCAGTAGGCGACGCAGTGCTTGAAGAAACCACTGCAGAATAGGAGGGATTGCGATGAGTGATATAAATAAAGGAATATTACTTGGTCTAGCTGGTATTGCAGTAGCTATACTGACTGGTTTATATGTAGCTAAACCAAATTATGAACAAGTACAGACAATAAACACAGAGATTACTGCATTACAGGCTAGATTAGCAGAGCTTAATCAAAAACAGGCAAATCGTGAACAATATATTGAAGATACAGAGAAATTTAATGCTGAATTTGAAGAACTATTATCTGCATTTCCGGCAGATATGAATCAGGAAATTACCATTATGTTTTTGGATGGAATTAGAAAGTCCAATGAATTCGCAGTGGAAACTTTGGATATGGGGCAAAAGGAACAGTTTTACACCTTAGGACAGGGTGGTGCTGATGCAAGCCTTAATGCGACAGGTACTGCTGATACAGCAACCGCTGAGGACGAGAGCACCGAGGCAGGAGCCGAGAGTACAGAGGCTCCGGCTGATACGGGAGCAGCATTAACGGAGGAAACAATTACAGGTGCTGATTCCGCCTATAAGTGTTTCCGGGCAGTCTTCCCGATTAGTTATTATGGTTCGTATTCATCATTAAAGGATGTAATTAATTATGTGGCAGGTTATTCTGACAGAATGACCGTTAATTCCTTGAATGTATCTTATGATAACACTAACGACATATATAGTGGTGAATTAGAATTATACTGCTATTCGGTAGAAAGCTCAGAGAGACCAGAGCGCCAGATAGAACTGAATGAAGTTGAGATTGGCGTAAAAAATATCTTTGATACCGGAGCGGCGGGAGGTTCAAGTTCTGATAACGAAGCTGGCTTAAATAAATATGACGAGAATGACGGTGCAGCAATTGTAAATAGTTATGATTTTTATGCTATGCTGAACTCTTCTACCAGTGACGTGTCTGCCAAGGTGGTAGGTCAAAACGGTGCAGGAAAAGAAGCAAGTGTAATTTCTAATAGTGATAATAGCGTGTCTACATTATCATATGATTTCTATGAAAAAGATGGCAAGAATTATTGCAAATATACATTAGACGGTACTTCTTATGAGGCAGAGGTGACCTCCAGTGAGGATGTTAGACTGTTGCTTCAGTCATCTGCAAGAAAGAATGATGATGATAAAGCCGGAGTTAGGGTGACAATCCGTAATACAACAAAGCTTCCGGTTTATGTAAAGGTAACTGGAGATGACAGTGTATCCCCTCGTGTGGATGTAACAAGTACAACAGGGTCTGTTAAGGTGTATAAGTAGATTGGAGTGATTGTTCCATGACAAAGAAAAAAAATGCTGGTTTCAGTATGGTTGAAATTTTAATATCGCTTGCAATTTTTGCAATGTTGATGGTACCAATCGTATCGGGAATTATATCTTCTCTTCATATGACGACGAGTTCCAAGGAATTACAATATCGTAATGATTTTGCGGAAAATCTGATTGAGCATATTAAGGCAGTACCGATTAATGAAATTACAAAGGAAGACTATTATTATGCAAACGGAACTTCGGCAGGTACTTTAACTACGGCATTTACCGAAAATACAGTTAACGCAACATGGGATCCGACAAAAGAATTTTCGATAAAGAATTGTACGCTGACTGGAAAGACTGAATTAGGTACAAAGCATACGCCTTATAACTATCTGGTTCAGATTAGCAATAATTACTATGCAAGTAAGGCTGCAGATGATGTTGATTTTACTGATCCGAATAATTTGGCATTAGGTATTGTCGAGGATATTGATTATACGAAAGTTGCATTAATTGATGGAACAATCCTGAATTATGATAAGACAGCAGTAACTTCCTTTAGAACGAAGAAATTACAGGTTCTTAAAGAAATTGATGAGGAACGTTACAATCAGCAGATACAGGGTGATAAGGTTGATTCTTTCGTTGGCGATACAGCGTCCAGATTGATGACGATTGAAGTATCCGGTGATGCTACTGCGGGATATACAGTTCGCTGTATATTGGATTACATGGATCATAATACTGCGATACTTGGTGATGACAATCATATTCAATATGTTCCCTATGCACAGGCGTTCACCTCTAAATTGCCTAATATTTATCTGATGTATAATCCTTGTGTCTATAACGGTGATTATTCAAGAAATGATTATATTGCCGTTGACACAAGCGATTTAGATGATTCAGATGTAAATATTTTTCTGGTGGAAACAGCACAGACTTATTCCCAGAATATTTTAGATACAGATGCAGCATTAAACGGTTCATTACTGACGGAAAAACAGAAGAATCAGAAATTATATAATGATGCATATTCAAATAGTGTGGGAAGAGATAATGTGGATATTCATATGGTGGCAATGTTGAAATCAACAGCGTCTGCTGATAAATTAAAAAAGATTCACGTATATCATAATATAGGTGATAACGAAGATGCAGATAACAATCCAAAAACCAATAAGAAGTCGACATTAGATAAATTCCTGTACAAGGCAGAGGATGCAGTGGATACCACTTTGACGGCATTTAAAAATAAAATTAATGCTGGGGTTTCAGGCAGCGAAAAGAGAGATATTTATGGCTTGTATCCAAGTGTAACTGTGGAGCCGTTAAATGCGGCGACAGAAGAAAACAGAGGCTTGTATGAGGTTAAGATATGGATTAAGGAAGAATCACAAGGTGCTATTGACCCATCGGTAGACCAGCCGATACTACAGGGAACGAAAGGAGGCAATGAGACTTGACAAAGAAAAGGCGAACAAAGAAAAAGAATCAAGGTAACAGTTTCATAATGGTTGTTGCAACAGTTTCCTTTCTTGCGATTTTAGTAGCCGCAATTTTGGTTGCAGTTGCATTGTGCTATCGGTTGAAGGCCTATGATATTAATGCAAGGGATAATTTTTATTATCTGGAGCAGGCAATGGATGAGATTTATGCCGGAGTGGGCGCAGATTCCATGAAAACATTGAATCAGGCATATGACGAAACGCTTGAGGTTATGGTTTATTATGATACCAAAACTAGAGCGTATGTAACAATGGATAACCAGCAGGCTAATCAGATTCTGAAGACAACTTATATGCGGATGCTGCAAAATGATGATAATTATAAAACTCAGAGTAATATAGAGGCACATTTGATAAGTTTCTTGAGTTATCCTTATGATGATAGTGTAGCTACCGGATTAGAAGGTGTTCAGCTTACTGTCGGAGGAATTACTACTTCTGATGACGATTTGACTATCTGTAATATTGTATTGAAGAGATGTGCCAAATATAGTACGGTGAATGCGAGGTCCGTAAAGGAATCGGGTACTGTGGCAGCCGCAGATACGTTTATTCAGACAATCACAACGGATTTGGTGATTGGAAAACCGGAGTTTGATGTTCGTTTTGATGGTATCAGTGCGGATTTGAATGATTTGTATGAATATTCAATGGTGGCAGACAGAGGAGTTGAGATTATCGGTAAAGATGGGAAGACTGCTTTAGGAAACAGTGTAAATATAACCGGTAATGTATATGCGGCATCTGATTTTTATAACAAGAGTTATGATGAAGACCCTGGTGTTGTTCCGACAGTAGGTAATGCACCGACAACGGTGGAGGCCAAGCAGATTCAGCAGGTTAATTCTTATGATGATGATCAGCTGAAAAAATGTAATGGTGTAAATGTGAACAGTATGTATTCTGGTTTCTATGTTGATGGTGCAACAGTGGTAATGGCATCCGATAGGATTATTGTTCCGGGTTCTCTGGCACTGATGAACTGTGCGGATGTGACGATTTCCAATATTGCTAATTCTTCTATAGATTATGCAGATGTCTGGGCAGACGGTATTGTATTAGACGGGTTTGCCTTGCGAAAGGACATAAGTGGAGAAACCATGAGAGGCGCTACTCTCAATATGAAAGCGAGAGCTTATATTTATGATGATTTAGAGGTGAATGCAAATTCCGGAAATGTTTTGATAAACGGAGAATATTATGGTTATAATTATGCATCAACCGATAATCGTACTTATACAACGGCTTCTATCACAAAAGGAATTCGTAAATTTACTAAACATACCGATAATGGTATTACGGATGGTCAGGGTATAGAGGGGCAGGCACATTATAATAGTAGTGCAATTATTCTAAATGGAGAGGATACTACACTTGATTTTTCATTAGTAAAAGCGTTGTATGTGGCAGGGCAGTCTTACATTGAATTATCAAAGGATACAAAAGAATCAGAGACCGCTGAAAAAGTAACCTATACTGTACAGAATGGTAGTGCTACGGAGACAGTAACAGATGAGATTAAGCCGGAAGTAGACAGTTATCTTACCCAGAAGACACAGAATGGAGAAATTTCAGATAATTATACGGTGAAGACAGGTTCAACTGAGGAGAAGGATAAAACTCCGATTCAAGATTACCGAACAGGTGAAGCAATTTCCATTAAAAGTAATCAGTTGGCATATATTCCTAATGGGCATGTCCATGACGAAGAGGATGGTTTGTGGTTAGAAATGCCGGAGCGGTTAAAGAATGTTGATGCCTATAAGGGAATTTGGTCTAATTTTGATAAGATACCGGTTATTAAGACGGTTGTTTCGGGAAAAACAAAATACTTTCTGGATTTTTCAAAGTCAGATTTGAAAAATACGGATGTGATGAATAAGTTTATTGCAGATTATGCCGCACTGTTTGATCAGTCTACGATAACAGGTAGTGACGGTAAGACGGCAGGAGAAACTTATGGTCTGGTTAATATTACAGATTATGATTATTTCAAGGTTAAAATGCTGAATGTCAGTAATGAGGTTGATGATCCGTATAAAAATGTTTATACGAATTCTGCAATTACAACAAAGGTTGATGATTCCTTTACTATTGTTGCCAACAGTAATAATATTGCTCCGTTGGTCAAAGCAGCAGAAAATATTAATGGTGCTATCGTGGAGGGTGACAGGACAGATACAGTATCTGTAACCGGTGATGCCCCTATTGTTGCTCAAAGAGTTTCCAGCAAGCTGCAGGACCAGTATAAGGAAATGAAATGGCTTCTGACGAATAAGAGCAGCAACGGTGATTTTGTAACAGAGGCACATCTTTTAAAGGAAGAGGTAATTACTCCGATTAACCATTATTTTGATTTTTCACTTGTGAATAGTGCTAATAGCAAATATTGTGCAATGAAGAGCGGATATGGTGTATGGGTATCGGAAGAGAAGGTAGAGATTGGTGCAAGCTCCTGCAAGATAGGCTCAAACTCTAAGATTTATGATAAACCATTTAAAAATGGCAAAGTCAGGGGAATTGTCATTGCGAAAGGTGATGTGACATTTCAGGATGATGTAGAAGAATTTGAGGGCTTGATTGTAACTGGAGGCAAAATTATTATCAATAATTTTAATGCAGCCAGTAACAAAACATCAATGAGTTTCCTTGCCAATGAAGAAATTATAAAGACAGTTTTGCGTGAATGTGATAATTCTCGTGGGGAGAACAAAGCGAATAATTTTGGTTTTGTATGCGATATGTTCCGGCAGTTTACATCACAATATGTTGACCCGGCAGAATCGGGAGATATTCCGGTGGTTTCCCTAAAGGATATAAGTGCTGTCCAGTTTGAAGATATTCTTTCATTCCGCAATTGGAAGAAGAATGTAGATTAGGCGGTGATTGGTATGAGGAAGAATTGTGGTAAGCAAAGGAACCGGGGTTATACGTTGATTGAAGCAATTATTGTTATTGCCATTATGGCAATCTTATCCGGTATGTCATTTGTTACAATCGGAATTATTAAGAGGGCAAAGTGTAATGCGGCAGCATCTACACTCAATGCCCAGATGGGAAGCTTATTAATCAAGACTAAGGCATTGTCGGAAGCTCAAGGCGATCGTCTTTGTATGAAAATAGTGCATAATGCCACAGATGTTACTTATGCAAACGGAACCATTGCTAAGGCCGGATCATATTCTTTGATTTTAGGATATGATGACGGAATCAGCTTTACCGAGAAGACTGCAGACACGGTGGAAGCGACATTGCCTAATATTCTTAAGATTGAGTATGAACCGGAATCCGGCACAAGTGATTGCAGCCTTGTAGATGGAACAGAAGAAATGCTTATAGAATTTAATAAATCGAATGGTTCTGTACGCTATGGGGCAGGAAAATACAAGATTATATATGCCAATAACACCGTTGCAACAGTAAGTCTGGATGCTTCAACTGGTAATCATTTTGTGAAGTAGGGAGGTGGAGTCATTGTCAAGTCAAATAAATAGAAACAGAGGCTTCACAATAGTTGAATTATTGATTAGTATGGCTTTATTGTCCATTGTTATGGTAATGGTTGTCCAGTTCATGAGTTCAACAGTAGCGGCAAACAGAAAGACAAAAGAGAATCTTAGGGCGCAGACCGAAGCAAAAGAAGTAATGACAAGTATAATGGACAGTTTAGTTCCGGCAAATTATGTTCAGGTCAGACCGTATGTTGGAACAGTGTACGAAATGAGCAAAGATAATGGGTCAAGGAAGGAAGCACTGTCAGAGCAAACCGGTTCTATAGCAGTAACGCTAAGTAGTAATACTACTATTGTCCCTGATAATTATGGGAATTATGTTCGGAATACAGATACTAATCCGGATGAACGAAAAGTAATTATTGATATGGATACTTATAAGTTACTGGGAGAGAAAACTACGGATGGACCATATCCCCTAAGTGATGATTTGGATAAGGCAACAGCAGATGCCAGATCGTTTAGAATACTGAAACAGGAAGTGGATGGAGATCTCTCATATCTGTATATAAAGCCCATGTATATCTATGCGGAGTATAATGTAACGGATAGCGCAGGAAATATTACCGGAGTGAGTAATGTGATTTACTACTTTAAATATAAAAGCGGTGGGCAGCTTGAAAGTATATATCTATATCGTTCACCGGAAACAAGTAGTATGAGTATTAATACAGAGACTCGGTGGTATAAGGCATTAATTCAAGCAAGTAGTCTGGCAACAGCAGGTTCTGATAAGGGGCTGTTAACTAAGAACATATCAGATTTCTATTTATCTGCAGACGCAGAGGGGGAGGCTTTTTTGGTAGATGCATTATTTGATGTAGATGGCTACTTATATAATGCGGCAGATACCATTAATTTTAGAAATTCCTCAGTGCTGACAGTCAGACCGCAGAATGCATATAAAGCTGCAAATGGCAGTGGTGGAAGCGGCGGAAGCGGTGGTGGTGAAGCCACACCGGAAGAATAAGAAAGGAAGGGAGAAGAACAATGGCAAAGAAAAAAATTATTGCTATAACAATAACATTATTAGTTTTGATTGCATCAGTCTCTGCAGTTTCTTATTCTATTGCGACAAGAGGTTTTCCTTCAAATGATAAAAAGAATGAAATTGAATCAGAGCCAACAAAAAGGGGTGCAGCTTCAACAACGGATTATAAGACCAATATTGATTTGATTATTGAGAATTCTAATAAATCAGGTGATGATGCACAGACCTTTAATATTGTTGAGATTGTTCCTACCGGAGTAAGCGGATCAGATTTAAGCGAGTATATTTCAAGTGGATATTTTAAGAGTAATGTTTTTGATGCAAATAGTACCAAGAATGCTAAAATGAAAGCAAATATGATTTTGCTGGATACAATTCCGGTATCAGCATCCACGACTCTTGAAGAAAAGATGGCTTCTAATATTACAGGAGAGACTTCATCTTTAAATGATATCTTGAATAAGGCGGATTTGATTTATATTAGTAGTCCTTCTTATAATTCATATAATAATAATATGAGTGAGGATATTTATAATTATCTGCATACATTTGCATTAGGTAAAGATAAACCGGTTATTGTTGATTATGTTACGCCGGGTGATACAAATACACCTGGAGTAACAAAAACGTATAAAGACTTAGTCGGTGAGATTAGAAATAATCATATCCGTTTCCGTACCTTTGCATGGAATAATGGAACGCCTGCAGACAAATTCTTTAGTTCGGACATTGTATTGAAATCATACTATGTTAGGTACAATACTAATCAGATGGCTGCTAATGGTAAGGTATTGGTGGTAACAACGGATCAGAATGAACAGGGCTCCATGTATCAGAAGATGAGCAGTCAGGATCCTAAGGGATTAATTGATATTGCATATTATGGTAATGGTAAGCCAAAAGAGTGGGATTATACCTTTGTTCATCCGGGAAGTCTTACCGAAGCAATGTTGAATGAAACCTATGATTTTATTCTGTTAGAGAACAACATTATGAGTACGGCAATGACGGACGATTTGTTTGCAAAGTTAAAGTCTGTATCTGAGGCCGGCAAATATATTTTTTATGACTTCAGAGGTACGTTTGAGAGTGGTAATTCTTCTTATGTCAGCACAAATAACTATTTGAAGCTGATGAATTTGTTGTTAACTGCAAATGGTATTGCAAAGCAATCCAATATTCTTTCTGTTCGTTATGGGTTCTTTACTTCTTTAAATAATGCCGGAAAAGATGGTGTTACTGCTGCCAAAGCTATTGCGGATATTATTAATACCAGTGAATACAGAGACAGCAGTACAACCGGTGAGAATGGAAGTGCATATAGGGTTCTTGAAATTCAGCCTTGTTATCCGATTGATACGGATTTGGCTGTGAGGAACGGGGGTTCTGGTTCTAAATATCCTGCCTATAAGGGAATGTATTATACAATCCCAGATCAGGTGCTCAGTGGTGTAACCAAGGATGAGATTGAGGATGATGTCGAGTATTACGCCTTTGAGATAAGCAAGGCAAAGATTGCACATGCAACGGGTATTCCTTACACCCAGATTCAGGTTGATCAGGTGTCGGTCAATGAATTGATAGCTACCAAAAAGGTGGTATTAGAGAATTATGATTTGGTATATATCGGTGGTGATGCTTCCGCTTATATTGAGGCACCATATATTAACTACGCTGGTGGAGACTGGAACTTTCAGAATAATTATGTAGAAAGTGGTCTCAAGTATATGACACAGTTTGATATGTATACCCATACCGGTAACTTTGTAGATTATAAGATGACATATGGAGCAATATCCAGTGATGCTTACAGTAATTCCGTGGAGTTTAGTGGTCATGACCTTAGCACGATTAAGCGGGATGAGTTAAAGGATTTTGTTAATTCCGGACTTCCGATTATTATTGACAAGGAAGTAACTAAAGCATTTGAGGAATCTTATCAATATGATCCAAGTAATAAAAATGCCTCCAATCCGAACCGGCTTAGTCAGCTGGCTTTAAAAGAGATTGACCCGGATTGTAATATGTATCAGTTCCTTGCATACACATATAATTTGGTCAAAGAGGGTAATTCAAAGGGAAATGTTGCGTGGGGATCCATAGATACAGAAGCAACGAATGCAACCAGAGGCGTAGAGAATGTCGGTAACGAGTATGGCTTTACGCTAGGTGGTTCCGTTACAGTATATAATGCGGATTATGAAAAAACCATTAAGAATCTGGTTGACAATGCGGCGAAGCGACCAAGCCTTAAGGTAACCAAAAAGCCAAAGGAGTATGTGGAGGGTGACAGCAGTACCACTAATACGGAAAATTCAGTAGCTTTTACGGCAGGTGTGACCACAACCGCTGGAGATGCATCTTCTTATCTGGTTGAGTTGTTTATTGATTCCAATGGGGATGCTACGTATGGAGAATCAGAACGGGTGGATTGGAAGAATTGCAGTGCAGGCGGAACCGTTGATTTATCCTATGCGTTAGATGATGATTTCTTCGGATTGGTAAACTGGAAGATTAAGGTGACTACTGAAAAGGGTGTTTTATGCGATACCAAAATGGGTACAGCACTATTCAAATTGGACAGTGAGATGAAGAAAACGATTAAGATTCTTCAGGTTATGCCACTGGAGAAATCAGAACAGACAGGTTTCTCATCAGGATTTTCCTTATATTTCTGTACAGAATGCCAGCAGGCTATGCGGGTATTGGAGAACAATGTTCTTATCATTGGTAATGATAAGAACGGTAATCCTGGATTGAATTCCTTTGCAGACCAGGAAACTGTTTTAGGTGATGTCAAGGTTGGAAAGCATGAACATAATTTTGGTATTGTAAAATATGATTCTACCATCTCAACAGATGACTGGGAGGCAAATTTTGCAGACACATTGACGCATGGAGAGGATGGCACATTAGATACCGGTGATTATGAATTTGAATTAGATATTGTGACACCTAGCGAATTTGATAAAATGTGTTCGGAAGCGGCGGCGCGTACGGAGCTTCAAGCAGCTGCAGAAGCAGAATTGGCAGAAAAGGCTTTGGAAACATACGAGGAAGCTTTAGAGTCTCAGACGTTGGCAGCATATCAGAGCAAATTGGAGAAAGAGCTTTATAAGATTGCCGATCAGGTTAGAAGTGCAGGTGCGGGAAGGCGTCGGAATGAGATAGTGAAAGGAATTGGTACAAGTGACGCTCCGGGTAACTGGATGATTGATCAGAAGTACTATAAGATTTGGGAATACTGTAATGACCGGGGTAATCAAGATTTAGTTAATGCACTGGATTTAGCAGCATTGAAGGCAGCATATAGTGATTATATTACAGAATATGATGAACTGCTTGAGAAAAAGGAGCTTTATAAAGACCATGCCCGTAAGTCCGGGGATAAAGATACATGGTTGTATGATAATTACAGTATAATTGTACTTGGATTGGCTGATGAATTTAACGGTAAGGATTTGTCAACAACCTGCTGTGAGCAGTTGAAGACTTATGTTTCAATGGGCGGTTCTATCTTGAATACACATGATACCATGACTAAGTATAAAGATAGAGGAGCTGTTAATTTAACTAATGCGTTGAGAAGCGCTTTTGGTATGGACCGTTTCCATGCACTAGAGGAAGTGGAGAGTGGAGATACCAGTTCGGAAGTTACCATTTCCGTTTTGGGGGATACAGAGACTCAGACAGTTCAAATGGGTATGTATAATTATGGCTGCTCGTTTGATATTAAAGACAAGGATGTAACGATTAAATTTGCAAAAGGACGATATGACGATCTTGATAATAGTTATACCATTACAGAATCCAATCCTGTAAAACCCGGTGTTGTGACAGTAACCGTGGAAAATCCTTCGGGATATGATCAATGGAATGGAGGAGCTTCATATAAGTATAAACTTGCAGGTTCTTCTAATGAAAAATCGATTACATTGGATGCGTCAGGAAGGGCAACCTTTGAGATTCCTGTGGTAAAGCAGCAGATGTCGGCTAAGTTTGACCTTGTCGGTAAGAATGTTTTGGCAACATATGACTTAAGCAGTAATACGATTAATGCTGTAGCGAATGATACGGATATTGCTGCTGACGGTAAGCTGAAAGTTGATGTGGCGCTTCGAAATAGTGGCGTACCTGTTACCGATGGAAGAGAAGTAACATGTACCTACCGGGGTGTTACACAGAGAACAACAGTTGGCGCAAATGCTTTAGTAACCTTTTATGTTGATCCGGGTCAGGTTGCGAAATATAATATCTATGACCAGCCTGCATCAGGTTCTAAGTATAGACAATATGCGACAACAGACAGTTCAAAGTATTTCTGGACACAGCGTATTATCGGGGAACCTAGTGAATTTGAGAGCATTGCATCCAAATTGGAAGGTTTTACCATTAAGTATAATACACCAGTAGGAGTGACGGATTTGTATGCACTTTGTGATGCATCTAGTAAACCGACTTCTTTGTACAGATATGTTATGATGGAATTCGAGAGTTTTGACCATAAGGGTACGGATTTGGATGGTTCTAGTTTTGAGGCTAAGTACGGTACCAGAAAAGCGGCAAAGGTAAATCAGGGTGGTGTAACCATGTATCCATTTGCTATCAGTAGTGAGCTTTTGATTTCACCGACCCATGCACAGATGTTTGCATTGGATTTAGAGGATCCTACAGTTGCTGTATGGTATACCCTTGGCGCAAACTTTGTAAGTAGTAATCCTGATGTATCTGCATATTTTGCTAGATATGATAGTGGAATATTTGCTGCTTCACCAAAGGATGGTATGAATGCTTACTTCCTGTATAGCAAGAATAATGTATTCTACTGTGGTGCCGGACATCAGAAAGTGACTGGTAACATGAAGGATAACAATGATGAGAGACGGTTGTTTATCAATGTTATTGTAAACAGTGTTTCAAAAGGAAAGGTAAAACCGAAGCTCAAGCTTTATAATAAGTGTGACGAGGAAGGCAGTAAGCATACCAATTGTGATGACAATTATGTAGATCCAAAGGATGAAGATAATAATAAGCTCCTTGCAAAATCGCTAAATACCTTGTACTATAATGATAGTATTGAGATGTATCAGTATAATATTGATGATTCGCAAGCGAAGATTTATCCGGAGTTTGACTTTAAGGCAATTGCCGGTAGTGCTGCGATAAAAGAGATTAAGGTCTTCTATGATTTGAATTATGGTGAAGGCACAGGTATGGATAGCTCAGATGTTTACAAGGAGGATAGTAACCATGTATTGATTGCCTCTTATGATAAGACAGATCAGATGGATAGCAAGCGTGTTAAGCTTAGAGAGTCAACGAAAGCGTTCCCGAATCTATTGTTGAAGGAAGACTATTACAAGAATTATAATAATTACACTTATATTGTAATTCGAGTAAAGGATGAGACGAATCTCTGGCAATCCGCAAGAGTTAAGATTAATGTGGTTCCACATTTGTTTGACTTGACTGACGCAGGATATGATTATGGCTATCAAAGCATAACAGGTGTTACTTCCATACTTGATATGACAGACCGGAAGAAATTTAACATTTAATCAAAAGTAATAGAAACGGTGTGAAGGATTTTCTTCACACCGTTTTTGTGATATAATGTCAAAAATATATATGGAAATGGAGTTTATATGCAATTTTTTTATCCCAAAAAATATTATAACAAAAAGGAAGAGCTACCAATAGAGAAATATTATGAACAGGGATACCGGGGAATCTTATTTGATATTGATAATACACTAGTACCACATGACGAGCCGGTGGATGAGGCGGCAAGGCTCTTTGTGAAACGCTTAAAGAAGCTGGGGTTTGGTATATGTCTGATATCCAATAACGATGAAGAGCGGGTAAGGACGTTTGCTGACCCTCTGGGGGTGGAATATGTATATAAGGCATGGAAGCCCGCAAAGCACGGTTATTTGGAGGGAATGGAGCGGCTGGGGACGGATACAGGGAATACATTGTTTGTTGGGGACCAGATTTTTACCGATATCTGGGGGGCAAATCGTGCGGGAATTTTCAGTATTTTACTGGACCCGATTAATCCGAAGGAGGAGATTCAGATTATATTAAAGCGTATTCCGGAGAAGCTCATTAAGTGGATGTATCGCAAGAGAAACGGGCTTGGCAGGAACGAATTTGACTCCTGAGAGCAATTATCTAATAAATTGAGGACAGAGAGGAAATGTGATGAAGATTGATGGAAAAACCAGATTAATTGGACTGATTGGCAATCCGGTGGAGCATACATTGTCGCCGGTCATTCACAACGGAATCAGTGAGAGAATGAATATCTCTTCTGTGTATATGCCATTTAAGGTGGAGTCAGGTGGACTTGCGGAGGCGGTTAAGGGTGCCTATGAATTAAATGTGCTTGGACTGAATGTTACAGTTCCCCATAAAAATCAGGTAATGGAAAGTCTTGTAGAGATAGATGAGGCTGCAAGACAGATTGGAGCAGTGAATACACTGGTCAGAGTGGAGAGAGGATATAAGGGATATAATACGGATATGATGGGACTGAGGCGCCAGGTTAAAGAGGATGGAATTGTCTTGGAGAATGAAACCGTAGTAATCCTTGGTGCCGGTGGTGCGGCGAAGGCTGTGGTATATATGTGTCTGGCAGAGGGTGTGAAGAAAATCTATCTGTTAAATCGAACAGTAGAAAAAGCGCAGCAGATTGCGGAAAGTATGCAGCAGGTCGATCTTTCGGGAATCATTGTGCCTATGGCATTATCGGAGTATTCGCATATACCGGAGGATAAGCTGATTGTATTTCAGGCTACCTCCATTGGTTTATCACCAAATGTGGACAGGGTAGTATTAGAGGATGAAGCGTTTTATCAAAAGGTTAAGATAGGCGTAGATTTGATTTATAATCCTGCTGAAACTAAATTTATGAGACTGGTGGCTGCCCAGGGAGGACATGCCTATAATTCATTAAAGATGCTTTTATATCAAGGTGTGATTGCATATGAATTATGGCATGATACTGCAGTTCCAAAGGAAATTATCGAGGATATTTATGTGGATTTGAAGCGCAGTGTGTATCCGAAGGATAATGTAGTGCTGATCGGTTTTATGGGAAGCGGAAAGACTACCTTTGGAAAGGAGCTTGCAAAGCGGTGTAGCATGGACTTTCTGGATACAGATGCCTATATAGAGGAGCAGGCGGGAAAAACAATTGCGGATATCTTTAAAGAGGACGGAGAAGAAGCGTTTCGCAGCTTGGAAACGCAAGTGCTTAAGCAACTGAGGGATAGCCGGGCAAATACGGTATTTTCCACCGGCGGGGGTATGCCACTAAGAAGAGAAAATGCAAGACTGCTAAAGGAGCTGGGACGGGTGCTTTATCTGACGGCGGCACCGCAGGTTATCTATGACAGGGTGAAGGGAGATACGGAACGCCCGCTGCTTCAGGGAGATAATCCCTATGAGAAAATCTGCAGCCTGATGAAGGAGAGGAGACCGATTTATGAGAGGGCGGCGGATGCGTTTATTGATACCAATTCCAATGATTTGGAAGAAATAATGGCGGCGATAAGAGAAGAGGTAATTATATATGCTTGAAAAAAGAAGAGCTTATTTGAAAAATGCGGTGAGGAAGGAACAGATGGCTGCAGTGCTGATTGACAGTCCCTCAAATCTTTACTACTATACCGGTTTTACCGGCGGTGAAGCGATGTTTGTGATGACGGTTAAAGATAGTGAGGCTGCAAAGGACAGTAGTGAAGGATATCTGATTACTGATTCCCGCTATTATGAACAGGTGGAAAAGGAATGTCCGGGACTTACGCTAATACGTCTTGAAAAAAAGGGATATAGTGAGACAGTGAAGATGTTGCTGGACAGACTTAAGGGTGTGGGAGATATAGATTTTATGGAGGACGACCGGGCTGACGGAATAAAGATTGCAGTGGAGGATTCCATGAGACTTTCCCAATATATGAAACTGTGTGAGACCTGTCAGGGCTATGCCTTCCAGACGGCGGGAGAGACCATTAACCAGAGCAGAATGGTAAAGGATGAACAGGAGCTTCTAAAAATCGCAAGGGCAGAGGAAATCGGTGATGCTGCATTTTCTTATATATTAGGTGTGATCAAGCCGGGTATCACAGAGTCTGAGGTAGCGCTGGAGCTGGAGTTTTTTATGAAACGACAGGGTGCATCAGGGCTAAGCTTTGATACTATCGTGGCAAGCGGGGCTAATTCCTCTATGCCTCATGCACAGGTAACGGATAAAAGAATAGAGTATGGTGACTTTGTGACGATGGATTTTGGATGCATTTATCAGGGATATTGCTCGGATATGACGAGGACAATTGCCGTCGGAAAGGCGACGCAGGAGATGGAGAAGATATACCAGATTGTGTTGGACGCAAATCGCTATGCTATGGAGGGAATCCGGGAGGGAGTCAGCTGTAAAGCGGTGGATGCTCTTGCAAGGGAACACATTAAGAAACAGGGCTATGGTGAATATTTTGGTCATGCTCTGGGGCATGGAGTGGGTGTGGACATTCATGAGGAGCCGAGGTTTTCTCAAAAGTGTGAGGTGATTATCAAAGAAAATATGGTCATTACCGATGAGCCGGGAATTTATATCCCAGGCAGGTTTGGCGTGCGGATTGAGGATTTGGTGGTGGTAAAAAAGGACGGATACCGCAAGCTGTCACAGTCGGAAAAGGAATTAATTGTGTTATAATCTTCGAAAATTGGTGACATATGTTATAGAGCGGCAGGTTTAACGGAAATTGGAAATTAGCGATGCACCTGACTGAGACAAAAATTAATAAAT
>CAMWYM010000029.1 GCA_947178475.1 uncultured Clostridium sp. | reverse complement strand
CCTTACTACCTCCAACACCTGACCTCTTGTGCATTCTGTAACGATACTGACCATTTAACGCGCCAGTCAGGCATTTTTTCTCTTATTCATACACTTTTTCATCTCCCAATACAGGATTTTAAAATCAACAGGCTTTGCCACATGTGCATTCATTCCCGCCTTCAGTGCCCTTTCTATATCATCCTCAAAGGCGTCTGCACTCAGGGCGATAATCGGCACAGCTTTGGCATCCGGGTGGTCTGACTGGCGAATCATCTGGGCAGCCTCATAACCGTTTTTAACCGGCATCTTAATATCCATCAATATAATATCATAGTATCCCGGCTCACTTGCCGCAAACAAATCAAATCCAATCTGACCGTTCATTGCCCTCTCTACAACGGCCTTTTTCTGCTGCAATATCTCCACCATAATCTCCATATTTATCTCATTGTCCTCAACCACCAAAATCCTGCAGCCATCGAGAGACTCCTCCTGTTCAGTCTCAATAATATCGTCATCGGATACGCTGATATCCACCCACTCGTTCACATCCTCTTCCACATGAATCGTGTATTTGCTAACCGCTCCTCCTCGGCTGTATTTCTGTGATATTTTAAGAGGGATACACATAGTAAAAACGGACCCCTCACCAATCTCACTCTGAGCCTCTAAAGTTCCTCCCATCATCGTCACCAGATTATAGGCAATGGACATACCCAAACCTGACCCTCTTGCATGGGTGCGTGCCTTCGACCTTTCCTGAGTAAACATTTCAAACAAATGAGGAAGAAATTCCTTACTCATACCGATTCCGTTATCCGAAATAACAATTTTCAGGTTGGCATAGCCATCCCCCATATCAGGCAGTTCTGTGACATCCATACAAATATTTCCACCCTTAGGCGTATAAATAATGGCATTTCGAATAATATTGATTAAAATCTGATTCAGATGGAGGCTGTCACCAATCAGGTGATCATGCCTGACTTCATGGACATTAATAGAAAACCTGTGTTCCTTATCTCGCACCTTGGGCTGCGCAATCATTGCCACCGTCTTCAGTATATCCGAAAGCACAATCTCTTCTTTTGTGATAGTCGTATCCCGCGACTCTATCTTACTCATATCCAATACGTTATTAATCAATTCCAACAGATATTTGGAGGTTTTTTCTATTTTGTCAAGATACTCTCTCACCTTTTGCGGGTCATCTGCATTTTCTCTGGCAACCTCTGTCATCCCCATAATTCCATTCATCGGTGTACGCATATCATGACTCATATTGGAAAGAAATTCATTTTTGGCCTGATTTGCTTTCATTGCTGCATCATAAGCGCTCTTTAACTCCTCTTTATACTTGCTCTCCTGAACAAGAGCAAACGTCAGGCTCTGATTGGTTTCCTCAAGCCTCCTCTGATAAGAGTCTTCTCTCTGCTTCTCGTCATTGACATCCATAAATGCAACCACAACATTCTTAAGCCTTCCATCAGGCGTAATCGAAGACAAAATCAAATTCATGCGATACCATCTATAGGTCTCACCGGTTAATCTTCTATAAACAAAGGAATAAAATGGATTGTCCAGATTCAAGTGTTCGCAAGCATAACGGCGCGCCCCCATTCTGGACACTCTCTCCCTGTCTGCCTCATATACACTGTGCTCTACATATTCTTCTAAAGCCTTATCATAGCTGCCATTTAATTGTTCTGTAAACCGGTATGTTCCGTTAGCGCCCACCATCTGGTATTCATTTGTGATAAAATCCACGTAATAAGTGTCTAAAAACAGTTTATTGAGTCCCGTCAAAATGGCCGTATATTCACGAGAAGTCGCAACTGCCTCATCCTTTTCTGCCTCTGCGTATAAAACCTTCTCCGCCTGCTCCTTCAGCAACCGCATTTGCAGTTTCTTCCGTTCCGTAATATCCAGCAGGGTTCTCTGAATTATGCTCTCCCCATCTTCATCAATAAACAACTGAATATCCCCATACACATAAACAATAGAACCATCCTTGTGCTGTACACGATATTCCACATCCACCCGGTCATTCCTATGCTGTAACAGCCTTATCTTTTCAAAAATAAGAAATCTGTCCTCCTCAACGACAGATCTTGCAATGCCGTCAAAGCCTGCCTCTTCTAACTCTTCTCTTGTTTCATAGCCCAGAATATCCAAAGCGGCCTGATTAACAGCGATAAGCTTACGGTCCCGTTCTCTATAGCATATTACACCACAGCTCATAGAAAAAAATACATTTGAAACAAGCTGCTGCCATTTATTCTCCCAAATAGCAATTTCTGTTCTGTCTTGTTCATTTTCCCCATACACCATATCTGCCATCCTCCTCTGTATTGGATTTCTATATTTTGCGACCGTTGGTGACATTATATTACAATGAAGCTCGCTGATGCTCGCGCAGGTCATCAACCTTCGCTTTGCTTCGGTTGGTGACATTATATCATGTCTACAAACAATAAGACAATGCCTATTCCTTTCTATTTTCCGTCTTTTTTATCTATATTTATTCGAATACCCGCCACAACAAATGCCTGCTATTTTTAAAGATGGGACAGTATTCTCACAGTGGCATCCTTTGAGAGCGGATTACGGTTTGCATAGTCAAAAAGACAATACCATTCTCTGTCTTTCTTCTGCTCCTCTTTGTCCGTTTCTGCATTTACTTCCTGTCCAAACAACCATTTTACCGTCTCTCCCAAAACCGGTTCAATATGCATCGCTCTGGCCGCTACCCTTGAATCATAGTTTTTTCCGCCTAAAGCAATCTCCTCTGTTCCTCCGTTCTTGAAAAATGTCTGATACACGGATTTTTCAATGGGCTCTGCCTTTGCCCAGGAGGGACGGCTCTTTGCATTTTCTCTTAAATAGTAATCATAGGTTAACAAATCATCCAGAAGATGGGGAGAAAAGCTTTTCACCTCAGCTTCATTCCCATCCACTGTATCCGGCTCATCAAAAGTGATAACTCCTTCTTTATTATTTTCACTTTTTCCAAACCATTCTCTAGAAAATTTTCTCAATATCTCATATCTTGTCTCTCTTTTAAAACCAATTCCAAAAAGCTGTCTGTCTTCATAATACTTTCCCAGCGCCTCATAAAGGTCATAAGGTGATTTAAAAAATATAATCAGATAAGATAACACATGTACAAATTGACCACTATTGTGATAAACCTCTACCATCTCTTCCACTTTTTTCAACGAAAGAATTTCATCATAAGTCATCCACTTTGTGCTTAACACTTCATAGGGCTGAAAATCCTGATACTTTAATTCATATTGCTCTATCCGCTCTTCCATATAAGAACCCTTTAACACCTTAAGAAATCCCAGCTGTAGCTGATTCGGCTTCATTTCATAGGCATCATTAAATGATTTCTTAAATGTGAAAAAATCTTCATATGGAAGTCCCGCAATCAGATCCAAATGTTGATGGATATTGCCAAAGCCTTGAATGGTCAACATTGTATCTCTTAATTTATTCACATTCATCACCCGTCTGATTTCCCGTATTGTCTGAACATTAGTAGACTGCAAACCAATCTCCAGCTGAATCAGTCCCGGACGCATCTGCTTAAATATTGCAAGCTCCTCTTCCCCAATCAGATCTGCCGCCACCTCAAAATGGAAATTTGTCAGTCCGTTGTCATGCTCCTTAATGTATTGCCAGATTGCAAGGGCATGCTCCTTTTTACAATTAAAAGTCCTATCAATGAATTTCACCTGCAAAACCTTACAATCCAAAAAAAACTGAAGCTCTTTTTTCACCAATTCCATACTGCGGAACCTGACCTGCTTATCAATGGAGGACAGACAATAGCTGCACGAAAACGGACAGCCCCTGCTGGTTTCATAATATAATATTTTGTTCTGAAACCTTGTTAAATCGTTATATATAAAGGGTACTTCATCTAAGGACATCAACTCCCTTGCCGGATTTTGATGCAGCCGGTTATCAATATCGCGATAAATAATACCTGATACATTCTGGTATAAATCTATCAATGCCACATTTTCTCGTCTGCCAGCACCTTTCGTCACATTTTCCAACCCATATTCGTCTATTTTATCCCATATCTCTACTAGCTCATAAAAAGTAACCTCTCCCTCACCCTGCATGATTCCTTCTACAAAAGTATTCTCCTCTAACAGCCGCCGGCTGTCATAGCTTACCTCCGGTCCTCCCAGCCAGATGCGAATATCTGGTGAAACTTTATGAAGCTCTCTTGCAATGGTCAGAATTTCATGAATATTCCAGATATAACAGGAAAATGCGACCACTGCCGCCTTTTCCTTATATAGAGACTGTAAAATCATATCCAAATTATGATTGATGGTATACTCCTTTACACTAATCTCTATCTGTTCTTCCTCCCTGCTATTCTTCTGCATTCTTTGAAAAGAAGCTTTATTCAGTTGTTCCTTCGCATAGGACTCCAAAGCATATACTGCCAGATTAGAGTGTACATATTTTGCGTTTAAAGCCACCAGAATAACTTTCATTCTTTTTCCTTTCATCTTTGGAACCAATCTATATTTATACATTCCATAAAAAATCCCGCCACCTGTTCCGGACTGTATTCTTCATGTTCTGCAATCCACCATTTTACAGTTTCGGAAAAGCTGCAGACAGCATGATTTAGCATATATTCCTCAGGAGCATTATAATTTAGTGTACTGATATACGGAAGAAACATATCCCGCAGGTAATCCTTAAAATATTTCATAAAAACTTCTCCGCTTTCGCACGAAAAAAGTCCCTTGAGATTTTTCCTGTTATCCCCCAAATGGTATAAAATGTGTGTAATTTCCTCTCCAAAATCATGTCCCGCATGGGAAAAATCATGACTGCCTTCCTTCTCTAAGTCTTCCGAAAAGACATGACAGAATATCTCAGTACACATTGCCTTTAACAAATCATCTTTTGTCTCAAAATGGGCATAAAAGGTGCTTCTCCCCACATTTGCATCATCTATGATTTCCTGTACTGTAATACTTCCAAAGCTCTTTCTTTCTAGCAGGTGACTAAAGGCGTTAAAAATTGCCTGTCTCGTTTTTTGCTGTCGTCTGTCCATAAATCCTCCGTACATTTGAGCCAAAATGTTCAGTATCAAACATAACCACTATTTTGATTGTTGAATCTGGCTCTAAAATTGATACAATAAAACCGAACAAAATGTTTTATATCATATAAATTGTACAGTAATCAATATCAGATGTCAATAAAGAATGACCTGTTCTAAAAAAGGAGGATTCATATGCTAAAACGTATCAATGACTTTCTATCCGGGCTGCCAATGACCATCCTTGGCGGTGTATTTCTTGCTATAAGCTTTTTATTTTCATGCTTTGACCTAGCTGTACCCATTAATCCCGCATGGATAACGGTTTTTATCTGCGGACTTCCGCTACTGTATCTGGCCGTATGGAGATGTATTCACAATAACGGAATCAGCAAAATATCCTCTGCCCTGTTAATTAGTGCTGCTATGATTGCCGCAATTGCCATAGGTGATTTATTTGCTGCAGGCGAAGTAGCATTTATTATGGAAATCGGCGCTATTTTAGAGGATATGACAACGAACAGAGCAAAAAGGGGATTAAAAAAGCTGATAAGCCTTGCCCCCATACAGGGACGTAAAATAACGGATTCCAAAGAAGAAATGATCTCTGCAGACAAAATCAGGCACGGTGATATATTAAGAGTTCTACCGGGAGAGGCGATTCCCGTTGACGCTGTCATTATCTGCGGGGAAACATCCGTTGACCAATCCATTATGACCGGAGAATCCCTGCCTATTGATAAAAGTACCGGAGATGAGGTCTTTTGCGGAACAATAAACTGTTTTGGCTCCATTGATATCAAAGCAACAAAAATAGGAAAGGACAGTTCCCTGCAAAAGCTGATACAAATGGTACAGGATGCAGAAAACCGGCAGGCTCCTATGCAGAGAATCGCCGATAAAGCGGCAAGCTACCTTGTACCTGTGGCTATGACAATCGCCATAATCGCGGGCATTATCACACAGGACATTGTTCGTGCAGTGACAGTTTTAGTGGTATTCTGCCCATGTGCTCTGGTTCTTGCGACCCCCACTGCCATCATGGCAGCCATAGGGCAGGCGACAAAGCATGGCATTATCATCAAATCCGGCGAAGCACTTGAAAAGATGGGACGGGTAAATACTATCACATTTGACAAAACAGGAACACTTACATCAGGAAAATTAGAAGTAAGTGATATCCTTGCATTCGACACCAGCATAAGAGAAAGTGCACTGCTTGCCCTCGCCGCTTCAGCAGAAGCTAAAAGTGAACACCCATTGGGAAAGGCTGTTGTTTCATATGCGGTAAAGCAGGGGATAAATATATCTGAGTCCTCTTCATTCCAAATGCAGAGTGGAAAAGGCATCACTGCCAAGGTGCAGGGGACGAAGCTGCATCTCGGCAGTGAAAAATATATACAGGAAAACCGCATTACCATCCCCAAAAATATCACGGACACACTGAGAAATTTGCAGCTACAAGGAAAAGCTGTCATCATCGTTACTGATGACAGCCATTGCATCGGTGTAATTGCATTATCTGATGTGCTTCGGCCAGAAGCAAAGGATATGGTACAAAGACTTTCCGATATGAATACAGCTGCCATCCTCTTAACCGGCGACAACCAAAAAACTGCTAATTATTTTGCCTCACAAATAGGAATCAAAGAGATTCATGCAGAATTATTGCCTGCAGAAAAAGTAAGCTGTATATCCAAGATACAGGACAGTGGAAATGCTGTATGCATGATTGGTGATGGTGTAAATGATGCCCCTGCACTAAAAACTGCCGATGTAGGGGTTGCCATGGGAAGTATGGGGAGCGACATTGCCATAGAGGCAGCAGACATCGCTCTTATGAGTGATGATATATCTCAAATCCCCTATTTAAAAAGATTATCAAATGCCACCGTGACAACGATCAAACTCAGTATCACCCTTTCTATGTGCATTAACCTCATAGCCGTCACCTGCTCTGTACTTGGCATACTAAATCCGACAACCGGAGCACTGGTACATAACGCAGGTTCATGTCTTGTCGTACTGATTGCCGCCCTGCTCTATGACCGGAAATTTGACTAACAGCCGCTATACAAGATTATCAGCTAAACCTTTACCATGCCAAAGAAAGTTTGACCTATGCCTTTCCGGCCAGATAATAGATAAACTGCTGTGCCGTACGACCGGAAATACCACCATGAGACAGCTCCCACTTATTTGCCTCGGCACACAGCTCCTCCTCAGACAGAGTGATTGCAGGTTCCTTCTTTGCCAGTTCGGTAACAATATGAAAGTATTCCCTTTGGTTCGGTCTGGAAAAGTTAATAGTGACGCCAAAACGATTCACCAAAGAAAGCTTTTCCTGCATGGTATCCGAACGGTGCAGTTCCCCTCCGTCTCCGTGCTCCAAATCATTTCTGTCATTCCATGTTTCCTTAATCAAATGTCTTCTGTTAGAGGTCGCATAAATCAGCACGTTATCCGGCTTCGTCTCTACACCACCCTCTATCACTGCCTTTAGAAACTTATACTCAATCTCAAATTCCTCAAAAGACAAATCATCCATATAAATGATAAATTTGTAGTTTCTGTTTTTCACCATGGAAATCACCGTAGATAAATCCTTAAACTGATGCTTATAAATCTCAATCATCCGAAGTCCACGGTCATAATACTCATTGATAATGGCCTTAATACAGGTAGACTTACCGGTACCGGAGTCGCCAAACAGCAGACAATTATTTGCCGGCTTCCCTGCCACAAAAGCCTCCGTGTTATCAATCAGCTTCTTCTTTTGAATCTCATATCCCACCAAGTCATTCAAAACTACATTTTCTATATTGTTAATTGGAAAAATGTCTACCTGTTCTCCCACATTCCGGATACGAAACGCCTTATTAAGACCAAACATCCCCACTCCGTAATCTGCATAAAATGCAGTCACCTCCCGGAAAAAGCCCTCTTCATCGTCACATTTTTCTAATCTTTTTGACAAGGCACGTACTTTAGAGGAAACATTATAATTATACATACGCTCCTTTTTGCCAATTGCCTTATAATCAGATATTGTAGAAAAGCAGTCAATTCCAAGCTCTCTTTCAATCTCATAAAAATTATAGTCAAACAATTCTTTAAAAATCTTAAAGTCATTTCTGGCAAAATGATTGACACTACCCTCATTTGCTCCTACCTTCTCACTGGTAAGGGTAAATGAATTTTCATTTGTCATCATAATAAAGGTCAGATAATTGTGCCACAAATTATCATCAAAGCCGTAATCTGTCGCTAAATCCAGCAGTCTTTTAATCTCACCATAGATACGGGTAATCAAACTTTCCTTACTGATATGCTTCTTGTCTTTCATCTCCTCTAACTTCGATGCACTAAATGCGGACGAACTGCCGAGAACATTCTCCTTATACCAGTCAAAGTCTTCAAAAATGCCAGCCAGCCGCTTCAGAATACTGTCTTCACCTAAATCCCTGTAAACAATTAGCTTAGATACCTGTTTATACATAATCTGCTCTCCCAAATAGTTCATAATAAAAAATATATTGCTGCATTACCCCTTCAAAGCCCTTATATCTTAATTTCGGAAATCCCTCCTTGTAGTTTTGCTGTAATGCGCGATTAATATGTGTATCCACCGGAAACGCCTGCAAATGATGCAATGCAAAAAGACATATGCATTCTGCAACCTTTTCCCCCACTCCATATAATTTCAGCAGTTCTTCCTTGGCCTCTTCATAGGGCATTCCGGAAATTTTCTTCAAATCCGCCTCCCCTGAGACAACACTTCTGGCAGTACGCACTACATATTTGCTCCGGTACCCCAGATTGCATTCCTTCAGGGCATCCTCCGTGAGCACAGCAAGAGTCTCCGGCTTTGGAAAGGTATAATAAATCTCACCATAATCATTAATCTTTTCTTCCCCGTAGCTCTCACAGATATTATTGACACACCGGCGAATCCTCGTAATATTGTTCTGCTGGGAAATGAGAAAAGACACAATAACCTCCCACAAATCCTGCTGTAAAATACGAATTCCACCACCAAATTCTACCGCACTTTTTAAATATCTATCCCTCTCATTTACCTGAGCAATATAGAACCCATAATCCTCGTCCAAACTAAAATAATGCTTCCAGAACTGCTCAAATTCCTCTTCCTCACAGTAAAAAACACATCGGTTTCCTTTCTGCTCAGCCTCTAAATAAAGCCCGCCGGCTATTATACTGTATGTATGATTACCCTTTGCCGTCATCCGAAAGCACTGGCCTGACTCGCATATCTGCTCCAGATTAAAACATTCCACCGTTTTCTCAACCATACTTCCTCAAGGCTCTGCCTGCCTCTTCTCCTCCATATAGTACCCTTTACCCAAACATTACAAGGCTACACCGTCCTGGCCTCATAAAATACCAGATATTTTTCTCCAGTTACTTTTTTGGCAGCATCACAGTCATAGGCAAAGCTCCATTCCAGTAGGATACTGCTTCCCTCCAAAATATCATCTCTGAATAAACGTCTCACCAATGCCACATTTGCCAGTATCTGCTCTGTCTCATCCTGATGCAGAAACCCTGCATCCCCATTGACACTAACAGCATCTCCTGTATATCTAAGTGTCACCGCCCTATCGGAATAAGTGACCATATTCCACAGGTCATCCTTTACCGCCTCTATAATAATCTCATCTGACTTTATCTCCAGGGTTCCACTTTTTTCCGCAATAAAATAGGGATAATAGATCACTATTCCTCTGGTTCTAAGTTTATTTGCCAGTTCACAGGCAAACTCCCATGCCTCCCGTGCTCCTACTCCAACCTTACGGGGCAGATTCAAGTCATCTCCCTGATACACGGCTGAGCGGATTGTCCACAGCCTGCTGTCATCCAGCACGATACTACTGTCAAACTCTTCCCATTTGACAGTAGGCAGCCCTGACTGCTTCAACTCATAAAATCCCAATAATTTATTCATATCAAACCTCTTAACAATCCGATTAGCCAATAAATTTTCTATGGACAGTCTTAACATACTCATCCATCATTCCGGAAATATAGTCAATAATCAACCTATCCTGCAAATCTTTCTCATTGATTATATCATACTTAGGCGCATATTGTCTAACAATGTTTGCCACCCTGTATTCCGATGGAAGATACTGTACATTGCCTCTGAAGAAATCAAACAAGTCCTCCAGCATCCTCTTTCCCTTAGCCTCATAGGCATAAACTGCATCGTTATTGGTCACACAGTCAAATATAGTTTTCTTCAGTCCCGCTGCCAGTGCTTTATAATGGACAAACCCTATTTCCGCATCTCGTGCCGTGCCCCGCACGGTTTTCTCTTTTTCGCTGAGTGTAACTATACCAATATCATGGATAAGCGTATTGATAATCTGTGATGTAATCTCCTTCCGGTAAAGCTTTGAAAACTCAGCAGAATCAACTCCTTTTTTTCTAAATCCGGCCTTGTCCTTACTCTCCACTATAATCCTGTCTAACTGCTTTACGCTTTCCTCATCCTCAATCTTTGTGCTAAATTCATGAAGAATTTCATCAGCGGTAAATACCCCCAGCCGCAAACCATCCTCCAAGTCATGGGCGGCATAGGCTATCTCGTCTGCAATATCCACGATCTGCACATCCAAGGTACGCAAACAGACTCCCGTTTCCCTCACAATGTCTCCGACTAATGCATAATCATCATCATACAGAAACTTAGGATACTTTAACACATACTGTGAATCGCCTTGCTTTGTAACCTGAAAAGGATTATAGTACTTCAGTATTCCCAGCAGTGTCCGTCTGGTCAGATTAAGACCCTGAAAGGAATGCCGCTTCTGTTCCACTGTAGTCAGTATCCGAAAGGTTTGTGCATTGCCTTCAAAGCCGCCAAAGGACTTGCTCAATTCATTCAAAAACGCTTCACCTGCATGACCAAAGGGCGGATTTCCTATATCATGTGCCAGAGAACAGGTTTCCACCACGTACATTTCCTGCTGGCTGTAGCCAATGGCGGTTGCAATGGAGCGGGCAATCTGCGCCACCTCCAGACTGTGTGTCAACCGGTTTCTGATAAACTGGTCACTCTCCACTGCATAGAGCTGCATCTTACCCTGAAGCCGCCGAAAAGATGAGGAATACAAAACCCTTGTATAATCCCTCTGAAATTCTCCATCAGGTCTTTCACGGTCCTCATCCGAAGTATTCTGCCGGATTTCCAATTTTCTATTGCTGGTAAGTGGGTCCAAAAATTTCTCCTTAATCTCCCCGCTATGCAATTCCAGTGTTCTCATTTGTTCACCCATAATATCCTCCATTACTGCCTTAACATAATAGGCGTATGGCTCAAGCGCTCTATTCCTTCAGCCACACGCCTTAACCGTCTTTTCAAAGACACTTTGATTCACTTATACCGACGCTGATCAGATTCCCAGCCAGCTTTTAATCTGCTCCTCTGTCAGGTTATTTCCGTCAACTGCCTCTGTAACCTCAGCATTTGCTGCACTCGCCTTAATATCAGCTGTACTGTTGCCGCAGCCACCACCGCCGTTAGTCACAAAGGAATATATTCTCCTGTTAGATAAATCATAGCTCTCTAAAAATGACAAAACCGCCATAGGGCAAGTACTGCACCAGTTCGGGAATCCCAAAATAATGGTGTCATACCGGTCAATATCCTCCACCTGATTCATTAGCTTCGGTCTAGCCCCTTCCTGTAATTCCTTTCTCGCCTCATCAATACACTGCTGATAGTCCTGAGAATAAGGCGTTTGCGTCTTAATCTCAAACAAATCTGCTCCTGCAAGCTCTGCTACCTGCTGTGCTGTCTTTCTGGCATTCCCTGAATACGAAAAATATGCTACTAATTTCATCGTCAACCCTCCTTTTTTGTAATCGATTTTGCTCTGCAAAATATGTACTTTACATTATCTGTTTATTATAAACTTATCACCCCAAACATTCAAGGTTTTTGAAACAGTTTATTTGACGAAATCACGCTCTGACTATATAATATATTAAGTTTTACCATTGAATAATATTATTATAGAAGGTAACACTGAAAAATAAAACACAAATAATAAAGTATGCCAATCGATAAGGAGATCTATATGTGGGAAGCAAAGGACTGGAAAGACTATGAAATAATTGATACCTCCAACGGTGAAAAGCTGGAGCGCTGGGGAAAGTATATACTTCTGCGCCCGGACCCTCAGGTAATCTGGAATACCCCAAAGAACAATCCTGCGTGGAACAGATTAAATGCACACTATCACCGCAGTAAAAAGGGTGGCGGAGAATGGGAATTTTTTGACCTGCCACAACAATGGTCTATCCATTATAAGGACCTGACTTTTCACCTGAAACCATTCAGCTTCAAACACACTGGTCTCTTTCCTGAGCAGGCAGCAAACTGGGACTGGTTTTCGGATTTAATCATCAATGCCGGACGCCCAATCAAGGTGCTAAATCTATTCGCCTATACTGGCGGTGCCACCTGTGCTGCCGCTAAGGCAGGAGCAAGTGTCACTCATGTGGATGCCTCTAAGGGCATGGTAACCTGGGCAAAGGAAAATGCACAGGCATCCGGTCTTGCTGATGCACCAATCCGCTGGATCGTAGATGACTGTGTCAAGTTTGTGGAGCGGGAAATCCGCCGGGGAAACCACTATGATGCCGTCATTATGGATCCCCCTTCCTACGGGCGGGGACCAAAAGGCGAAATTTGGAAGATAGAAGAGAAAATCCACTCACTAATTGCCCTGTGCAGGCAGGTCCTAAGTGATGAACCCCTATTCTTTCTCGTCAATTCCTATACTACCGGATTGGCACCGGCAGTACTTACCTATCTGATTTCCACAGAAATTGTCCCTGTATATGGCGGACATGTAGAGTCAGGCGAAGTAGGTCTTCCCGTTTCAGACAACGGCTTAACCCTTCCCTGTGGAGCAGCTGGGAGATGGCAGACAGCAGGAGGCAAAATCACATGAACAGGCACAATGTAATTGACAAAGAGCGGAGACGAGGCGACTACACCATATTTATGGACAAATTGATATGGGTTGCTTTGCTTGTATGTATTCAGGTTGCCTGTATTCTCTATACCTATATTCAGCTTAGAGAACAATATTTCCAGATTCAGATACTATTTTCCGTTGTCAGTATATTTGTAGTTCTATATATTATCAACCAGCCAATCAATCCAGCCTATAAGCTGGCCTGGTGCATTACTATCTTACTTATTCCTATCTTTGGCGGACTTTTCTATCTTCTTCTCTCCGTAAACGGAACCAGACGTAAATTCCGAAAAAGCGTGCGGTCAGCTGTTGCCGAATCCAAGAAACACCTCACACAGGAGCCCTCGGTGCTGGAGGAAATCGAAGAGATAAGCAAGCATGCCATACCTCAGGCAAGTTATATCTATAATCTTGCCAAATATCCGGTCTATAAAAACACCTCCGTGGAATATTTTTCCACTGGAGAAGCCCTATACTCTCGGCTGCTGGAGGAGCTTAACAAGGCAGAACATTTCATCTTTATGGAATACTTCATTATCCATGATGGCATTTTCTGGAACAGTGTACTGGATATTTTGAAAAAGAAAGCAAAAAGCGGCGTAGAGGTAAAGGTAATCTATGACGATATGGGCAGTGTACGCACCCTTCCGCCCTCTTACTACCGGGAGCTTAGGGAATATGGCATAGACTGCTATTGCTTCAACCCGTTTAGTCCCACTCTGTCTCTGCGGCTCAACAACCGCGACCATAGAAAAATTACCGTGATTGATGGTCACACCTCTTTTACCGGAGGAATCAATCTGGCAGATGAATATATTAATCAAAGGCAGAAGCTTCACGGCTACTGGAAGGATTCAGGAATCATGCTTAAGGGTGATGCTACCTGGAATTTCACCGTAATGTTCCTGCAATTCTGGCAGCAGGTTTCAGACAAGCCGGTTGATTACGAAAAATATCATATTCTTCCGGCTGATTTTCCGGATAATACACCTCAAAACAGTGATGGTTTTGTGCAGCCCTATGCTGATAATCCGCTATTTTCAGAGGTAGTGGCAGAAAATGTCTATCTTAATATGATTCACCGCGCCACCAAATACATCTATATCACAACACCATACCTGATTGTGGACAATGAAATGATCACTGCCCTGACATTGGCAGCCCAAAGCGGTATTGATGTACGCATCATCACACCGAGAATACCGGACAAAAAAACCGTATTTATGATGACCCGCTCCTTCTATGAGCCCCTGACCAAGGCAGGCGTCAGAATATACGAGTATGTACCCGGATTTATTCATTCAAAAATGATGGTCGCAGATGACAACTATGCTGTAGTTGGATCCGTTAATCTGGATTACCGCAGTCTGTACCTGCATTTTGAATGTGCTGCTTTCCTCTATCATTGCCGGGAAATCAACGCCATTAAAGAGGATATATTAGACACCATATCCGTATCTGAAGAGGTTACCTATGACGACTGCCTGAAGCTGAATAAGCCCTACCGCCTGTGGCTAAGCCTTCTGCGGTTATATGCTCCGCTTCTTTAGCTTGCACTCCAACTTTGCTTATACTTCTGCGAAAAAATGACCTGCCCAGGATTTCCCGCTGGCAGGCCATTCTATGTATGCAATTCCGCCCATGCAAGTAAGCGAAATCACTTACATTAAAACATGGTTTATATGCACAACACATTTGTTATTACTCTTGAAATATGGAGATTACGCATTAATTCTATACAGCTAAATCCACATGCTGTACAGTTCCCGCTCCACCGCTTTCCTTTAAGAATACGCCGGTTTTACGGATGACCGCATTGGTCTGGTTGGTAGCTGCATCATTTAAATGGAACTGCGTATCCGCACTTCCGAGATAAATTGCACCTACATCTGCTTCCTTCAAATCCAGAAGCCTGTCTGTTCCGTCCTCATTTTTTACCCACACCTTCAGACGACTGAAAATACTGTCATTCTCGTCAATCCAACCATTGCCATCCTCGTCATACTTTGCAAGGTCTGCAAAGCCATCGCCGGATTTGGTTCCGAACAGCTCTGAACCGTCATTGATTACCCCATCGCCATTCTTATCATAGGCCAGAAATCCGCTTCCTGAACCCAGAGAGGAAATCTCTTCCTTCTTGCCGTCTGCATCCAAATCAAAGAAAAATTTCTGATCAGACACACTGGCCGTGTTGCTGCCCAGATTGATAACCAATGGGTCTGTCAAGACAATCTGCTCATCCTTTGACGAAAACATTGTTCCTGCAAAGCCCCTTGACATCTGTAAATCAATGCCAAATTCAATCTCTCTTCCATCTGCTGTTCTGGCAATTCCTGTAGCAGAAAACGTAGTACTTTCCTGCTCCAATACGAAGCTGCTGGTTTCTGTGTGACGCACCCATGCAGTGGAGCTTCCCCTGCTGCCTGTGCTGCTGTTTGCAGAAACACTCCGCAGGTCAACAACCGAAACACTCTGTGACATAGAGAAGCTCTGGCTTTGACTAAGCCGGCTCATTGTCGTTCCAAAGTGGGAATCTGAGCTGGATACCTGCTGGGCGTTGATATCATTCTTGAAATCAGAAAATGAATACCACCGTCCGCCCTTTCGCATTTTCTGCAGCATTTCCATCAGACGCTTCAAGGTCTGGAGCATTTGTTCCTGCTTACTGGAGACCTTAGTCTCACCGTAGGGCTGCTGTGCATTGTCTGCCTGCAATAGATTAGGAAGAGAATTCTGGTTCTTCTTCGCCTCCTGCTCCTCTTTGAACTTTTCCCAAATCTGCTTGGATTGGTCTGAAATGGAAACCTCAACACCGGCGTCTTCCGCTTCCCTCTTCACCTGATTCTTTAATGCATTCCATTGCGTCAGGCTCATACGGGTGGTCGTCACCGTGCTTTCCTGATAGTGGCTGTAGCTGGACTGTGCCGACATTGCTACTGCACTATTTTTGATTTTCATGGTACTCAACTCCTTTCTTTTCCATGAAACGTAGGATTAATAAAGCTAACCGCCATTCCTTTGTGCGGTTTTCCAAAAGAGAAAAAGTGGCAGAGCATCCATGTTCTGCCACTTCACCCTTTCACACATTATATCGGTCTTAATCCCGTGAAAGTTAATAGCTTTTTTTCATTTTATAAAAACTATTCTGCCAGCAGCTTTTCTATACTAACCAATTTAACACAAAGGGTAAATAACTGCGCTGCCTCTCTCATCTCCTCCGGAGTAGGGAAAGACGGTGCGATACGGATATTGCTGTCATCCGGGTCCTTTTTATACGGGAAAGTAGCACCGGCATCTGTCAGCACCATCCCCGCTTCCTTGCACTTTGCCACAATCGCTTTTGCACATCCCTCCAAAGAAGTAAACGAAATAAAATATCCGCCATGTGGAACAATCCATGTTCCAATCCCTAAACCGTCCAGTTCCCGGTCAAGAACCTCCAGCACTGCCTCAAACTTTGGTCTCATTAATGCTGCATGCTTCTTCATATGTGCATCCAGCCCTGCCCTGTTCTTGAAAAATTTCACATGCCTTAGCTGATTAATTTTGTCATAGCCAATGGTCTGTATGGTCATGGACTGCTTCGCATCCTCCAGATTTGCCGGAGATGAAGCCATTGCTGCCACACCTGCACCGGAAAAGGATACCTTTGAGGTAGAGGCAAACTCAAATACCATATCCGGATTACCTGCCTTTTCACATTCAGAGATAATATCCAATATTTCATCCTGCTTATCGTCATACAAATGGTGAATACAATATGCGTTATCCCAAAAAATCCGGAAATCCTTTGCTGCCGGCTTAAGGCGTGCCATCCTTCTCACCACTTCATCCGAATAAGAAATACCGGTAGGGTTGGCATACTTTGGTACACACCAGATTCCCTTTATGGCCGGATCTTCACTCACATACTTCTCCACCAAATCCATATCCGGACCGTCATCCTTTAACGGAATATTTATCATTTCAATACCAAAATACTCTGTAATGGCAAAGTGCCTGTCATATCCCGGCACAGGACACAGAAATTTTACCTTGTCAAGCCTGCACCATGGAGTTTCTCCAAGGAGTCCCTTTGTCATTGCACGGGACACGGTATCAAACATAATTGTGAGGCTGGCATTACCGAATACCACTACATGCTCCGGTGTAGTTTCCATCATCTCTGCCATTAACTGCTTGGCCTCAGGAAGTCCATCTAATGTACCATAATTACGAATATCCATTCCGTTGCTTGCCGTCATCTCATCCTCGGAAGACACAATGTCCAAAATAGGAAGAGACAAATCCAACTGTGTAATGCCCGGCTTACCTCTGGACATATCAAGCTTAAGTCCCTTCGCCTGAGCTTCTTTATATTCCTTCTCCAGTCCTGCTTTCAAATCCAATAATTCATCTCTTGTCATTTCCTTTAACGGTTTCATAATTGACCTCCTAATTTTGTAAAGTCTTCTCTTTTGATTCAAAAACCCATAGCAATCCTATGTATAATACCATAAAACCATCTTTAAGTGAAGAAGAAATATCGATATTTGCAAAATGTACTAAATTTTATTAATTGTTTTGTTAATTTTACATTATTTTATTAACTGTTTTCTTTTTTTACTTAACATATTAAATTGCACGATATGCTATTCCTAATTATGTGAACTATCCATTGTCTAAAGCCCATCCTAATGAATCTCTTTATGTCAAATCCTTATCCTTTAACCGCACATACAAAAGAACAGCCACAATCAAAGAAATACAATCTACAATAGGCTGTACCCACATACACCCGTACAGTGGATTTAACCAATCCATCAGGAATAGCAGTGGAATGTCCAGCACCCCCTTACGCAATATGGATACCACCATAGATTCTTTTACTTTTTTCATCGCCTGAAATTGGATAATCATAGGATAACAAATTGACATCAGCGGCATGGCAACAACCATCCTCCGAAGAAATCCTGCACTGTAGCATATAGTAACAGAATCGTTAATAAACAGTGCGGCAAGCTGCGGTGCAAAACATTCATAGCAGATAAAGCAAAGCATTGAAAATCCAAAGGAAATGCTACACCCGGTTTTAAATATTTGTTTTCTCCTCAATCGGTTTCCCGCCGAATAATTATAGGCCAATAGTGGCAATAGACCATTTGCCACACCGATAGAAAAATACAGGGGAAGCATATCAAGCTTCTTCACTATCCCCAGACCGGCCACCGCCTGTGTAGCATACTTTGAAACAAAACCAGATTGAGCGGCAATAGCTACCACAGTCAATGCATACTGCAGCGCCGAAGGAAACCCCACAGACAACACTGTACCGATATATTTCCAGCCACGCTTTAAGTGTATCCACGAAAAAGAAATAACCGTACATTCTTTGTCAGTCATAATACAGCCCACAAAATAAATTACCGCAATCAGATTAGAAAGGGCTGTAGCCATACCAGCACCTGCTGCTCCTTTTCCCAGAAACTGTGGAAGAATGCAAAATACATCCAATACAATATTAATAATTCCACCCAGTGATACACCAATTGACGCCTGCACCGCCTTCCCCTCTGCTCGCAGCAGATTGGCAAGTAGCAGATTCAAGACGACAAACGGTGCCCCGGCTTCAATCACCCAGCCTGCATACTCCATGGAGACACCAATGGTTTCCGCTGTTGCACCACTAAAAAACAAAATTGGCTCTGCAAACCAACAAAACAGCATCACAAAAAGACAACTGCTCACAAGCCCACCCCAAAAGGATAGGGCAGAAATCTGTTTTGCCTGTACGGTATCTTTTTCTCCCAGTGCTCTTGCTATGGCACTTGCCCCGCCCACACCAAACAGATTAGAAACTGCCGTCAACATCACAAAGGAAGAATACACCACCGTAATCGCAGCTGTCTGGCAGGGGTCATTCAGCATTCCCACAAAATAGGTATCTGCAAGATTATAAGCCAGTACAATCATCTGACTGGCCACAGAGGGGATAATCTGCCTGCACACAGCCCTGCCCACCGGTAAATTTTCAAATACTTCCGTTCTTTCTCTGGCATCCATGCCCCAACACTGCCTTTCCTGCTCATCAGACCCGGAATCGTTTCCCAAGGCTTAACTAAAACACAGATAGCTTCTTCCCTTTATTGTACGCAGTTTTTTCTATTTTCGTTCAGTAAAACAGCAAAAAATATAAAGCTGGCTGATGCTCGCGCAGGTCATCAACCTTCGCTTCGCTGCGGTTGGTGACATTGGATAAGGAAGCTCGCTGATGCTCGCGCAGGTCATCAACCTCCGCTTTGCTGCGGTTGGTGACATTATATCAACATGTTTATGGAAAATTCGTCAACTCCTCTTTTCTCGTCCTCGCTGCTTTGATTCCCGTTAACCTCACTCATTTTCTTCTGGGCCTTCTGTATCATCGCCTTTACCTTTTGCACCTCATTTTCGTCACACATTCCGTTTCTCACCCCGTACTGGCAATCAGATAAATCCTTGTTTAGCAATGTCATCACCATTTGAACCTGTGACGCATTCTTAGCCGCCGCAAGCTGTCTGGCTCTCTTCCCCTCATTGAACGCTATTGAAGCACCATAGGTTTCCGTTTCCATTCTGCCCTTTTCGTCAATCGTTATCTTCATCCCCTGATAGCCCTTGATGTTCTCCTTGCCGTTTTTGTCCATGTCGTCTGCATTCTTAAGGTTGTCAAACAGCTCCTGCCTCTTATCCTCATCAGTCAGACACGCCCTCAGATAGCTGCCGGAAATCTTCACCATACCCTTTTTAACCGTGTTATATTCCTGATATAAATAATCCTCTAATTCCTTAGTACTGTTAAAGGACTTCTTGTTCGATGCTACATCCCCCTCCTCTTTCTGCGCTATTTTATCCTTGCTCTCCGTCTCTCCAGTCCGCCGCACACCCATGTTTCCCTGTGCTGCGGCATAACCTGTATAGGCACTGCTAATCTCCATTGCCATATCCGTCCCTCCTTTTCATTTACGCTTGTAATCCTTTTCGGTAGAAAGATGAGAAACCCGCGTTGCGTGTTTCTCACATTCCTTCTTTATCTGTATCGGATAACATTTGTAAATAATTAACCCTTTCAGACTAATATACGAATACTTGCACTGCCTGTTTTCTCTCCTTAATTGCCTTTATGCCATGCGTGTCTTTCTATTAGAAATGACGACAACGGCAGCCGCAAAGATTGCTAATGCATAACAGAACACCAGACCAATCTGAGGCAGTATCTTTCCAAGTAATTCCGGACTCATCGTCTTCATAGCCCCAATGGAATCATTGGTGACCACATACCAGTAAGTCGGGAAAAATTTTGCCACCCTGTTTACACCATCGCTAAAGAATTCCATCGGCACAAACACACCACCCAGAAAGCAGAGTACAAGACCTGCCACATTGACAATACCATTGATTGTCTCCCTATTTTTGGAAATACTTCCTGTAAAAAAACCAAGACTCAGGCTAAATAGTAACAGCGCAAACAGATTCAACAGGAAGTATGGAAAGCGTGCATCGGTATAGATGCTTCCCTTAGAAAGAATACCGGCTGCTGCCAATACTACTGCCAGCATAATCAAGCCAAAGGCAAATACAGCCGCTGTCAATCCAATAATCCGTTTCTTTATGGTCATTGCACCGCATTCCATGCGTGCTTTCACCTCTTTTTCATTAAACCGCAGTAAAACCGTTCCTACACCCGTCATTCCAAGTGAAAGAAATAAATAGGGTACATAGACAAAAAACACGGTAGCTGCATCATGCTGATCGGCATTGACAAAGGAAGCAATTGTTACCTTAGTCTTCTTCTCCTGCAGGTTCAAAAGTTCTGCCTCGCCCTCTTCAATGGAATATCCCGCCGCAAGCAATCCGGTTAATTTCGATGTGTACAACTCCACCTCTGACTCAAAATAAACAGCATTAAACATCCCTGGTACTTTCATGCCCTGCAGCTCCATTTTATCTGTATCATCAGAAAGAAGGCTATCCTCAAACCCCTCCGGTATGATCAGTACATAATCAACTGCCCTCCAGTAAAGCTCATTCAATATAGCTTCTCCGTCATATTCCAAATCCTTGAGATTATGAGTCTTTCCAAAATATGTTTCCATGGCGGCTCCAAGAGTTGCCCCATCCTGATCAATAATTGCAATGTTCAGTTCTTCACTCTCAAATTCCTCCTGCTTGCTGTCTGTGGATAAATCCGCTAAATTATGCGTCATAACCAGTGCTACCAACAAAAAGATAGCAAAATACATGACAACAGTTCCTTTATAATGATTTAATAATTTAAAATACGTTTTAAATACTTGCATACCGGTTCCTCCTTAGCTTGATAATACTGATGGCAAGAAATACAATTCCAATTGCCAGCAGGGTAACCAGATTCACTGCATACTGCCTGTAATCGCCAAATACAGCCAGACTTTTAAAGGCATTAACTATCAGAGTTGCAGGGTTAATCCGGTTAATAATCGGGCAATTCTTTTCTAATACATAAGTAATCTCTCCCCACTGTAATCCTCCTAAAAAAGAGCTGACCATAAAAAATGCCACTGCTACTCCTTCTTTTGCAGCCTTTTCCCCTTTCAACACTACAGCAAGCATAGTTCCTGCAGCAAGTCCCACAAAGCTTCCAACCCAGATTCCAAGCAAAATCAGTCCGACATTGCTTCCAAAATCCTGCTTATAAACAAATATCAGGATTGCTAAAACAACCGCCATCAGAATACAGTAAATAAATAATGTTGCTGCAAAATCAGTCAGCACCTGCTTTATTTTCTTTGTAGGCGCCAAATTTCTTCTGGCTGCGATTGCAGAGAGGTCTGCCTGAATGTTCAGTCCATTTTGTACACCAACACTGGAAGAAATCAGACATGCCATGGCTAAAAGCGCATAGAAATACTGTGTATATGGGCTCTTATCCTGACCCTTTAGCGAATTTTCCTTAATTCCAATTGTATCCGCCTGATATAGACTGCTAATCAATTCTGCCACCCGTTCCGGATGAGCAACTGCCACATCCTCAATCAGCACATTATTCTGTTTGTACTGGTCTAAAAAGGTCTTAATCAGTGAACTGTAAATTGAAGACTCTTTTACTATCATCTCAAAGTCCTGCACTTTTACCAGTACAATACCTTGAATTTCCTCTTCCTTTAGTGCCTCCTCTGCCTCTTCCACACTCTCGTACTCTTTCACGTCAAACATCGGAACCCCTTCTTCTATCTCGATGTTTTCTATCATTTCCATAAAAATATCATTTTCCTCCTCCTGTACAATTCCCACAGGCACACGGGAAAACTGCTCAACATTGCCTATATTTCCAAACATAAAATAGAACAACGCACCCAGAATAATCGGAAAGGCCACTGCCCAGAACAGTGCCATAGGATTGCGGAACATCATTTTTATCTGATACCCAAAATGCTGCATCTCTTTCTCCTCCCTAATCTCTCAATTCTTTTCCTGTAATTTCCAAAAATACATCATTTAATGTTGGCAGCTCAGAATGTACTCCGCCAAATCCGATTTCATTTTCTTTCATCAAATCCAATAGTCTCAGCAGGTTATGCTTGCCCTTGGAAAATTTTACTTTCAATAAATGATTTTCATAGGCAACCTTTATCACATGTGGCAGATTTTGAATTGCTTCCATCGCCTGCTCGGGAAGCTCCAGCACCTCCAAGCTAATGGTCTCACCTAAATCAATCATTGCCTTCAGTTCATCCTTGGTACCGATGGCAACATTTTTACCCTTATCCATAATCGCAATGCGGGTACAAATCTGCTCCACCTCTTCCATATAATGGGAAGTATAGATAATTGTTGCTCCATTTGCATTGAGGTTCTGGATCCCCTCTAATATCTTATTACGACTCTGCGGGTCCACCGCCACTGTCGGTTCATCCAAAATAATCAGCTTCGGCTTGTGAGCGATTCCACAGGCTATATTCAAACGGCGGAGCAAACCACCAGATAACTTCTTGGGATAGAATTTGCGGTAATCTGAAAGCTCCACAAATTCTATCGCTTCCTCAACCAATGCCTTTCTCTCTGCCTTATCCTTGATATAAAGCCCGCAAAAATAATCGATATTTTCATAAACAGTCAGTTCATCAAACACTGCCACATTCTGCATAATAACCCCAATGTCCTTTTTTAAATCGTAACTGTCCGGTTTCATTTCCTGTCCAAATATTTCAATTGTTCCTTTGTCATACTCCAAGAGAGATAACAAACAGTTAATGGTTGTGGACTTACCACTTCCATTCGGTCCCAACAGACCAAATACTTCTCCCTCCTCGATTTCCAGATTAAAATGGTCTAATGCCACCAAATCTCCGTACCGTTTTACCAGATTTTCAATTTTTACAATCATTTCTGCTTCCTCCCTATCTTATATCTAATCAGGCAATTTAAATCTTACTTCCTCCAAAGAAGAATGTGTAGTGTAAAATGTAAGGAACAGGCATGACAATTGTCACATTATTTGCTTTATGTTATGCTGATAACCCCTTATCGTGGAGAAATGCTCCCTAATCTAAACAAGGTCTCCCGTTGCCGGGAGACCTTGCGATGTGCCAATATTATTTTTTGAGTTGTAAACCGTCTTTGAATGCTTCGCCTACTCTTTCTGTAACCTTATAGTAGCCATGTGTGTACGGGTCAAATGCGATAGCATTTACCAAAGACATGTCAATTTTGCCATCAACCATAACACTTTCATCTGCTGTAACATTTACTACTTTACCAATAACACCACAACCGTATTTTTCGCTTTGATATTCGATAAACTCACACTCTAAACAGATTGGAAATTCGTTGATAACTGGTGCATTCACCATTTCAGCTTTGCTCGCCGTAAGCCCGCTGTTTTCAAACTTATTTGAAACACTGTTGCCTGATACAACACCAAAATAATCTGCTTCAATTACATGAGCTGCATCAGCAATGCTTACCGTAAATGCACCAGTTGCCTTGATGTTTTTTACTGTTTTATGTGTTTCCGTCAAATTGAGAGCAACATTGCCTCTCTCCTGCATAGTGCCCCATGCTGCATTCATCACATTAACGCTGCCATCTTCATTGTAAGTTGCTACCATTAAAACCGGCATTGGAAAAATGCCCTCTGTTATGTCGAGTTTCTGTCTCATATAATTACCTCGTTTCTTGTATAGAATTGAAAGAACCTGTGTCCTTATATATAATTGTAACGGACAACAGAAAAAATACAAGTACTTTCTTAAATTTAATGTTTTCAAGGGTTGACGGTAATTTTTATGATAGTCTATAATAATTGTTGAATATCCTCAAATAAGAAGATTAACAATTTTAATTGACAGCAATTAATAGTTTCCTAAGAGGTGCATTATGTCAACCTATATAGAATCCTTTATCATTTTTATATTGTGTACATTTTTATTTCCCACTGAACGATTAGATGCTTTCCATATCATGCTGCTTGCACTGATGTTTTCACTTTACTGCTTTGAAATAGCTGCCGGCAACACCAGATAGTTACAGCGAATCGGTTTCATCAGTCTGATATTATGTTTTTTCATGCCGGAATTATCCGTATTTCTGCCAGTATTTTGTTATATTTACTTTTACCGGCAGCAATATCTGCTGCCATTCCTTTACTGCAGCCTGATTCTGGTCTATTGCAGCCTTTCGCAAAGTTATGTAAACTTATTGTCATTTTCCCTTATTGCATTGAGCTTTTATCTTTCCTATCAGAACCGCATCCGCACACAGCTACAGCAAACGACAAAAGAGCTTCGGGATAACAGCGTGGAAAAAGAGATGCTGTTAAAACGGCACAATGAGCAGCTGATGGAAAGCCAGAATGACCAGATTTACATTGCCACCTTAAAAGAACGCAACCGAATTGCAAGAGAAATTCACGACAGCGTAGGACATCTGCTCTCCCGTTCCATCTTACAGGTGGGCGCATTGCTTGCTATATGCAAAGATGAGATATTACTGTCACATTTGACAGCATTGAAGGAAACGTTAAACAATGCCATGGACAGCATACGAAACAGTGTCCATGATCTGCACGATGAATCCATCGACCTATATGAGGCCATGAACAGTCTCGTGGGCAGCTTTACCTTCTGCCCGGTACAATTCGACTGCCAGATATCAAGAAATATATCAAAAGAGGTAAAATACTGCTTCCTTGCCATTACAAAAGAGGCTCTGAACAATACGATAAAACACAGCAATGCAAGCAGGCTTTCCATTGCTGTAAAAGAACTGCCGGGATTCTACCAGCTTTTAATTGAAGATAACGGAACCACGGCTTCCGCCTCTGCCCCTGCACAAACAGACGGCATTGGTCTATCCAATATGACAGACCGGGTACATGCCATTCACGGAATCATTCATATCAATGCACAGAAGGGATTTCGAATTTTTGTATCCATACCCAAAGAACCTGTTTCCTGAATACTGCCTTTTCCTTTAGCAATAAAGGTTCTTTATTTTCACTGGGAGCTTTCGCAATTTTAAAGCAGTGACTATTATGTAAACCTACAAATCACTGCTTATCTGCTTCCTGTACACCTAAAAGATATTCACAGGATACTTGAAAAAATTCTGCCAAGGCCACCACTTCATAATCCGGTACAAATCGTGTCCCCTGTTCTATCCGCAATACTGTTAAATCACTAAATTCATGCCCTGCAAGTTGAAGTTTTTCTGCAAGAGCCTTTTGAGATAGCTTTCGCTCCTGTCTCAACTCACGAACCCGTTGTCCAATAAGATTCTTAGAATTATTCTCCTTATTCCAATAAATCTTCATGTATGCCTCCAACCTTCTAAAGATGAAATACTATTATTGATTTTACGCAATATTTCTGATAATATACTTCTAAAGATGAAGTGTCGGGGGATTATTAAAAATTACTAAGTAATAGAAAGTTTCGCAATCACCTAGCTAGATATATATAGAAAGGAGTCGATATGACCCAACAAGATATGATTTTATTGGTAAAAGCACAGGAAGATATCCTTAAAATGGATATTCTGCTGAAAAGGCTGACCGGATTAGGGCATTCTAATGGTGAGTTTATTAACCTTGATAATATCTTTGAGGTGATCCGTAATAATGTACATTGTTCTTATCATTCAAAATACAATAAAACGGATTGTGAATTAGATGATAAAATATATGATATTATTACCAAGAAAAATATGACAGCAGAGCAAAAAGCAGCTATCCTGTTACAGAAACCATGATTTTCCCCCTTTAAAATTCAAGCATATAATTCCGATTGTAGCGTGAAACAAACAATGTTATAATAGTACTTGCAGAGAAAAATTTTATCAGTCTGCCGGATGGACAACGCATCCAATTTGAATTTCAGGAGATATTTAAAATGCGAGTGGTACTAATAGACGATGACCAGCTGGTCTGCATGTCGTTAAAAACAATATTAGAAGCAGATGGAATGATTGAGATTGCCGCTATCGGAAATGACGGTTCGCAAGCACTTCCTCTATACAAAGAATACACTCCAGATGTCCTTTTAATGGATATCCGGATGCAGGGAATGAACGGAACAGAAGCACTGGAAGAACTGCTCCAGGAATTTCCCGCCGCAAAAGTATTATTTCTAACTACCTTTGTGGATGATGAATATATTATCAAAGCTTTGGAGCTTGGGGCAAAGGGATATATTATCAAACAGAATTTTGAGCATATTGTTCCTGCCCTCAAAGCAGTCTGCTCCGGACAAAACGTATACGGTGATGAAATCATCTCTAAGATTCCGGATTTAATCAAGGCTTCTGAAGCCTTTGACTATGCCTCCTATGACATTTCCGAAAAGGAATATGATATCATTACGCTGGTAGCAGAAGGACTCAGCAACAAAGAGATTGCTGCCAGACTGTTCCTAAGCGAAGGTACTGTCCGCAACTACTTAAGCTCCATATTGGAAAAGCTGAGTCTCCGTGATCGGACCCAGCTTGCCGTATTCTATTACCAACACAGATAAGGATTACCGCTCGAATACCTGTTTGATGCTATCATAATGCAAAAATATCCCCTGTTCGGCAAATTCCTTAATCTGTTGTGCTGTCGCCAACATAAAGCCGTCCGTCTCTTCCTCCTGTAATTTCACATCAGCTTCCTCAAAATCCATAACAAAACGGTAAATATCTACAAAATAGTTATCTCCCTCTCCCGGATTGTCCCGCTTATAGGAAAACACATACCCGCCGTCAGCATTTGTCACGTCCAAACCGGTCTCCTCCTTAACCTCCCGGATTACAGCCTCCTCAGACTCCTCTCCAGCCTGTACTGCACCACCGGATACCTCCCACCAGCCGGGAGCCCACGCCTTCGTCATTACACGCTTGGTAATTAAAAACCTGCCATCGGTTCTCATCACAACACCCAGTACCGTCAAATGATACTCCCCGTCCTGAAGGCACCAGTCATTTCTTTTCATCGTATGCCCGGTACGCTGCTTATTACTGTCATAAATATCCCATAATTCCATAGCCTTATCCTCATTTCTGTATTGCATTTAACTTAATTCTTGACTTCTTGCATTGTAACGCATTTCCTCTTCGGAAACAAGGCTTTTTCTATGTCATGGTGTCGTTTCTTGCCTCAAAAATAGAAATCATTAACAACACCACTGAACCAGCCGCCATCCAGAAGAAGGACACATTCATACCGTGCATCAGAGCGTTATCCCCATAATCTGCCACCGAGTTTGCGCTTACCACCGTCATAATTCCAACAAATACTGCGGAACCAATAGACCCGGCAATCGTACGGAAGGAGGTCAAAAGGGAAGATGCATCCGCCACCTTTTGAGGACTCACATTGCTGGTACCCCATGTCAACAGAGGCATCATCAGACTGCCAATGGAAATATTGCGAACCACATTGAAACCAGCGGCAACCCAGAGCGGCGTGTTCATAGTAAGAAAGAACATTCCGATATTACTAATTACCAGAGCAGCGGAGCCAATCATAAAAATCTTTTTAATTCCTATTTTGTCATACCATCTTCCGGCAAACGGGCTGATCACAGCAGTTGCAAGAGAACCAGGCAACGTAACCAGACCGGAAACAACCGCTGAATAACCCATGACGCTCTGGACATACAGCGGCATCATTACAGATGAGCCCATCATTACCAGATAGAGAACCATACTGGAAATCACACTTACAGCGTAATTCCGATTACTCAGAATTTTTACATCAAGAAAAGGCTTTTCCAAGCTGCACTGACGAATAATAAAAAATGCACAGGTCACAACACCAATCAGCAGAGGAATGCCCGCCTGGGTACTGACCAGCCCGAAGCTGCTGATATTTCCTATACCCAGAGTAATGCCGCCAAAGGCAAAAATGCTTTCTACAAAGGAAAGAATATCAAACTTTTTATCCTGAAGCTCCAGCACATCCTCAAATACGACACCTGAAATAACAAAAGAAGCTATCATGATTACCAAAACCAGATAGAAAATGGATTTCCAGCCAAATACATCAATCATTAACCCGGCAATCGTGGGTGCAACAATAGGCGCAGCCGTTGTCGCCAAACCATAGGTACCCATCATCGTTCCCTTTTTCTCCACAGGATAAACCGACAAAATGATGACCTGTGCCGCAGATAATAAAACTCCGTTTCCACAGGCCTGAAGTACTCTTCCCACCATCATAAGCCCAAAGTTTCCTGAAAAAATACTGAATAAAAGACCTACAATAAAACCTCCGATTCCGGTCATATACAGCTTTTTGGTGGGAAATCGTGTAATTAGAAAAGCTGTCAGCGGCATAACCATCCCCATAGCAAGAGAATAGCCACTGGTAACCCACTGCCCAATAGAAGTACTGACTCCAAAATATTCCACCAGACTGGGCAGCGCTGTAGTCATCGCCGTTGACAGAAGAGATGTTGCAATCCCTGAGACCACAAGATTAATAAAAATAAACGTTCGTCTTTGGTCAGTTAATTGTATTCTTTTGTTATCTTCCATGAAAATCCTCCATTCTTGTAGAACATAGCAGCACATTACTATGCAGGATACCATATTTCAATAAAAATGCAAGATATATATATATATATTTGTATTTACATTTTCATTCAAGCTTTTAAGCTCTTAAACCATTCCATTTCTTCATAATAAGTTCCTTAATAATCAACTCCCCTCCGCTTATAAAAAATATTAAATAAGATAAATCCGGCAATCATCCAAATCACACAGACTAACATGGCGATTACATTATTCCGCACAAAAAGACTTTCCCCTTTTATACAAGTTGTAAATATTGTCTGAAAAGAAGTCGTCGGCATAACCTTGGCTATCTTTTCAATCGTCTTATTCATATCGGCAAACAATGGGGGAATCATGGCAAGCATCATAAGTGGTGACCCGATTGTTCCCGCTGAAGTCTGGTCCTTTGACAAAAGACCTGCAACCGCTCCGAGAAATAGCAGTCCGCCGGTGCTAATTGCCACAGAAAAGAGGTATACCGATAAATTCTTAACAGTGGCGCCCGCTACAAAAAATACAGCAACGGCATCAGCCAGCGTAAGAAGCATACACACAATCAGCTTTGCAAACAAAAATTCCTGTCCCTTCACGTTTGCCAGAATCAGGGAACGCAATGTATTTTTTTCCTTTTCCTCCGCTATCATTGTCGGCAATACCGTTGTCGGAATCATGGAAACGCAAAAAATGGCACACAGCTGCAGCGTATACATCGGCGTCATCGCCTCTGCATTTTCAAACACATAGTTATACAGCACACAAAACAGTACCGGTACCACCAGCATAAATAGTACATTCTTGTTAGAAATACAGCTTTTACAATCCTTTTTTATCAATGTTTTTAATATTCTTATATTCATTTTCTCTATCCTCCTATTCCAGTTCCATACTATTCTGCCGTCAGAGACAGAAATACATCTTTAAGGCTTGGTTCCTTTGAATGAATCATTAAAATATCCTCATTCACCTGTAAAGCTTCTATCATTTTGTCACGGTTTAATGGAACCTCCGTATTTCCCTGCTTTGTTGTGATCACTACTCTATGCTCCGAATATTTCAGCTTTAATTCCTGCGGGCTTCCGGATTCAATAATGGAGCCCTTGTTTAACAGCGCAATCCGGTCACATAGCTCATCCGCCTCCTCCATATTATGGGTAGTCAGAAAAATCGTTGTTCCGTTCTGATTTAGTTTTTTAATCAGTCCCCTGACCTCCTCCGCAGTTGCAGGGTCCAGATTCGCTGTGGGTTCATCTAAAAACAACAGATCAGGACTGTGAATAATGGTTCTTGCAAATACCAGCCTCTGCTTCATTCCTCTGGAAAGCTTTTCCACCTTCTTTTTTCTGCTTTTTTCCAGCTCCACTGCCTCTAAAACCTCATCTATCCGCTTATAATCCGTAATATAAATATCCGCAAAAAGCGCAAGGTTATCGTATACCGTAATT